>JANXRX010000234.1 GCA_025352905.1 Bacteroidota bacterium | reverse complement strand
ACTGGTTGAATATCCGGAGAACGAAGTACTGCGTTCCATGATACGCAATTTTGCCGAGCGCTATCCCGGCAAAGTGGTCAGGATCGCCTGAACCCCCTTGCCCCATTCTTCAGAATTCCGTTTGCCCCATTCTTCAGATTGGGGCTATTTATCATAAAATCTCCAGGTGGTAACAAAATCTCTTTTCAATGGCTGGTTGGTAATAATGGCCCTTACCATTTCTACTGGCATATTATTTTCTTTCAGTATGGCATCATGAAACTGCTTATAGGTCATTTTGCCTTTATCAACCACTTCTTTCTTTAATGCATAGAACTGGAATGCGCCGGTCATATAAGCCAGCTGGTATAAAGGGCCGTAGTTAGCCGTAAAGGAACGCCTCACCTCGCCCTCGGCATTGGCTCTTTCATGGCCAACCCTGTCAACCAGGAAGTCAATGCATTGCTGCGGCTTCCAGTTACCGAGATGATAGTTAAGTGAGAAGATGATCCTGGCACAACGATGCATGCGCCAGAACAGCATACCGATGCGGTCCTCCGGCGATTTGGGAAATTTAGCGTCCCATAAAATAAATTCCCAGTAAAGTGACCATCCCTCTGTCCAGAAAGGGGTCCTGAAATTACGGTAGGGTTTAAAACGTTCGTTCATATAGCCCTGTAATTCATGACCGGCTATCAGTTCGTGGTGAACGGTGGCCCTTGAAAAATGTGGGTTATTGCCCCGCATGCTCATCATCCGCAGGGCCGAATCCATGGTATTGGTGGGATAAGCAATCTGTAAAACCTCTCCTCCCAAAAAGAAAGGGCTCACGAGTTGTTGTCTTGGCGACATCATCGTCATCCGCCAGGTTTCTTCCGCCAATGGCGGGATGGTAACGAGGTCATTTTTTTTCAGAAATTCGACAGATTCGTTATACAACCCGAGGATCATCTCAGGCTGTTTTCCTTCTGGCACATAACTGTTCTTTACTTTTTCAAGCGCCGCTTTCCAGTTATCACCAAAGCCCATTTCGCGGGAAGCCTTGAGCATTTCGGCATCGCACCAGGCAAACTCTTTGTTGGCGATGCCGATGAGGTCCTCCGGTGAATAAGGGATCATTTCGTATCTTAATTGCCTGATCAGTTCCTCTCTCCCGATCGGGTTACCAACGATCCCACTGCCATCATCTTTTTGCAGCGTGGCTTTGTTCCCTTTGTTACGTAACTGAGGGCCGTAGGCGCCTAATAAACTATCTACCATACGGTAAGGCTCCGGCACCAGTTTGGTGAACTGGGGATCATAGCCATAGTAAAAATCATACACACTTTTCAGGGCCGATCTCAATCCCCTCACGGTTCCTTCCGCGCGTAGGGCAAGCGGCATGTCCATAATCGGTTCCTGTTCTACAGAAGCGGTGGCCAGCAACAACTGCTGTTGCAATACTTTTAGTTTGGCGGCCACTTCTTCACCATTCATACTGGTTCCGCGGCGGCGTAATTTTTCAAGCTGGTAAACAGGCTCGCCAAAGCTTGTGTACTTATAGGTTGCCATATATTCTTTCTCTTCAGTATCGAGTATGCGTAACTCGTTATCAATTTGTCTTTTGAAAAGAATATAATCCACTTTGCCGCTGGTCTTCATTTTGTCGAAATCCAGTTGCAGCAATTGTTTGAGGTAGTCATTATAGAGTTTGCGGAACCTTTCCCTTCTCTCGGGCGAATTGATAACAGTATAAAAACGGCTCAGTACGCCACGATCTGCATCATACTGAACCATTACCGGTTGTACTTCGCTGGTTTGATAATATGGATCCGTGGATTTCCCATTCTGTGCAAATGGTTGAAGAGAGATCAGTAACAGTGCGGGAAAACAGCAACGAAGGAAACGGTTCATGACAGTAGTGATGGTTACTATGAAAGTACTGAAAAGAAGAAGATGAGCAGGTATGACCGGCCGGTTTTTTTCAACATGCGTTGCAGAGTTGTTCAGAACAGGATGGAATAATCTTATCTTGTTTTGATAAACCCTGATGTTTTATGAAAAGAATCGTTTTCGTACTGCTTGGCTGTATCACGATGATATTGGCCACTGCGCAGCATAAAGTGAATCCTGTGATCAAAAATTTTGGCACCGTTAGTGAAGTACCATATGCGGTTGAGAAGCCTGATCCGAAATTGGATTATAAGATCGTAGTGGAAGTGAGTACTGACAATCCGAAACCTGAATTGGTGCATGAGTTCTTTGAGAAAGTGGCCGCTGTGGTTAACCTGCATGCATTAGGCGGGGTGCCTGCCGCTAAACTGCATGTGGTAATGGTGATCCACGGCCCGGCGGCGCAATACGTGGTAAATGATGAAACTTACCGGAAGAAATTTAATATGGCCAATCCCAACAGCGCTTTGTTTACTGCGTTGAAAGAAGGTGGCGTTAAGGTATTTGTATGCGGACAATCGGTGATCAAAAGAGATATCGATCCCAAAACAATTGTACCGGAAGTAGACGTGGCGCTATCGGCGATCACTACACTAACAACCTACCAGTTAAAAGGATATGCGCTGTTAAAGTACTGATGGGTTATACAAGGGGTATTCTTTTGCCTGTTTTGGCCGCTTCATAGATAGCCATCAGTATTTTAGTATCCCTTACCCCTTCATCGCCATTGATATGCGTGGGAAATTTGCCGGTGTCCATAAATTCTTTGCAGATCGCCTGCAGCATTACAGTTTGGTGGTGTACAACAGGCTGGTTCATTTCTCCCTGGCTGGTTCTGCCCTTGATAGGTCCATAACTATAGGCCGGGCCAAGCTGCATCCAGCCACTATCAGCCGACACATACAATTGTTCGATATTGGATTTGTAAGAAGTAAATCCATTAACCATGGTATCTCCCGGGAACTGCATTTGCCAGGAAACGGATTCTTCAACGGTCGTAAAACGTTCTTTATCTGTAATGGGTCCGAATTGTGCCGTTACCCAAAGCGGTTCGGCACCGGTTACATAACGGGATGCCTGAACGCAGTAGATACCTACATCCATCAGCGGCCCGCCGCCGGCCATATCTTTTTTTAATCGCCATTGTGTTGGGTCGCCAATGCTGAAACCGAAATTGGTCTGGATAAAACGGGTTTGGCCAAACTCTTTTTTCCTGGCAAGCCGTATCACTTCTCTGGTAAAGGGTTCAAAATGCATCCGGTAACCAATGCCCAATTGCACACCCGCATCTTTACAGGCTTTCACCATTTCTTCTGCATCCTTTACTGAATTGGCCATTGGTTTTTCACACATCACATGCTTGCCTGCCCGGGCGGCGCGTAATACAAACTCATGGTGCATCGAATTGGGCAGAACGATATAGATGATATCAATGTCTTTATTGGAAGCGATCTGGTCGAAGTTTTGATAATTATAGATATTCTTTGCCGGAATATTGTATTTCTTCGACCATTCCGCTGCTTTATCGGGCGTTCCCGTAACGATACCTGCCAGATAACAATTGCCCGCCTGTTCCAGGCCAACAGCGAGCTGGTTTTTGGCATAGCTTCCGAGCCCTACCAAAGCAACACCTAATTTTTTTTGTTCTTTCCCGGGCGGGGCATATTTATTTTTTCCGGCAATGGCAGTAGCGGCAATGGTGGTGCCGATACCCAGGCTGATCGTTTGTAAAAAAGAGCGGCGGGTTGAGTAGTTCGACATGATTTGGCTTTTGATTTTTTTAATACGACGGGTTAACCCCTACATAATTCATCGGCGTGATCGCTTTCAGTTCCTTTTTCACTGCTGCGCTCACTTTCAGGGAGCCAATAAAGCGATGGATGGCCTGCCTGTCAATTCTATGATTGCCGCGGGTCAGGTCCTTTAAGGCTTCGTATGGATTGGGATATTTCTCACGGCGCAAAATAGTCTGGATCGCTTCGGCCACTACGGCCCAGTTATTTTCAAGGTCTGCTTTGATCCTTGCTTCATTCAGCACTAATTTGCCCAATCCTTTTTCGAGTGACCGGAATGCGATAAGGGTATGTGCAATAGGCACCCCGATATTCCGTAACACGGTCGAATCAGTCAGGTCGCGCTGCAGGCGGCTCAGCGGCAGTTTGGCAGAAAGGTGTTCGAGCAGGGCATTGGCCATACCCAGGTTGCCTTCCGCATTTTCAAAATCTATGGGGTTTACTTTATGTGGCATAGCCGAGGAGCCCACTTCGCCTTTTTTTGTTTTTTGTGTAAAGTAATCCATGCTGATATAGGTCCAGATATCTCTGCACAGGTCAACAAGTATATTATTAATGCGTTTGATCGCATCAAAATGTGCGGCCAGGTTATCGTAATGCTCTATCTGCGTGGTAAACTGCATACGCTGGAGACCCAGCGTACCTTCCACAAATCCATCAGCCAGGCTTACCCAGTTCTTTTTGGGATAAGCTACCTGATGCGCATTAAAGTTGCCGGTAGCGCCGCCAAATTTGGCAGAATAAGGGATACTGGAAAAAAGCTCTACCTGGTTATTCAGTCTTTCCACAAATACCATGATCTCTTTTCCCAAACGTGTGGGCGATGCGGGCTGACCGTGTGTACGTGCCAGCAAAGGAATGTTTTTCCATTGTGCGGCAAGCTTGTATAAGTTGTTTTGCAGGTTCATGACCGTGGGCAGGTACTCATGTTCCATGCAATGTTTCCAGCTAAGGGGGATAGAGGTGTTGTTGATATCCTGGGAAGTAAGCCCGAAATGGATCCATTCTTTGAGTTCGGGGATGCCTGCTTTGTCTAACTGTTCCTTTAAAAAATATTCAACTGCTTTTACATCGTGGTTGGTTACCGATTCAATCTGCTTGATTTCCTGGGCATCGGAAATACTGAAATTTTCTGCAATTTTTTTCAGGAAGCCCCTTGCTTTCGGGTTGAGTTTAAAAAATTTATGTTCCGACAGGAAAAAAAAGTACTCCACCTCCACCAGTACCCGGTACCTGATCAGTGCATATTCCGAAAAATAGGCATCCAGGTGATTTACCTGTTTACGGTACCGGCCATCAATAGGTGAAATGGCAGTGAGGGCAGTCAGTTCCATGTTTGGGTAATTAATAATTAGTAATTAATAATTAGTAATTGATAATTAGTAATTGATACTTCGATATATGGGTCAGTTACTGAATTATCGATCCGGGCGAAGATAACTATGAATCACGGATCTTGTCGTTTTCGGTGGTCAAATCTGCCTTCCCGTTAATAATTGTTTATTATTAATTACTAATTATTAATTATGAATTAGCTTCCTTTGCGTTTAAAATCGACAGCTTGGGCAAGAAAATACGCGTTGGTGCAGTGAGTTATCTGAATACAAAGCCATTATTATACGGGATAAAGCGCTCAGCGCTGATTAATACGATTGAACTGGTGGAAGAATATCCTTCCAGGATAGCCGCCATGCTGATGAATGATGAGATAGATGTTGGACTGGTACCTGTGGCCATCATGCCAGGTTTGGCCGAGGCGCATATTATCACGGATTATTGCATCGGGGCCGATGGGGAAGTGGCATCGGTAGCGCTATTCAGCGAAGTGCCCATGAACCAGGTCACCAAAGTGTATCTTGACCACCAGAGCCGTACCTCGCTCAACCTGGCGCATATACTGCTGAAATATCATTGGCAAAACGGGGTGGAACTTATCTATACTGAGAACGACCCGCGCTCGGGTATCAAAGGTACAGCGGCGGCTGTGGTAATAGGCGACAGGGCGCTGGAGCAGCGGAAGATATCTCCGTTCACGTACGATCTTGCCGCCGCCTGGAAAGCCTATACCGGGCTTCCGTTTGTTTTTGCAGCGTGGATCTCCAACAAAAAATTACCGGACGCGTTTATCAATGATTTTAATATGGCCAATGCTTTCGGGTTGGAGCATCTTCCGGAAGTAATAGCTGAAAATCCCTATCCTGTGTATGACCTGGATACGTATTATACAAAGAATATCAGCTTTCACTGGACGGCAGAAAAAAGGCAGGGGCTGGAACTTTTCCTGCAAAAAATGAGCGGGCTTAGTCATACATATTAATTATATTCCATATTATTTTATACATGGAAACCGTTTCAGTGATCACGATCTGTTTTAATAACCTGGCCCAGCTGGAGCAGACCTGTGCTTCTGTGGATGGCCAAACAGTTACTCCAACAGCGCACTGGATTATCAACGGATCTTCTGAACCCGCTATTGCGCAATGGCTGAGCCAGACACCGCAACCCCCTTATCGTAAATGGATCAATGAAAAAGACAATGGCATTTCAGATGCCATGAATAAAGGGATACAAAAAGCAACTTCATCCCTGATACACCTGTTACATGCGGGTGATGAATATGCTTCTGCGGATATACTGGAAACGGTTGTCAAAGAATTTGAAAAGCAACCCGGTGTTCAGTGGATCAGCGGGAACATACAAATGATACGTGCGGGAAAACCGGTAGTGATCGGTAAGCCTTTTGATAAAACAAAACTCTACCGCGGTATGCGTAGTGTTTCGCATCCTACCTGGTTTGTAAGAAGAGAGGTGTATGAAAGGATAGGGCTGTTCAGCAGCGGGTATAAAATAGCGATGGATTATGATTTGATGTGCAGGATCTCGGATGAACCCTATGCTTATTTGGATAAACTGATCGTTGCGTTTGATGATACAGGCGTAAGTACGGTGAATTACCTGCGATCGCTTGCAGAAAGCAGGAAAGTATATGAGTCTTATTTTGGTTTTTCTTACAGGCTGGTTGCCTGGCAGGCCCGGTTAAAAATATTACATCACCTGCTTCAAACCGGGGTTGGTAAATGGCTGTTCGGGATAAAGAAAAAAATAGGGTTGGAGAATTGGTGAGCGAACAGTTTACCACCGTTTAAAGAAGCCAGGTATCTTTTGTCTGAAAAAAGTATTCACCAGTTCCAGCAGATCCGGAGACGGATTGATCCAGATAAGAATTCCTGAAAAACTAACCAGGTAAATGGTTGACCGGACAACGGTATTTAAGAAGAAATTTTCTGTATTCACCAAGACATGGGTCGCCGTCATTAGTGCCAGGCTCAGGATAAGAAATAGCCCATGTTTAAGGGTGTAAGGCTGTAACCTGAATTTTTTGTACAGGAAAGTAAAGCGCATTGAGTTGAAAATGATCAATGCGAAAAGATTGGAATAAGCCAACCCTTCCAATCCATAATACTTGATCAATACAAAATTCATGGGTAGAGATAAAACGATATAGATAAGGTTAGTGTAAAAGTCAAATTTCCAGTAGTTCGATGTGCCGATGATCTGGGCGTTCACACCCGTTGCCAGGTCTATCAGTTTTGCGAGCCCTAAAATAAAAGTGAGATGTATCAGCGCGTCATAACCTCCTGATGCCTTATTGCTGACCCAATTCAGGAAGGCCACCAGGGTACTGATATTCAGCCATATTAATCCAAACAGCAACAGGCCGATAGCGAGGAGGTTGGATACACTTTTATGATAAATGTGTTTTATATTGGCAAAGTCCTTGTTTTTCCATGACAGGGCAAGCACCGGGATACTGATTGCATTCAGGCTTCTTTGCGGGATCTCCAGGATCGCTGACACATAGGTAGCGATCGCAAAGATTCCTGTATCGCTTAATCCCCTCAAACCAAATATCAGGAAAGTATCATTTGTTTTGGTGAGTATGTTAAAGAATTGCCCGGCGAATACAAAAAGTGAGAAGCTGATCATTTTTCTGCTAAGCCTCCTTGTAACATGACTGATCGTAAAGCTGTTAATAGACCATTGTCCGGATTTTACAAGCGAATACAAAAGTAATAATACCGGGATCACATAAATAAGACTGAACATGCTGATGAAGGAAGACATGCTGATGAATCCGAAGCCAAATGCAAGGATGAGTAATGTGGTAAGGATTCTTACCGCTGTTTCGCGTAGAAAGTTAGTATACACACCTTTTCTCAGGCCCCATGCAAACGATTCAAGCCAATAAAACATCAGCAGGAAAAAAGTGTAAGGATATACATATGAGAAATTCCTGGCAAAACTGGGTGATTTGCCCAGTTTGGTAATGATAAACGTTTTTTGCTGCCATCCGAGCAAAAGCAGGATACCAAATCCAATGAGGTTTATGATCAATGTGATGAGGGGAAGATCATTTTTTTTTGTTCCCAGGTATTGATTATAAAAGGGATAGAACTTATAAACAACCGGCAGGGTACCCAGTGTACAGAAAACGGAAAGTGTTGCCCCCGTATCGATCATGGCCCGCACGAGGCCCATTTCCGTTTTTGAAAAGAAAAGAGGAAACAACACAAGGAGATTGATAGCGCCTATTACAAATCCGAGCACGATAACCAGGGAGGATTGTATACTTTGTTTCTGTATAATGCCCATGGGGGCAAATATATTATAAAATAGCCGATGGGCGTTCCGGGTCAGACAGTAAATAGGGGTCAGTAAAATGGCTTATTATATACCCTCCTGAAAAAACGAAACAATCGTAGTATCACTGGATTCCTATCAATCCAAACCGTTATTTTTATAGAAGGGATAGATGCGGGATCATATGCAATACCCATCCGGGCGGCTTCCTTCCCGATTTCTTCAAATATCATTTGCATAGTCAGCCCATCCCGGTAATTCCTGGCAGTTCTCAATAACCGGTGTGCCAAAGAACGTGTGGTCTGCGCAATAAAAACAGGTGTCCATTTGCGGATGGCTTTTTCAAACCCGGGTCTTTCCACCATTAGCGTTTCCAGGTACCGGAGATACAAAACAAAAGCCTTTAGCAGGACCCTGTCTTTAGAAGTTTTTGTGGTGCTGCTATGCAATCTGAATGAAAAAAAGCTGCCCTGTTCAACAGCGAGGTAAGACACTTTTGTCAATTCGATCCAAAGCTGGAGATCGGCGTAGATCAGGTTTGGGTATTTGATGGGTATTCCCCCCGCCAGGTCATAGTCGGCAGATCTGAAAACATACCCAGTTGCCATTACACTTATTTTTTCCTGTAAGCTCAGGCAAAGATATTCATCCGCTGCTAATTTTTCGGGAAGCGGCTGACAGGGCCTGAGGACCCTTCCGGCTGAATCAATATAATTGAAATGGGTATGATACAGGCTGGCATCGGGATATTTCCGGATCAATGAATCTATGGCGGATAAGAATGTGGGTTCTAACAGATCATCATATCCCAGTATGGTCATGAACTCCATTCTTTTCAATTGACGGATTCTGTCCCAGTTTTCGAGAATATTGAGTGCACCTTCAAAAGCCTCTATTCTTATTTTAGGATGATACAATTCCATTACGCTGTCAAGCGCGCCATCGATATTGCTGGTATTATCGGCAAGAATAATTACCTCAAACCCGGGATGATCCTGCAGTAATACAGACTGTACGCATTGGATCAGGTAATGTTTGCCGGTTTTGAAAGGTATAATAACTGAAAATGAGGGCATGTACTAAGATTTGGAGCTCAGCTCTATCATTCGGTTAATATGATACCCGGGCAAATGTAATTTTTGCAATAGTTTATTTGTCCGGACCAGGAAATGAAGGGTTAGCTTTTCAAAAAAAGTTTTCTTTTCAGGTTTTGAAGGAAAAGAGGGAATGCCTGTCATCTTCGGAGCAGGTGGCTGCCGTTCTTTTTTTTCAATAACGACCACGGAGTCGTAAAAGTGGATGGTATTGGCTGTTTGCGCGAATCGGTTTACCTGTAAGCTTGCCTGCTCTGAGTGGTAAGCATTTACCTGGTCGATCAGGTTCTTGGCATATTCTGTAAAACTACCTTTGCGTTTGTGCCCGCCTCCGTAAACATTCTGATAAGAGGTATGGGTATCTTCGCACAGGTATACACCTGTTGGCCGGATACAATCGAACAGGATATCAAAACTTAGTTTCTGCTGTTTTTGCGTGTGCCCCCCATCATCAATTAAAATATCGATAGGCCCGGTTTTTTCATACACCTGTTTCAGAAAATCCGGATCTTCCTGCGATCCGATCAGAACGTGTACATTCTCTTCCTCCATCATTTTACAGCGCGGATCGATATCTATGCCCCAGATAGTGGCCTGGTTGCCGAAGTACCACTTCCACATCTGCAGGCTGCCGCCATGTGAAACCCCAATCTCTACGATCGTTATTTTTTTGTTCCGGTAAGAACTGAAATACCGTTCATAGATATCAAAATAATGCGGGTATTTGTGCATCAGCCTTTGCTGGTTTGCCTCAAAATATTGTTCTAATTCACTCATGACTTACTCTTTGCAATCGTAATTAAATGAAAAGGTTTTGCTTTTTGCTGGTATTCGATTTCAAATCCTATATATTCTAATAATTGTTTTACCAATTCAAGGCTGAATACATGGTGATGGATAGCCCTGTTTTCAATATTTCTTTCCGTTCTTGCTTTCAGGTCTTCCACAGAGTTCAGGTAAGTATCACGGCTAAAATCATGTAATTCGAGCACCTCCCGGAAATGCGTTGTATCGTCTTCTCCGATATGATCGTGGAGATCTTTTAAGAGATGTTCAAATGTAGTGTAAGGGCGTTTGTTATCGAAAGTATTTTCTTTATCCGGTAAAACCAGCACCAATTTACCACCCGGTTGTAAAATCCGTTTCCAGCCAATCAATGCTTTCAGCGGGTTGGCTACATGCTCAAGGGAATGACAGGAAAGAACAAAATCGTATTTGCCTGGTTCAATAAAATCCATCTCCGCAGCTTCTGCGATGTATTGATAACCCCTGTGTCCTTTATAATACTGATAATTCTCTCCTTTGTCAAGCTGCCCTTCCCATAAAGTGTAATTGCTGAAATTTACACCATCCACTTTTTTTGCAAAAAGATAAACCGGTAATTGTCCTTTTAATTTGAAGAGATCACTCGGGCCGCCGATCTCAATACCCGTTTGATTCCTGAAAAGAACAGCCTGCCTGATTAAATTCCGTTTATCCCTGCGTTTGATGTACGACAGTAACGTAACTAGGTAATCTGTAATCATCATACAATCCGGTTTCTATGTTAAAATACTTCGCAATTTAATAATTAATTCGCAGGGAGTTGTAAAACCGCCAGGTTAATAGATATTTTATGAAAACCCGGATGGTGTTTTTGTTATCTTAGCTCTTTATAAATCAGTTATATGATCAATATTATGGGGGTTGTTATCCTGTATCATCCTGATACCAATCTCTTATTCGATCATATCAATACCTATCTGCCCGGGGTAAACAAGCTGTTGCTTTATGATAATAGTGAGTTACCCTCGCCCGAACTCGTGCAAATGGTGGGTCTGCAGGACTCTCCTAAGCTGGAATACATCTATTTTGGAAAGAACGAAGGGATTTCGAAAAGACTGAATATGGCTGCAGAATATGCGATTGCCAACGGTTATGAATTTCTGCTGACCATGGACCAGGATTCTGCTTTTGAAAAAGACGGATTTGATAACTACCTGGAAAAAATTAACCGGAACACAATCGCTGGTGTGGCACAATATGGTGTGAATTGTCAACCAGATATCACACCGGCAACAACAACGCCTGAAAAAGTGATCAGCCTGATTACTTCAGGATCTATCCTGGACCTGAAACTATTTACACAGGTGGGCCCTTTTGATGAGAAATTATTTATCGATTTTGTAGATGCTGAATTTTCTTACCGGGTTGTAGACAAAGGATTTGTCAATGTCTTGTTTAGCGATATTATTCTTTTACATCGTATCGGTTACCTGAAAATGGGCAGGTCATTGAAAAATTGGAAATTAACCCCAAGGCTTTTGCATGCTCCTGTGCGGGTATATTATATACTTAGGAACGGATTATATCTCTGGTTCAGGGTGCCCTATATAAAAGGGGAAGCCAGGAAGCACCTGTCAGGATCTATGAAAATCCTCAAAAACGATTTTATTTACCACGAAAATCCAGGCGTGGTATATTCAAACGCAGGGATGGCTATCTTTGATTTTATCAGGAATAAAATGGGAAAAAAATAGCCTTATGCCGATCATCCGCACCATTAATAAGACTATTGTATTTGTTTACTGTTTTCTGAGATTTTTTTCTTTTAAAATGGCTTTTAGCCTTGCATTTCACAATGCCGGGTTGAAACGCATCGGGGGAATAGCAAGAAAAGGGAAAAAAATAGTATTCAATAGTACGGGAAACAGCATTTATATCAGCCAGTTACCGGTCTTTGAATTTTCTACCCATACACTGATCGATCTATTGCAAAATCCGAAAGTAACAGTGGAAGCATCCTTTCCGGAAAAATTTGAGGTGACTATCGAAGGATTGCGGTTTAATGTCAACTCTCTTTCAAATATGGCGGTTTTGTACGAGGTATTCATAGAAAGGATATATGAAGTAGATCTGATCCCCCAAAACCTGCTGGTGATCGATATTGGCATGAATGTGGGAGTCGCTTCCCATTATTTCGCAATGCACGAACAGGTAAAGGCGGTATATGGTTATGAGCCTTTTGCTGAAACTTATCTGGAAGCACTGGATAATCTTGCCTTGAACAGTTCTGTGAGTCATAAGATCTTTTGCCATAATTACGGAGTCAGTAATCTGTCTGAAACAAGGGAATTAAGTTTATTTGACAGCGGATTGTTGTCTGCCTCCACCATGAAGAACCCTTCCAATGAGTATGGCAGGAACCCGGGAAAGACTATCCGTGTCCAGTTAAGATCCATCACCGAAATATTTGACAGCGTTTTCCCGCAATATCCCGACAGTCCCGTTTTACTTAAGATCGATTGTGAAGGGGAAGAATATGCGATCTTTGAAAAACTGAAGGGCACCCAATATCTCGATAAAATAATTTGCGTACTAATAGAATGGCATGAAAAAGGGGCGGAGCCGATTTCAGGCCTGTTAAAGGATCATGGTTTTCAGATGCTGCATTTACCGCATCCAACTGCTAACTGTGGAATGATCTATGGGTTCAGGAATTGATTAGGTTAACAGACCTTTTAATGCATCTATTCGAAACCGGATAACCGGCAGCGTCTTTGCAGGATGGCCCTGCAGGAAATAAATAACCCCTAACAGTACAGCGGCTGCTAATTTTAAAAAGTATTCTACTATCTTTTTATAGTAGGCAAATTTGCCGGCTTTTATAATTCTGACCTTTTCACCGCGACCGATTCCGCTTGCCACACGATACATATAATCTTTGGTCAGTTTTGCTGTTTCTACAACGTGTTGTACCCGCACGGAAGGATCATAATAAATGGTTCTGCCAAGCGCCTTCAGCCTGAAAAAAAAATCTTTTCCCTCGCCGCCGATCCGTAATGTACCCACCACACCGGGTAAGGCAGTATCGAACCCACCTATCGCATCAAAATCTTTCTTGCGGATGATCATATTTGATTCGAGTGGGTATTTATTAGCGCTGAATACCGAAACCGTATCGCTATAATCAAAATGCCCCACAAGCGAAGAAACATAATGGCTCATCCAGGCAGGTTCTTCGGGTATATATTTCGGGATGATACGCCCGCCCAATCCACCGGCGTCGGGATACTGATCAAAGAATGTGATGATCCGTTGCAGGTATTCTTTTTCCGCGATTGCATCATCATCCATAAAACAAAGCAGGGGAGACCGGGCATAGCCTGCGCCGGTGTTCCGGGCAAAAGATGCGCCCTGCCGGGTTTCGTTGAAATAATAAAAATTTGTACCGGGATGGGCGCGGATATAATCAAGACAAACGGTTTCCGTATTATCCGTTGAATTATTATTGACTATGATCAGTTCCCAGTTAACCGCAGGCAATGTTTGCTGATACAGGCTGTCCATCGCGTCTTGTATATACGCCGCGCGGTTATACGTACAGATTACAACCGATATTTGTAATGGATCATGCATGGGATTGCAAAGATAGCAGTGCTTTTTGTATGATGTTATCCCAGTTAAATTCTGTATAAAATATTCCAGGGGTATCGCCCAAAGCGGCGGGATCGGTTTTCATCATGGCAGCGGCAAAGCTATTCCAGTCATAGTCATCTACCAGCACCAGTTTATTACCTGTTATCTTTCCGGGAATACCTTTTGCGCCTGTTTTTGTTGAAATCGCATCCTGGTTCAGCGCCAGCGCTTCCACGAGTTTGGTACGGATACCGCTTCCCAGTGTAACCGGGTTGATAAAACAATCGGTTCCTTTACACAAGACATCAATATCTTTTATAAAACCTGTGTAAATAATAACGGGATAGTTTTTAAAAACCTGTTTCCACTGTTTATGTAAACCACGGCCGGAAACAAAAATGCGGAACTGGAAACCAGCTGTAACCAATAGCGGTATCAATTCGCTGATAATGATCCGTAATGCATCTGTATTAGGCAGATAATCCAAAGTGCCATTAAAGAAAAAAAGCCGTGTACCGGCATCCAGGTTGTATTCTTTCAGTAAAGATTCACGGTATTCCTTTTTTTCTTTCTGTATAGCCGGTAATAAAATATCCGTTCCATAAGTAAGTACACTGCATTTTTCCACGTGTAACTGCCAGTGTAATATGGCCCAGTCGCTGTCTTCCTGCGTAATGAAAAAACTGTGATCAACATGCCGGTGTACCCATTTTTCATACCATTCATAAATACGCCACCAGCTTCTTTGTAAGTCGCGGAACCTGTGGGCTTCTATATTATGCGAATGAATGACGACTGGTTTTTTTGTGATGCGCCTGAGTAATAACCCAAGCCAGCCGAAATAGGAGTTCTCGATAACAAGCAGGTCAATATGTTTTTCTTTGATCAGCTTTTTTAGCTTATACAGGTAGATGATATTGAGTATGCCCCTCCAGTGGTTAAATAAAAACGGAAGCACTTCGTAGGAGTTGTCGGCAGGTACCTCATTCTCTTTTGCCGCGGCTAGTGTTACCCGTACTTTTTTTGCAAGGTGGCGGTAAAGCCCATCAACACATTTCTGGCCACCCATCTGTACAGGGAAGACTCTATAGGATACGATACCCAGCACAGCACC
This sequence comes from Bacteroidota bacterium, assembly GCA_025352905.1. GTDB lineage: Bacteria > Bacteroidota > Bacteroidia > Chitinophagales > Chitinophagaceae > Sediminibacterium. The sequence goes on along the minus strand of JANXRX010000234.1, from coordinate 19,684 downwards.
AATACCTCCTTCCTTCCATGCAAAGGAAGGAAGGGATTGAGGCCCGGTTATATTAGGCAAGTTCTTTTGATTTTCTGAAACCAGATACGATCGCGCCGATCAATAGTAACCATACCAGCACAGAAGCGCCAATGGCAGCTTTACTGCTGTTATAAAAAGAAGCCGGTTTAAATTCAAATAGGATCTTATGGTCACCCGCAGGAACTTGTAAGCCGCGTAACACATAATTTACCGGGATGATGGGGCTTTCTTTGCCATCGATAGTGGCTACCCAGCCATCTTTATAATAGACTTCACTGAATACGGCAAATTCATTGCTTTTCGATGATGATCTGTACTCAATAATATCATTGTCATTGTATACCAGTTTGATAAAACCGGCACTATCCCTGTTTGAACTGGCAGTAACTTGTTGTTTGAATTGCTCATCAACAACGGCAGTATCATGCGGGTTGAAATTGGTTATTGCCTGCATGATCGCTGCCGGCCCTTTTTTAAAGTCAAACCCTTTAACAAACCATGCGGCGCCCAATGCACCATCGTTTTGTTGTACCGATACGCCCTTGCCCTTCTCCTGTGCCGGCAACACCAGGTACTTGGTGTTTAACATATCAAGGGAAGGCTTGCAGTTAGGGAAATTATAGAATTGCTTTTCTATCATGTCCTGGTAGATGCTGAGTTTGGCAGGATGGTATCCACCGATGGATTTATGGAAATAAGCAGCGAGCGCTCCCATATTAAAAGTTGCGGAAAGCCCACCGGGAATAGACAGGTCAAGTACGCGGTAGTTACCGGTATCTTTCATGATCTCCAGGTCGGCTGCACTGGGTTTAAAAATGTTCTCTGTATCTGCGGCATCCTGGTATTGATCTGCATTCAGGTATTTTACATCAATGGTGATCAGGTCAATAAACGCAAAAACACAAACCACACCAATCACAACAGGGGTGGTGATCTTCTTTTTAATAAATAAGAGAATGCTGATACCCGCTACCGCAATAAAAAAGAATGAACGGAGGATATCACCCATAAAAAGAGAGCCCCTGTCGTCCTTTAAGCCGTTCTCAAATGCACGTATGGGTTGTTCTACCATGGTTTTTTGCTGTGCATCCTGGATATTGGCCACCTGTTTTAAAAGCGTCCTGTCTGCATCTGTTGAAAAATCAGCGACGAAATAAATCAGCAGGGCTACGGCAAATACAGCGGTGACCACCAGCAAACCTTTTTTATACTGTTTAAAAAGCAGTTCCCGGTCAGGCTGCGTAACTATCCTGTTGAGCGTGAGCATGGCCATTACACCCAATAAAAGTGTGGGTACTACGAGGATCATGCTTGGCGCCCTGAACTTGTCGTACATAGGTAAGACCTTCAGCAGCATTCCCGTAAATCCTTCAAAATATCTGCCCCAACTCATCATTAATGTAAGAACACAGGCAGCTAATATCCACCACTTGTGTTTGCTGTCAAGCAATACAAAGCCCATTAATGCCAGGAAACATACGATGGCGCCGGCATATGGCGGACCCGATGTGCCAACACCATCGATACCTCCCCAATAAAAATGCAGGTAATCCTGGATCTGCTGTCCTAATTGCGGCGGCATCTGTTGCAAAGCCTCGATGGCTTTCGATTTTTCTTCCGGTACTTCTATCGCATTGCTGCTGCCTCCGTACATCCGTGGAAAAAGCAACACAAGCGATTCTGTTTTATAGATACTGTAGCTTAAGGCATAGTCTTTACCGAGCCCTGTTTTGGTATTGCCGCTTTTCTCATCTGCCAGCTGGCTGCCACCGCGAATGGTTGCCTTTGAATAGTCATAAGTGGTAAACAGCAGTACGGCATTAACCAGTACGCCAAGCAACCCGGCGCCAATAGCAATGGAGGCGCTCTTTATTAAACGTTTGTAATCTTTTTGATTGATCCATGTAATGGCAAAACCGATACTCATGATAATAGCCACGAGAAATGCGTAATACGTTATCTGCAGGTGATTGGCAGCTATGAGAAGGCCGGTAAAGATAGCCGTGCAGGCGGAGCCCCATAAATATTTTCTATCATAGACCAATAACAGGGAAGCGATAAAAGCAGGCAGGTAGGCAATGGCCTGCATTTTTGTTTCGTGCCCCGCACTAATGATAATAGGGTTATATGTCGCATACGCATAAGACAGCGCTCCGAAAATACCTATGTATGGATTTACTTTTAATACCTGGCTCAGAAAATAAAAACAGATACAGGCAAGAAAAAAATAACTGATGGGTTTGGGAAAGTTAAGTGTAAATACATTGTTAAGATACCCGATCGTAACCGGGTTATTGTCTACACTCGTGATCTGGAAAGCGGGCATACCACTGAAAATGCCGTTCGACCAAAGCGGGAAATGCCCGTGTTTCTTTTGATATTCGAAAGAGTTCTGCGCCATTCCTTTCCACTGGGTCACGTCGGTTTGCTGTAAAACTTTGCCTTCGAGGGTGGGTTTGCAATAAATAACCGCTACTACTATAAAAACAACCACGGCAACCGCATGTGGCAGTATTTTTTTCCAATCGATCTTTTTCATCAGTTATTCGTTAAGTGCAGCAAATTAATGGTATTTTGAATGAAATTTTTTATGAAGGGGCTTTTATTTTTATCCCGTCTTGCATTCATCTGTAATCTGCTCTTTTTCGTTTGCCTGGTGCTTCAGCGAACACATGATCTTATTGGTAACCGGGAGCTGGAAAGTATGATCGGCGTATTGGGTTGGATATTGGCCCCGTTCGTGAACCTGGCAGTAAACAGCTGGTACGCAGTATTGTTAATAAGAAAGAGGCCCATCCTTTTGCCGGTTTGGCTGGCAGTGGCTAATTTCCTGTTCCTTTTAGTCGAAATATTTGTTCATTTTATACTACCGGTATGATCCATCAATTGTTAAAAGACAAACCCACCAAATTGTTTGTTATCATCACTGCTTTTTTTGTTTCCAATGCACTTATCGCAGAATGTATCGGCGGAAAAATATTTTCCCTGGAAAAATTCCTGGGATTGCACCCTGTTAACCTCAGCATTTTTGGCCAGTCGGGTCTTGCATTTAACCTTACCTGCGGCGTATTACTCTGGCCGCTCGAATTTATCATCACCGATATTGTGAATGAATATTATGGCCCCAAAGCAGTACGCAGGATCAGCTATATCGCCATCGCACTGATCTCCTATGCGTTCCTGATGTTCTATGCCGCTATGAAGATCGCCCCGGCCGATTTCTGGATCGGCTCCAAGAAAGACTCGGGTATTGCCAATATGCAGGATGCATTTTCGGGCATTTTCGGCCAGGGGATGTGGATCATCCTGGGAAGCCTCTCTGCATTTTTAGTGAGCCAGATCGTGGATGTGACCGTATTTCACCGCATCAAAAAAGTAACCGGCGATAAATGGATCTGGCTGCGCGCCACCGGCTCTACCCTCGTTTCGCAACTGGTAGATAGTTTTGTAGTACTGTTCATCGCCTTCAAGATCGGTAATGGTTGGAGCTGGCAATTGGTTCTGGCTATCTGCCTGGTCAATTACCTCTATAAATTTACCATGGCGATCGTGTTAACACCACTGATCTATCTTTTCGAAAAGCAGATCGAACGATATGTTGGTCACGATACCGCCCGCAAAATGAAACTGGCCGCTATGGGCAAGGAAGAAGATGCTTTTATGAATATTCCGGCAGCGGGGTAGGAAAGGTATTGTTGGTCAGAAGACCAACAATGGCGAGAAAGTATTGTTGGTCAGAAGACCAACAATGGCGAAGACCAACAATGGCGGCGGATGGCGACAAATAAATGTAAAGACAATGAACCTGAAAGAGATCCGCAGAAAAATTATAAGTGGCGACTTTGGCAGCCTCCTGGGGCTGAAAGAGGATAATACGAATATCCACCCCACAGAGATCGCTAAAATGCTTTCCTCATTACCTGATGAAACAACGATCAGCGCTTTCCAATCGCTGCCCGTTAATAACCAGGTAAAAGTATTCCCTTACCTCGATATACGGCAGCAACGAAAGATCATCAGTTTGGCAAAGGCCGATGAGGGGGCATACATTTTAAACGAACTGACTTCAGACGACAGGATGCTGTTTTTTACTTCGCTGAAAGGCCTTGAATTGTCTACCTGCCTGGAAATGCTGACGGTAAAAAACCGGAAAGCGGTGCATGACATGCTGGGCTATCCCGGCAACGGTATTGCCCGTTTGATCAATACGGATTTTGCCACTATCCATTCAGAATTAACTATCAGGGAAGCCAATGAACATTTACGGCACCACCACAAGGATACGGAGGCTGCCAACGTGATCTATGTGGTTGATGCGGACGGAAAACTGGTGGATGATATACCAGTACGGCGGTTTGTGCTGAACGATCCCGAAAAAAAGATCAAAGACATATTGGACGGGTATTGTACGGCACTTAAAATAACGGATACAAAAGAGGACGCGGTTGCAAAATTCAAAGAATACGACCGGGTGGTATTACCGGTGACCAATGCCGAAAATCTGCTGTTAGGTGTGATCACCGTTGATGATGTGCTGGATGTGCAGGAGCAAAGGGCAACCAAAGAGATCCAGAACTTCGGGGGTTTGGAATCCCTGGATTACCCCTATGTTAAAACCAGTTTTTTCTCCCTGATCAAAAAAAGAGCCACCTGGCTGATCGTTTTATTCTTAGGTGAAATGCTTACAGCCACTGCCATGGGTCATTTTGATGTAGAGATCTCCAAAGCGGTTGTGCTGGCCCTGTTTGTTCCCCTGATCATTTCAAGCGGCGGAAACAGCGGATCGCAGGCGGCCACATTAATTATACGAGCCATGGCACTAAAAGAGCTGACCATGAAAGACTGGTGGTTTGTTATGCGGAGGGAAATCCTGTCGGGTTTAACCCTTGGCGTTATCCTGGGTGCTATTGGTTTTATACGGATCTCTGTCTGGCAGAACCTCCACTGGTTTGATTATGGTCCCCAATGGAAACTGATCGCCATTACCATCTTCTTCTCCCTGATCGGTATCGTTACCTGGGGAACCTTAAGCGGTTCCATGATACCGATGGTGCTGAAAAAACTGCGGCTCGATCCGGCTACTTCATCAGCGCCTTTGGTAGCAACATTGGTAGATGTAACGGGGCTGATCATTTATTTTACCATCGCAGCGTCTATATTGCGGGGAACCCTATTGTAATTAACCCTGATTTTTTCTGATCAGGTAAAAGTATACCGGCATACTAACTGAAAATCCCAATGCCTTATACACATGAATGGCGCGTTCATTGTCTGAGCGAACATGCAGGTGTGGTTTGCCGGAAGAATCCAGTATCTGTGTAAGCTGCGAAAGCAATAATTGTTTGGCATATCCGCGCCCGAGGAAATCAGGATGGGTACAAACCGCGCTGATCTCCACATGATCAAATGGATGAAAGCGCTGGCCGGTCATCGCGGCCAGTCGTTCCCCCACAAAGATCCCTTCATAATTGCCAAACTCGATGGTGCGCGTACCGAATGGTCCGGGTTTGGTCAGCTTTGTTAAGGCCACCATTTCTGTAACATGATCTTTGGTGAGTGGGATAATACCTGTTGCCTTGCACTCCGGTACAGTTAACTTGTCATATACCATTTGATAGCCCGGGATACAATCAACAACCGTCCATTGTTCTGGAAAAACCAATGGTTGCTTTGCCCATAAAAACACCGGGCGCTCCGAAGTATTCAGTTCGTATAGTTCCACTAAGTTTTCCAGGGAATTATCAGCCAACCCGGCAAAAGGGGAAACCTCTCCATCAAAAAACCTTACCCGTTCCGAACCTTTTGCCAGGTGGCTGTTACCTGAGATCAGGGCGTTCCATACGGGGTTAGCTAAAGGATTTTTCATCTGAACGCAAACCTATCAAAAAAATATATGGTAATAACGAAGGATCGCTGAAAAGCGATCCTTCGTTATTTGTTATAAGAGGTCCCGAGCGGATTCGAACCGCTGTGGAAGCTTTTGCAGAGCTCTGCCTAGCCACTCGGCCACAGGACCCTATTCCAGAGGCGAAAATAGAGCAATCAAAGGAAATTTAAAATTCTAAATAGGAAAAGCCGAAATTTGCAGCCTAACAAATGAAATTGATGAACCGGATTGCAGAAAGCGAATTGATATTGAACAGTCGGGGAGCCGTTTACCACCTCGATCTGTTGCCCGAAGAACTTGCCCCCACCGTGATCACGGTAGGCGATCCTGAGCGGGTAAAGGAAGTAAGCAAACACTTTGACAGTATCGAACACCAGTACCATCATCGTGAATTTGTAACGCATACGGGGTATATCGGCAAAAAGCGGTTTTCTGTTGTCTCTACCGGTATCGGTACGGATAATATAGATATTGTATTGAATGAACTGGATGCACTGGTGAATATAGACCTTAGCACCCGCACGATCAAACCCGATCTTACTCATTTAACTATCGTACGGGTCGGCACTTCCGGTTCTTTACAGACAGATGTGCCGGTGGATAGTTTTGTGGCCAGTACCCATGGATTGGGGATCGATAATCTATTGAATTTTTACCGGCAGCAAAATAACCCCGAAGAACTGGATATACTCCAGGCGTTTACCCGGCATACACAGGTGAGCCAACAATTGGCCGCTCCTTACATTGCCTCAGCAGCCCCATCCATCCAGAAACACTTTGTAGACGGGTTTTACCGGGGCATCACGGTTACCTGCCCGGGGTTTTATGGCCCACAGGGAAGGGTCTTGCGGTTGCCATTGATCAACCCGGAACTGGTTGACAGGCTCACAGGGTTCCGTTTTGGTAATCACCGCGTAACAAATTTTGAAATGGAGACCAGTGGTATCTATGGATTGGGTAAATTACTGGGGCATCATTGCCTGAGCCTGAGCGCTATCGTTGCCAACCGGGTAAACCAGGTGTTCAGCAAAGATGGAAATGCTGCCATAGAGAAACTGATCGTAAAAACATTGGAAACACTTTCTGCAATCGCATAAAAGGAACAGGCATTATGACACTTCAGTTTTATAAATACCAGGGAACCGGCAATGATTTTGTGATCATCGATAACCGGATGGGTACCGTTGCGTTAACAACGGAACAGGTAAACCATATCTGCGACAGGCGGTTTGGCATTGGCGCAGACGGGTTGATGTTATTGAATACGCTTGCAGGTTATGATTTTGAAATGAAGTATTACAATGCCGATGGCCGTGAAAGCACCATGTGCGGAAATGGGGGAAGATGCCTGACCAGGTTTGCCTATGACCTGGGTATGCACAAGGAAAAATACCGGTTCCTCGCTATAGACGGGGATCATGAAGCTTTTCTCGGGAATCACGGGTGGATCCATTTAAAGATGAAGGACGTAGATAAAATACAGGAGGGGCATGGTAATTTTATTGTTAACACAGGCTCACCTCACTATATACAAAGCGTACCCGATGTAATGAAAATGGATGTGTATTCGGTGGGCAAGGAGATCAGGTACAGCAAAGAATTTGAGGCGGAGGGTATCAATGTGAATTTTGTGGAGAACGATCATGACCGCATCATCGTAAGAACCTATGAGCGCGGTGTGGAAGATGAGACCTTTAGCTGCGGAACCGGCGTAACCGCCTGCGCCCTGGTGTATGCACACAATGAAAATGGGTTCAACCGCGTAGAAGTACAAACCAAAGGCGGCCACCTGGCCGTTGAATTTGACAAAACCGGCGATGAATCCTTCCGCAATATCTGGCTCTGCGGCCCCGCTGTTTTTGTCTTTAAAGGGGAAATATCTCTTGAATAAATAACCAACCCCAAACCCTAAACTCCAAACCGCCTCATGATTCAGTACTTCAAAAATATCGAAGGCCAGACCATTGAGATCGACAAGCCCGATATGGGTGTGTGGGTAAACCTCGTGCCGCCTTTTAAGGAGGAAGAATTTATCGAAATAAGCGAGGAACTGGCTATCCCGGTCGAATTTCTGCGCGACTCGCTCGATATTGATGAACGGCCAAGATATGAAACGGAAGACAATGTAAAATTCATCGTCATCAAAACGCCTACGGAGAATAATTCGTTCAGCGACAGCGACGCCTTCTATATCACGATCCCTATCTGTATCATCCTCACACATACACAGATCGTTACCGTAAACTCTTTCGATAACGGCGCGATCAAGAAATTCCTGAACTCTTTCCAGAAAAGGCATCCGGACAAGAAAAACATGATGATCCTGAAAGTATTTGAAAAAGTGGTGCAGAACTTCATGGAACTCCTCAAAGAGATCAATCACCGGCGCAACCAGTATGAGAACAGCTTGTATAAAACCAACAGCAATGAGGACCTGCTGAACCTTTTGCGGATCCAGAAAAGCCTTGTTTATTTTGTGACAGCCTTGCGCAGCAACGAGTTACTGATGATGAAGCTGGAGCGATCCAATTTCCTGGGGCTGAATGAGGAAGAAAAAGAGTTCCTGCTCGACCTGATCGTGGATACCAGCCAGGCGCTCGAAATGGCCAATGTCTATAACAACATCCTTGCCAATACAATCGATGCGTTTGCCAGTATCATCAGCAATAACCTGAATAAGATCATGAAGCGCTTAACGTATATCGCGATCATCGTGCTGTCAGTGACTGTACTTATCATCGGCTGGTATTTCATGGAGAAAAAATGGTTTTAATATGGCGCTTTTCAATGTGCGGGTCTACGGTGTTCTACTGGATGCACAAAAACGTTTACTGGTAAGCGATGAATTTATCCGGGGCGATTATTTTACCAAATTACCGGGCGGCGGACTTGAACTGGGAGAAGGGACACGCGATTGCCTGAAAAGAGAATTCAGTGAAGAGACGGGATTGGAAGTCCATATCGGCGATCACCTGTACACGACCGATTTTTTCCAGATCTCCGCTTTTAATAATAAGGACCAGATCATATCCATTTACTACTATGTACATGCACTGGAACCGGTTGTATTAGACATTAAAACAAAACCTTTCGATTTTGCGCCACACCAGGTAGCGGATATTACCCGCGAATCTGAAGTATTCCGGTGGATAGCCTGGGAACAGATCCACGCGGAACAAATGTCATTACCCATTGATAAAGTAGTCATGGGGTTGATCCGGCAGCAAGGACCAGAATATGGTTCCAGGACGCATAGATCCTTATAATTTTTTTTGCCACTGAAGCACAGAAGTTTCAGTGCTTCAGCAGCATTTTTCTTACCAAAGAAATAGCTTATTTTCAGGTTAACTAACTACTTCATTGAAAATGGCCAGACAGGTACATTTATCCATGCAGCGTCTTTGCCTGTTCCTAATATGCATCACTATCCCCGCAACGATCTTTGCACAGCGGATCGATTCGCTGCTTGCCGGTTTTGACCGCCGTTCTCCCAAAGAAAAAGTATACCTGCAGTTCGACAAATCGGTATACCTGCCGGGCGAGACCATCTGGTTCAAAGCGTATTTATTAGCCGGAACGGGTTTGTCGCAGTTGAGCAGGAATTTTTATGTGGACCTGTATGAAGCGGATGGCAATCCACTCAAGCACATATCCCTGCCCATCGTAGAGGCTGTTGCCAATGGGCAGTTTACCATCCCGGCACAATTTACCGGCGCCAATATGCCTCCTGGGCAAACCACCCTTGCTTCCGGGGCGGGCCTTTCGCTAACCAACGGGTTGCTGAATAAACCTGTGGCTCCTCATCTGAACACCAATTTTTCCCGAACAGGAACCGGACAAAGACAGCTGAACGCAAGCCTTCCCTCTGTTTTCCTGAATGCACAAACCACCTTACCGGGTGTGCTGGTAACGGGTACGATCAAAACACATTATGATTCGCTGGATGATAAATACAGCAGCGGACTGTTTAAAAACCAGGAAGCGTTCAGGCTCGACCCGGTAAAAGATAAAGGTCTAGGAAAGATCAGCCTGTTAACTTTTATACAAATGAAAGTACCGGGCATCAGGCTGGGCACCTTCCTTAATCAGGATAAAAAACGGACGGAAGAAGGATTATTCTGGCGCGGTAATACCGGATCAATGGGTGCGCTTACCAACCTGGTGCAGATCTTTATCGATGAAAAACAGATCTATTGGGAAGATCTGAAACTGATGGACCTGATGGATATCTCCTATATAAAAGTATTTCGCGCTCCTTTTGCTGGAGGCATCATGGGCGCTCCCGGCGGCGCTATCGTGATATATACCACGCCGCCTACATTTGAACCGGGGGCCGGTTTGCCGAGAGGAATTTTAGCTGGCTATTCAGCTATCCGGGAGTTTTATTCGCCTGATTACAGCGATCCCAAACTGGCATTGAGCGGAAGTGATACCCGGACCACTTTATACTGGGCGCCCGTTATAAAGACCACACCCGGTAACAATAAAATACAGGTCAGTTTTTATAATAACGATACCGGTAAAAAAATGCGGGTGGTGATGGAAGGAATGAATTCGGAAGAAAAACTGACGCATACCGAGAAAATAATTGACTGATTGGCATGATTTTTTTAAGTTTGTTTTAATATAGAGCGTAAATTTAGTTGTTTAACAGCCGTTTTTTAACGGCATACAAGCGATATCTGATGAGCAATGAGCAGCTGATCACTGGGAATGAGTTGAGGAGAACGATGAGCCTGTCTGATTTCGACCTTGATTTTTCTGACATAGAGGACACGTTTAAGGACCTGGCGGGGCTGGCAGCTAAGATTGCCGGCGCGGAGGTTTCGTCTATTAACCTATTGGATCTTTTTACACAGTGGTCAGTATCCCAGCGTGGTCTCTCTATCAGCCAGGTGGCTAAAGAAGATTCGATCTGCCAGTACACCATTCTTTCCGATCATCATTTTGAAGTAAAGGACCTCAGCGCCGACGAGCGTTTCAAAAATCTTTCTTTTGTTGCCGGCGAACCGAAACTCCGGTATTATATGGGTGTGCCTTTACAGGCTCCAGATGGATACATGCTTGGCTCACTATGTGTGATGGATCATAAAAACTGCGCAGTACCGGCAGAAAAAATTGAATTATTACGGATCATTGCACAGGAGATCGTACACCGTTTGTCAGATATAAAAGTGATTCATGAACTGAGAAATAAAGTAAAAGAAGCGAGGGAAACACAAAAAAAAGTAGCGCATGATATCCGCGGACCGCTCAGCGGTATCATTAACCTCGCCCATATTATCACCGAGCAGGGCGAGAGTACCCAGATAGAAGAAGTAATGGAAGTAATGACGATGATACAGACCAGCGGCAATTCATTACTCGATTTTGCCAATGAAATACTCAGCCATGAACCCGAAACGCGGTTCGGCCCGCAGTTACAGGGGCATGAACTGGATCTTTTATCATTCAAAGACAAGTTGCTAAAACTCTATTCTCCCCAGGCAGTTCAAAAACACATTCATTTCAGTGTTACTACCGGTGCACAGGCAGATACAACACCATTTGCCAAGAACAAGCTTTTGCAGATAACCGGTAACCTCGTTTCCAACGCAATCAAATTCACACCTGAAAACGGCGGGGTTGCCGTTAAACTCGACCTTTTGCCGGGTTCCTCAACCAACCAGTTACGGATCAAAGTAACCGATACGGGCATAGGTTTATCGGAGGAACAGATCAACCTCATCCTCAAAGGGACCTCTCTTTCAACAGAAGGTACCGGTGGCGAACAGGGATATGGTTTTGGCCTCACCCTGGTGAAACACCTGGTAGACAGCATGAACGGAACCATCGAGATCCAGTCAGAAGAAGGCGCCGGTACCAGTTTTGAACTGGCGCTTCCCCAGAGTAAATTATGATATGAAATATTCGCAACCTCTCGGGATCCTCGCAACCCTTATGATGATAGGTCTTTGTTTTCTCCCCTGGACCTTTATTCAAAGCATACAGCTATCCGTAACAGGTTTTCATGCACCCGGAACAAATTATGGCAAGCCGGGAATGCTTAACCTGATCTTAGGCGTTGTATTGCTGATACTTTTTGCCATCCCTGCTATCTGGGCAAAAAGAACCAATGTGCTGATCGCCGGACTCAATCTCGCCTGGTCGGCCCGAAATTATTTATTGCTCTCTTCCTGTATGATGGGAGAGTGCCCCGAAAAGAAACCCGCATTATTTGGATTGGTCATTTTTGCACTGTTCATACAGGTAATGGCTTTATTGCCAGGTATTTCTGTTTCTCCCGCCAAAAAGTAGTTCCCATGAAGTGTACGCCTGTCCCAAGCCGTTTGTAGTATTTCTGTTTATGATGTAGTATATTTACTACAAAATCTGATTTCCTACTACAGTTTTTTATGGTTACTGCTACCATCTATTGGCGGCTAAACTCAGTCCTTTGTTTCATTATAAAGAGTACCGTTCGATATGTCAACCGAAAATGAAAATATAACTGCTGAGTTACAGGTTTCTCTTAGGGAGCTTGAGCGTAAGTATGCAAAACTTTCTGGCGATTATGCACAGCTAAAAGCCGGTTGTGATACACTCCTAACAAGCATTTCGAACAATACTTCTCTTGAAAAGGTATTGGCCGATCTGCAACAAAGCAATGAACGTTTTGAGTATGTGACCCGAGCCACATTTGATGCTGTCTGGGATTGGGACCTGGTGAATGATCATTTATACTGGGGGGAAGGATATGAAAAAATATTCGGGTACAAAGCAGAAAAAGTCATGGGCAACCATGGTAACCATATTGATTCGTTTGATAATATCCATTCCGAGGACAGGGATGCCGTATTTTCAGGGATCAATGTATTGCTTAGCGGGGAGGGTTCTAACTGGAGTTGTGAGTACCGCTATAAAAAAGCCGATGGGAACTATGCGTATGTACAGGACAAAGCGGTTATTATCAGGGATGGCAATGGCAAAGCGGTAAGAATGATCGGGGCGATGCAGGACATGACAGAAAAAAAGATGGCGGAAGAGACTGCACGGATCACACAGGAAAAATTTAATTCGCTCGTGAATACCCTGGATGGGATTGTTTGGGAAGCAGATGCGCAAACCTTTGATTTTACTTATGTAAGCAGGCACGCGGAAAAATTACTTGGCTACCCTGCCGGCCGGTGGATAGAGGAACCAGGATTTTGGTCCGAACACATACACCCCGACGACAGGGAGGCAGCTATAGAATTTTGCCAACGGCAAACCCACCTCAAACAAAAGCACCAATTCGAATACCGGATGATAGCAGCAGACGGCAGTATTGTATGGTTGGCAGATTTTGTTACGGTAATTGTAGAAAATGATATCCCTGTTCAATTGCGTGGTGTGATGGTAGATATCTCGGAGAAAAAAATTGCGGAAGATGGATTGAAAGAAAAGAACACCCAGTTAAAAAAACTTTCCAGCCACCTGCAGCAGGTGCGTGAAGAAGAAAGAAAATACCTGGCCAGGGAAGTGCATGATGAACTGGGGCAACTGGCCTCTGCTATCAAAATGGATATCGACTGGCTGAAACTGAAGCTGCCGGAACCGGGTGAGGAATCGCTGGTAAGGATAGAACATGCTTCTTCCACTTCCGACCTCCTCATTAAAAGTATCCGGAAGATCGCATCAGCTTTACGACCCGGCATGCTGGATGAGATAGGCCTGCCCGCATCGCTTGAATGGCAATGCAATGAATTTACACGTCTTAATGGCATACCCTGTGTATTTGAACAGATAACCGATGACAGCGACATGAGTGCGCAGGTGAAAACAGAACTTTTCAGGATCTGCCAGGAATCACTGACCAACAGTATGCGGCATGCACAACCGGCTTATGTGAATGTAATCCTGCAGGAAGTAGACGGGGCGATCCAATTATGCATCAATGATGATGGAAAGGGATTTGATATGCAGCAGCCAACCCAGAATTTCGGATTGATGGGTATGCGGGAACGGGCGCTTTCTGTGAACGGGCAGCTGATCATTAAAAGCGAACCTGGCAAAGGAACTTCCATCTGTGCGCTTATCCCTAAAAATGGCCTGTCATGAGAATCCTGCTTGCCGATGATCATACGATCGTAAGAGACGGCATCAAAATGTTACTTGTTGAGGCATATCCTTTCGCAGAGATCGTAACTGTGTCGAATGCTGCAGACATACTTATAAAAGTGGATACAGAACCATGGGACCTTGTCATCTCCGATATTTCCATGCCGCCCGGTAATTCGGGATTGGATGCCATTAAACAGGTAAAAGAGCATCACCCTTCCCTGCCTGTTATCATCTTAAGCATGCATACCGCCGAACAATATGCGGTAAGGGCGATGCAGTCCGGTGCAGCAGCTTATCTTACGAAGGGCGCCGCCACGCTGGAACTGGTAAAAGCAGTGAACCGGGTGCTGGATGGAAAAAAATACCTGACTCCCGAAGTGGCAGTTGCCCTGGCAGATGCTTTTGAAAAAAAACATTCCGGCATAGAAGAGTTGTCTGAACGTGAAAGGGAGGTATTCCTAATGCTTGCAAAAGGCCTCACCATTTCAGAGATCGCGCAACAGCTCACCCGCAGCATTAATACCATCAGTACCTTCCGCTCCAGGATATTTGAAAAAATGGGATTCAGTAATAATATGGAACTCATTAAATACGCCATTGACAATAAGATCTGACAAGTTAATGGACCAGTGATCAGGGTAAGTATCCTAAATAGCCAATGATTTCTCCAGCGAATGCTCAATAATAGACACACATTCCAATACCTGGCTCCTGGTAATGATCAATGGGGGCGCCAAACGGATCCTGTCTCCGTGCGTAGGTTTTGCCAGCAGGCCATTATCTTTTAATGCCAGGCAAAGATCGATGGAAGCATCCGGGTTCGTATGTTTGATCACAATGGCATTCAGCAGTCCCTTCCCCCGGATCGTGGTGATATGCGGTGAGTTGAGACGATGCAGTTCGGCTCTTAGTAGTTCTCCCATAGTATCCGCGTTCTCAGCCATATTTTCTTCTTTCAACACGGTCAATGCGGTAATCGCTACCGCGCAGGCCAAAGGATTACCGCCATAGGTAGACCCATGTTCTCCCGGCTTGATGTTCAGCATGATATAATCATCTGCCAATACTGCAGAAACGGGCAGGGTGCCGCCGCTTAAGGCTTTCCCAAGGATCAGTATATCGGGTCGTACATTTTCATGATCGCAGGCAAGCATCTTACCGGTGCGGCAAAGACCGGTCTGGATCTCATCGGCAATAAAGAGTACATTATAAGCTGTGCAGAGATCGCGGACCCCTTCCAGGTATCCTTTATCCGGTATCACCACACCGGCTTCCCCCTGTATGGGCTCCACCATAAATGCGGCAACATTTTTATCCTGCAGGGATCTTTCCAACGCCGCAAGATCATTATAGGGCACCAGCTCAAAACCCGGCATAAAGGGCCCGAAGCCTTTATAACTGCTGGGATCATTGGAAGCGGAAATAGCCGCGAGGGTCCTTCCCCAGAAATTACCTTCTGCAAAAAGAATCTTCGCTTGATTCTCCGCAACACCTTTCTGTGTATAGGCCCAGCGCCTCGCTAATTTGATCGCCGTTTCTCCGCCCTCCACACCCGTATTCATCGGCAGCACTTTATCATACCCGAAATAACCGGTGATAAACCTTTCGTATTCGCCCAGTATATTATTATGAAAGGCACGGGAGGTAAGTGTTAGTTTCTGCGCCTGCGCAAGTAAGGACGCGATAATGGCCGGGTGACAATGGCCCTGGTTTACGGCAGAATACCCGCTTAAAAAATCATAGTACCGTTTCCCATCCACATCCCAAAGAAAAACACCTTCGCCTCTTTCAAGTACAACCGGTAATGGATGGTAATTATGCGCACCGTATTTTTCCTCGAGTTGCAGGAAGGCCTTGGTTTTATCAGACAGTATGCTCATGGAATTAATTAATAATCAGTAATTAATAATTGATAATGGGAACAGAAGAAATCGTGAAGTAGCAGTATTAACTAATAATTATTAATTACTAATTATTAATTGTTAATTGTTAATTGCCTTTACAAGGATGATCCAGGAAGTCTAAATTAAGCCGGAGAAAGCGCATAGCGTGTGTTTCAGGCTGTAAGATAAAAATTAAGCTGGAGATTCAATCCCTAAATTTCCCAATTCAACCCGTATTTTCGTGCAAAACCACCACATTGTCTTTACCGGGCGTAGCCGTTGTGATCCTTAATTATAACGGGAGGGAACATTTACAGAATTTTCTTCCGGCGGTATTGGCGTCTACCTATCCCAACCTGCGGATCATAGTAGCGGATAATGCCTCTACAGATGACTCACTTGCAGTAGTCCGCGCTTCTTTTCCGTCTGTCGAGATCCTGGAACATACTTCCAATGAAGGGTTTGCAGGAGGTTATAACTGGGCGTTGAAAAGGGTAGAAGCTGCCTATTATGTTTTACTGAACTCAGATGTA
Organism: Bacteroidota bacterium; assembly: GCA_025352905.1. GTDB lineage: Bacteria > Bacteroidota > Bacteroidia > Chitinophagales > Chitinophagaceae > Sediminibacterium. The sequence goes on along the minus strand of JANXRX010000234.1, from coordinate 3,278 downwards.
TCTGTAACACCGGGATGGATAGAACCCATTATTGCCTTAATGGAAGGTGATGGAACGATCGCTGCCTGTCAGCCCAAGCTACTCTCATACCATCAACCCGCTTTGTTTGAGTACGCAGGCGCTGCCGGTGGATGGATAGACAGTTTCGGCTATCCTTTTTCAAGGGGCAGGATCTTTGATGTGTGTGAAACAGATGAACACCAGTATGATGCCACGGAACCGGTATTCTGGGCCTCCGGAGCGGCCATGTTTGTGCGGTCGGAAGTGTATCATAAGATGGGCGGGTTCGACACTTCTTTTTTCGCCCACCAGGAAGAGATAGACCTTTGCTGGCGCATGCAACTGGCCGGGTATCATATCTATGCCTGCCCGCAATCGGTGGTTTACCATGTTGGAGCGGGCACCCTGCCGCGCGGGGGGCGTAAAGTGTACCTGAATTTCCGGAATAACCTCGTAATGATGGCCAAAAACCTGCCCCTCAGGGAAAGGGTGTGGAAACTGCCGGTCCGTTTCTTCCTCGATTCCGTTTCTGCCTGGAAGGGCCTGCTGGGCGGTGATGGGGATTTCTTCCTGGCCATTCTCCGCGCTCATCTAAGCGTAATCAAGCGTTTTTTTACCGTTTCCTATACACGGCAGCACCCTTTACAAGCGCTTAACTCACTGCAGGGAGTGTATAAAGGGCTGGTGATCTGGCAGTATTTTATCAAGCAGCACGACCGGTTCCGGGAAATTGTGAGAAAGAAGATTGTATAATTTGATGCGGTACCTTATTTTTGCAGGCAATTACTAACCTATGTCACACGAAACGAACGATACAACAGATCCAACCGAAAAGGACTTTACCAAGAACTGGGTAAATTCATCAAGGTTCTTGTTTTACCTGCAGGTATTCTGCACACTGGCTTTTTTATTAGGGGGATGTTACCGCCTGTATAACCAGCGTTACAAAGGCAAGCCCGATGTAGAAGTACAGAAAAGCTCCCAGTATAAACCGGAATACAAGTAAAAACCGGATAAAAAATTTTGTCAGCAACTCTGGATGGCTATTTTTGCACTCCTTATTTAGTTCTTATCACATCCGCCATAGCCCTGGCGAAGGCGGATAAAATTACATCTTAGTTACAATTCCGGTGGTGCAGACCACCTGCTTTAAAACTTTGGTGGTCAGGCGAAAGTAGCTCATTTGGTAGAGCACGACCTTGCCAAGGTCGGGGTGGCCGGTTCGAGCCCGGTCTTTCGCTCAAAGTCCCGTTGCGCTGGTGGCGTGACGGGATTTTTTTTGGGACGCTCCCGAAGTTTGGGAAGCACCGGGACGCCCTGGTGGTGGAATTGGTAGACACGCAGGACTTAAAATCCTGTTCGCCGCAACGCGAGTGCGGGTTCAATTCCCGCCTGGGGCACATAGGTTTACAATTACTTAGAGAGATCGCAATTGCGGTCTCTTTTCGTTTATTGAGCTGAATTTGCCTACAATTTGCTACAACGAATTGACTTCTTTATTGCAAAGAAAGTGGAGATGTGAAAGAGCTTTTATATTTCTAAGGTACAAGTTACCTTCCCGACTCAGATTTTTTGCTATTAAATTTTCCTGGTATATCTTGGAAACCATCGTTCCGATAAGAAGCGACTCGTCCTGAAAATACCCTATCTCTCTTGGTTTTCAATTATCACACACATTTTTTCAGAGGCTGAATAAAGAAATAATCTATCAATATAGCAAACCCAACTATTAGATCAAAGACATACCACGATGGGACACTTATATGATTTAAAATAGAATTTGTTAATCCAAATAGCCCGCAGACCGCATTTGTCACACCGAAAAATTGGTAATAAGATTCCTGGTTGTTTTTTAAAAGGCGTATCAAACGAAGAATCAACATACAGCCCCCAATTGGCAACCCTAGGAAATGAAAAACAATCCAGACAGTAAAAGTTGTCCAATTTTGTCCATAATGTCCTTGTGTCGGAATCAACAGCGTAAAAAGGAACGGAATTAAGACAATAGCCAACGATCTTACAACACGTTTAATATTGACTCTTATCTCATTTGCCATCATAAATTAATTGGTTCTTTATTAAGAATAAAGTTTAACCAATCCACCAAGCCAGGTTGAAGTATTTGCCGGAATATTAATACCCCCTACACCAAAGGTAGTTATCGCAAAAGTACTACAATTAAAGGTGTTAAGATTATATGTGGAAAATCCGATGAAAGTGACCCATTAAATCCGGTTTTGTTTGAGCTATTTATTCCGGCTGAAAATGACCCAACCTATCCGATTGACTTTCAATTTGTACCGATTATATTTGATACATAGTTCGCGAGCTTGATACTGGGTCAATTTGCGCCGGATTAGTTGGGTCTGCGTAATCGGATTTTGCAGCACTCATCCAATAAATCAAGATTAATGAAAAAGATACTTTCTTTTGTAATTTGTTTATTATTGGGGCTTGCATGTAGTCCCGAAAAATATAGAACTGTAAAGCCTGAGACATTAAAAAAGTATTCTTGGCCGAATGATAAGCGTCAAATTGAAATCACAATTATCCGGTCTTTTATTCTCGATAAAGATTGTAATAATAACGGTAATAGAGAGTTTGCCGATGCTTTTCTAACAAAGGTGAATGGCACTAACGATACAATATTGTTATTAAGCGTTTGTAAAAAGACTTTCGATTTTTTAAAACCAAAATATAAAGGATCTTTATGGTTAGTAGTAGATAGTTCCAAGATAGAGTTAAAATATCCAAAGGAAATTGTTACAAATATTGATGAATTATTAGATATAAATCGCTATAAAATATTGAACGCTGAGATAAATAATCTTAAAGATTAGCGTGCAAAATCCGATGAAAGTGACCCATTGAATCCGGTTTTGGTTGAGCTATTTATTCCGGCTGAAAATGACCCATCTTATCCGATTGACTGTCAATTTGTACCGATTATATTTGATACATAGTTCGCCAGCTTGATGCTGGGTCAATTTGCGCCGGATTAGTTGGGTCTGTGTAATCGGATTTTGCAACTATCTCCCCTTACTCATAAACAAGACAGCATCAAACGCCGGAACAGTATGTACACGAAAAAAAGCGTACTTGTTGGCTTGCATGGGCCGTTGCCTGTTCAACCAGTTTGCTGCCGGCGAATGATTCGGAGGCGTTCTTAGATCCAGTATGTATCGGGATAAACCGGGTTTTGCCAATGCGTTATCCAGGCTGCCGGGTTCTGCAGTAGCAGCCATCGGATCAATACTGCTGCCGATGATAAAAATGCT
>JANXRX010000218.1 GCA_025352905.1 Bacteroidota bacterium | reverse complement strand
CCACATCTGTTCGGCAACAAAAAGGTTACCTGTTGGGGTAAGATGCACACGATCAGAAGTAAGTATGCCCGATTCTTTATTCTGTGGATTGTTTTTCATGTCATAATCCATAAAAGCAGCGCGGAGATCTACAAAGGGAAGATTGTTCTTTGCTGAGTAAGTCTTGAGCCAACTGCAATAAAAATTCAGGTCGCCATCCTGCTGATTGGTATGGTCGGTGCGTTCGCCGATAACTGCGGGGGTACACACGATCACTTTAATACCGGCCGCCTGCAATTTATTCACAACGGCTTCATAAAATTTTCCAAATTTATTGAAATCAGTACCCGTACCGCTGGAGGATTTATGCCATACATCATTAACGCCAACATAAATAAGAACGATATCGGGATTCTGTTTTAACACATCTTCTTCTATCCGCAGGTACAGGTCATAGATCTTATCGCCGCTTACACCCGCGCCAACGAGCTCATAATTATTTTCCAACCCCTCCTGTTTAATCAGGGAATCCATCAGCTTGATATAACCGCCGGAACGGGCGCCCGCCGCGGTAATGGAATCGCCGAAGAAAACAACTTTTTTCTTTTTGTAAAAACTGAACGACATCAGGACCATACAGGCCACAAAAACGGCTAACAGGATAAGTTTACTCATGGCAATCGAAGTTGTTTTGTTAATATATATCCGTCATGATGGGAGTGGTGGTCTTCCCCATCAGTTCTATGAATTTTCTTTCCTGAACAAGGAACCCATTTCCTTTTGCACAAAAATGCACTTTCAGGTTTTCGATGCTTAAAGGATTTCCTTCGGGTATATCGGCCATATTGCTGTAGCGGATATCATGACCGTCTACAATGATCACCAGCCCGCTGCCTATCGCTTCCATACGGTTGCCGTTGGTAATGAGCATACCCGTATCCTCACCCAGCCCGATGCCGATGCAGGAGGGGTTGGCAGATACGGCCTGCGCCAGCCTGGCAAACCGGCCGCGTTTTTCAAAATGGGAATCGAAGATCACTTCATCCATTAAGCCCAGACCGGTGGTGATCTTTACCTCCCCTTTCAGGTGTGCACGGGTGGGGTTGCCTTCATAGATCATGGTATTGCTCATGGCCATGGCGCCGGCGGAGGTGCCGGCTACCACAAAGGGTTCTTCTTTATATCTTTTTTTGATAATGCCAAGGAACTGTGTACCGCCAAAAATAGCCGTGAGGCGTAACTGGTTACCGCCACTGAACATGACACCCGCGCAATTGCTGATGCGGTGAATATATTCTTCGCGCAGCGCATCTTCGCGGTTACGGATATGGATCACGCCGATATCGGTACAGCCGATCCTTCCAAAGGCATTCAGGTAGTTCTCACCCACTTCGTAAGGGATAGAGGAAGCTGTGGTGATCACTTCTATGCGCGCACTGAGGCCGCCGGCTTCTTCTACGATACGGCGAAGGATGCCTAACTCGAAAAAATTAAGATTGCTGTTGTAAAACTCACTTTTCACAGCATCGGTGCCCTTGTCTTCTGCGCCGCCTATTGCTATCAGCTTTCCGTTCGGAATCATGCCTGCCTGTTTCGTTATGGCAAAAATAAGTGTTTTCTGTTGCCAGTCAGAAATTCGATATATTCATTCTCCTGAGAATCATTCATGGTTCATAGATCATAGTTCATGGCTCCATTTACTATGAACTATGATCTAATACCCATGAACCAAAAGGGTATACATTAAATATTCAAGATGAAGATCGAAGAAATCAAGATACTACGCGGCCCCAACTACTGGAGTGTTCGTCGCCCCCAGTTGATCCAGATGAAGCTGGACCTCGAAGAACTGGAACAACGCCCCACCAATGAGATCAAGGGGTTCCCGGAAAGATTAGCCGCGCTGTTCCCCACCATGTACTCGCACCGCTGCAGTGTAGGCACGCCGGGAGGTTTTTTTGAGAGGGTGAAAGAAGGCACCTGGATGGGCCATGTGATCGAACATATTGCCCTGGAACTACAAACACTCGCGGGGATGGACTGCGGATTTGGCCGTACACGCGGAACCGGCAAGCCAGGCGAATATTACGTGGTGTTCAATTATATGGAAGAAGATGCCGGTGTATACGCCGCAAGGGCTGCTGTGCGCATTGCGGGGGCATTGGTGGAAGCTGCGGTGTATGATCTGTCGGAAGACATCCAGAAATTAAGAGAGATCAGGGAAGATACCCGCCTCGGGCCATCCACCGGTTGCATTGTGGATGAAGCCGCCAAACGTGGCATTCCCTTTATCCGTTTAAACAAACAGAGCCTGGTACAATTGGGTTATGGCGTGCACCAGAAAAGGATCCGCGCCACCATTGCGAGTACTACTTCCAATATTGCCGTAGATATTGCCTGCGACAAAGAAGAGACGAAAAATTTACTCGAAGCCGCCGAGATCCCCGTGCCGAGGGGAACGGTGGTAAGAACCGAGGAAGGTTTACAAGAGGCGGTAGAAAAATACAGTTACCCCCTGGTGATTAAACCCATCGATGGCAACCACGGCAAAGGCAATACCACCAATATCAATACCTGGGAGCAGGCTTTGAAAGCATTTGAATCGGCCAAACTGTATAACCGGAGTGTGATCGTAGAAAAATTTATTACGGGGGTGGATTTCCGGGTATTGGTAATCAACTATAAATTTATCTGCGCCGCACTCAGAACACCGGCATCGGTAGTGGGTGATGGGGTGAATACGGTTCAATGGCTGATAGATGAGACCAATAAGGACCCGCGCCGCGGCTATGGACATGAAAAAGTACTCACCCAGATCACCATCGACCAATCGAGCCAGAAAATGCTGGATGAGATCGGCTATACCCTGGAAACCGTTCCGCCAAAAGGCGAGCTGGTACTCTTAAAAACAACCGCCAACCTGAGCACCGGCGGTACCTCAACCGATGTAACGGATGAGGTACACCCGGTAAATATTTTCCTGGCAGAAAGGATCGCAAAGATCATTGGCCTCGATATCTGTGGTATCGATATCATGGCCGCCGACCTGCGTACACCCATTTATGAGAATGGCGGCGCTGTGCTGGAAGTAAATGCCGCCCCCGGTTTCAGGATGCATATAGAACCAGCCGAAGGCTTGCCGCGCAATGTGGCCGAGCCGGTGATCAATATGTTATTTCCAAAGGGATCGGATGGCCGCATCCCCATCATTGCTATTACCGGAACCAATGGTAAAACAACTACTACCCGCCTAACGGCACATATCTGTAAAACGGCTGGTCGCAAAGTGGGTTATACTACCAGTGATGGCGTATATATCCAGAACCAGATGATGATGAAGGGCGATTGTACCGGCCCACTAAGCGCCAAATTTGTTCTTCGCGACCCTACCGTTGATTTTGCCGTGCTGGAATGTGCGCGGGGCGGGCTGTTGAAAGCCGGTCTCGCTTTCCGCAATTGCGATGTAAGCATTGTAACCAATGTTACCGCCGATCACCTCGGTCTCGGCGGTATCGACAGCCTGGAACAGATGGCAAGGGCAAAAGCCGTGATCCCCGAAACAACTTTTAACCATGGTTTCGCCATTTTAAATGCGGAGGATGACCTGGTATATGCCATGCATGAGGGGCTTACCTGTAATGTGGCGTATTTTAGTATGGATGAAAATAACCCGCGCATACAAAAGCATTGTAAGAATGGCGGGTATGCCGCTGTATATGAGAATGGATATGTATCTATTTTAAAAGGCACCTGGAAGATCAGGGTAATAAAAGTAAGCGAGATCCCCATTACCTATGGCGGCAAGGCGCTGCATAATATCATGAATACGTTGCCCGCTATGCTGGCTACCTATTTATTCAAGGATATTACGATTGAGGATATCAGAACGGCTTTAAGCACCTTTGTTCCTTCTCCCTCACAAACACCCGGCAGGCTGAATATGTTTGAGTTCAAACATTTCCGGTTCCTGGTAGATTTTGCGCATAACCCGGCCGGGCTGGAACTGTTATGCGATTTTATCAGCAAGATGGATGGTACACCTAAAGTAGGGATCATCAGCGGCACGGGAGACCGGCGCGATGAGGATATCCGCGAACTGGGCCGCATCTCGGGCCGTTCGTTTGATGAGATCATCATCCGCCAGGATAAGAACCTGCGCGGCCGCAGCGCAGAAGAGATCGTGAACCTGCTGGTAGAGGGCATTACTGAAACAAAAAAAGGCGATATTCCCATAAAGATCATTTATAATGAGAAAGAGGCCATCATGTTCGCCTATGATAATGCCAAACCGGGCTCATTGATCACGATCATGTGCGATGTAGTAGCCGAGGCGCTGGACCTGATCAAGTCATTGAAAGAGAAGGAGGATCTCGCCTGAAAACGGCTACAATCTTTAAAAAATTTGGAATAAGTGAGGTGCAGCCCTATTTTTGCACCCCATTAAGACTTTTATAGTCGTAATTGTAAGGATGCCTGATAGTATAAGGGTAGTACAACTGATTTTGGTTCAGTATGTCTTGGTTCGAATCCAGGTCGGGCAACGAAAGTGGGCAAATTGAGTTTTCTCGGTTTGTCCATTTTTTTTATGTTTAAATTCCCGCTACCATTGGCTTCAAGAGGATAATAATTTTCCTAAAAAGCGGTTCGATAATTCAAATATGAAAAGTGGATTTTTTTGTTAATTTTGAACCAGAACTGGTTTTCCCATTGTCGGAACCTATAGCATTTCCATCACCTATTTCACCGAAACCCGCACCAATATTGAAGATCAGCTTTTCGGCCTCATCGATCCGGGCAGTTCGAAAATTCACCCCGTCAAAATTATCTTTTCGGGGAAAAAAGACCCAATGACTTTTCTCCATTCTGAGCATTCCAGTACTCAAATAATTCATTCACTTTTACCATGTTCCGAACAGCCACATTTACGTGATCGCTTATATCAACTTTCTTTTTTGATAGTTCAATCAGCTCTGCTTTTAGCCTGACGATCTCGTCTTCACATTACTTCCCTGTCGTATGAGCAGATCGCTAAAATAATGTTCGTTGAATCAAAAAAAAATAATCCGTATTTTGATAAAATTGTAAGATAAATAAATGTTACAAAGCAGGCAGGCTTGCAATTTTCTTACTTCAGAATGGGTTGACACAGATAGCCAAAAATCAAACTCGATAAATATGTTGCGCGTGGAAGAATAATGACGCTGTTTTTAAAAAGGCAATCAACTACACACAATTAAAGGGCGAGCATGGAACTCTGACTGGAGGGTGTTAACAGGAATGTTCTGATTGACATGAGACCCTAAACAGAGGCGTTGGTATTATCACTCATGATTTTCATTCCCGCCAGAATGCCGTGAAAGCGGCTTTACTATATTTTAAAAAAACAGGAACTAAAACTCATCAAAAAAGAAGTTAACCCAATTGCAGTAGCAAAACTACCGGAAGAATAAATTTTATTTTTTATTTATGAGGGTTCTTGCAAACTCCAGTTCGATGTCTTTTACATTTAATATATCCTGGATTGTTGGTTGAACAGTGTAGTCAGCGGGCACCCCCCGGCCAAAAGGGACTGATTTGTTTTCGACCTCCACCACAAACTTGCACAATGGGATTCTACCCACCAGTTTTGTTTGGGGCAGCGTAAATGTCAGGTAATTTCCGCTCGTGTTTCCGTAATAACCACCTCCGGTTTCTTCTCCTATAAAAACGGCGTTGGTATGATTCTTTGCCAAAGCAGCAAATTCAGAAGCTCCTGAAAAAGTAAGTCCATTAATTAAAATATAAATGTTACCGTCAAAATGAATTTTAGCAGGATCACGGCCTTCGTAATACCCTTTTTTATTTATCAAAGAACCGTCGTAACTCTGATAAAATTCCTTAGATAACGCCCTAGCAAGCCTTTCCCCCTTGTTTTTATAATTCGTGAACTCCAAAAATGAATAAGTAGTGGAAGGAATTGCTACGTACTTATATTTTTCATAACGGCTCTTGATCAGGTAAGACATCAGGATGTCTTCCATTCCTTGGGCGCCACCCTCGTTTTTCCTTATATCAATAATCAGGTTGTGTATGTTATTTTCTTTTATGGAGTTAAAACAACTGTCCAAAAACTGCTGAAAATCTTTTTCATCTTCGTCAAAATCGTTAACAGTTAACAATGCCTCATTTTTCAGCACATCAAGTGAAAACAAATATGGTTTCCCGAAACTAAAGCCGGGATGTTCTTTCAAAAATGCCTGGTATGACCTTGTGTATTCTTTATATGTCACGGCAGGAACGTTATCGTAAAGTATTTTCTCTTTTGTAACAGGATTAATTAATTCAATCGAAAAAGATCTTGATGACCCCAAAAAACGTGAATAATATTTTGAAAAAGAAGTCTCTATCCAGTGGTATTTACTTGTAAAATTAAATCCATCTGATGGTTCAATCCGGGTAAATTCATCCAAAATACTGTCCGCTGCGATACCGTTTATTTTTGATATTAGTAAACCACTGGTCTTATAACTTTCGAAGTCATTCACTGCATAAATCTCTTTATTTAAAATTTTCACAAACAGAGGGAAATATGATCCGTATTGCATTAGATATTCACTTGTTTCAACAGATGGCTTTATATAACAATGTCCTTCCTTTGTAAATGATGTGATCGGAGCGACAATCCTGTAGAAATCCAATGCAGTCATTTTATTCTGCAACTTATTTTTTTGCTGCCTGCATATACTATCAAATTCAGGATAGCTGTTATACCACAGTCCCACACGTGTTTCTGTATATGCATTCTTTACTATTTCAAAATCTTCAGTAAGTTGGCTAAGGGTGAATGTCTGCAGCTTTTTAGGTATCTCGGAAATACTGATGGTGTAGTCTCCTTCAGAATTATCTTTCGTATCTAAAGGCTTAACTGTAATAATATATAAGTCGGATGAATCAGGTGAAAAAGTAATTTTTTCCTGACCGCGTTTTTTTCCGGCTGGACTATCTTTTTCCTGCAGCGTTTTATTATTTTTGTCCTTCAGATAAACAATAACACTAACTCCCTGCTGTTCAATTAATATGTGATAGTAGACGTCTTTTTTTAATTGTATCTCAAAAATATGCTCCTGCGTTTGTGCGATTGAATATTTCATTGCTCTTGCGTTGACTCTGAGCTTTGCTTTCAAATCTTTCGCTATAGAGGCATTACAGAACACAAACAGGAATATAATAGTTAACCGGTACATGAGGAGTTCTTTTCAGAGCAATTTATACCCTGATCTGGATAAACTATTGTATAATATTGCACCTCATCGGGTAATTATGCATTTTTGTAGGTATTGGGGGTAACGCCGGTATATCTTTTGAATTCTCTGCAAAGATGAGCGGCGTCATAAAATCCTGATGAAATGGCAACATCCAACAGGTCACAATCTCCTAAAATTAATTTTTTAGCCTTGTCGATTCTTTTCAGAATAACAAAACTGTTAGGCGAAAGACCGGTTTCCTGTTTAAATAATCTTAAGAATTTATATTTATCTATCCCAAAATACCTGGCAGTTCTGTCCAACGAAAATTTTTCAAAATGATCTTCAGTCAAAAAGGTTTGAAACAATTGTTTCTGGCAGGATTTAAAATGGAGTTCAGTGGAGTACTCCTCGATCAGGCTGCCAAGGCAGTTCTTAAGCATTTTTTCAAAATTGATCAGCGTGTTATGTACATTTTGAGATAAAAAATAAAAGTTATTAAAAAGTTCATTGTTATAGATCACCCGGTCTTTAAAAAAAACATCAATTCCTTTATTGATTTCTTTAAGAACTTCCGGTGAAATATAAAATGTATGAAACGTATTCCCTGTCTGTTTATCGCATGGCGTTGCGTGAACCTCATGTGGATTTGTAATGCAGATTGTACCCACAGGAGCTTTCAAAAAATTAGACGGAAGTTTGGCACAAAAAGACTGATTAAGAATAATGGCAATATTAAATGTATCATGTGTATGATTCGGAAAATCGAGGGTGTGATTCTGCGCATATAGTAGCTCGACCCCATCGAAATACGGTAATCTTTTATAGTCACTCAGGTTTTTACTTTTCACTATGTTATTTCGTTTGATACAAAATTAACGTAATAATGCTCACTTAGACCGGGCTCCCAGCTAGGCGTGCACAATACCGATAGTGAAGTCCTGAACCGGGACTCTTGTGGTGAAAGGAAATAATATTACCATCAGCCTTAACCCCGACACAAAAGATGAAGCCGACCGGCTATACAAAGCGCTCTCTGAAGGTGGTACAGATGCAGTTGCCCCCCCATAACGAATTCTGGGGCTATTGGGGTACCTGCCAGGATCGGTTCGGTGTTCGCTGGATGTTTAATGTGATGAAGGCACAATAGGCACACAACATAACTTCCCGAGTAGATAAAGGGTAATCCTATAAATCAATTCTTGTTATGATTCAAAAACAAGGCTGACAGACTATTCCGTCATCACAGGTAAACTGAATATGTCGGATCCGTAATTTAATAACCATTTTAATCGATTCCTTTTAAAAAACCACCACCAGCAATATGCCCGCGATAACCAGGTTGAAAATCGCCGGCAAAGGAAAAAAATATGTAATGACACTGCGTATCAGAAGGCCGTCGCTTGTATTGTGCTGGCGAAGATTATTCGACCCTTCATACAATGCGCGCCTTTCTGTATCTTGTTGACGAATTCTGTGCTTCCGTGGCAAAAAAACGATCTTAAATAGGTATTGGATTTCCCTTTATTTGCTTATAACAACCTTTTTCCTGAACAAGGAAATATTTGATACCTTTTCGATTATTATGTCTAATCTCCATTCACAAAATAAAAAGAGAAATCTCTGGATCATTGTTGGCATCACCGTCCTTAATGCGATAGGGATGACGATTGTGTTCCCACTCTTTCCTTTCCTGTTAGGCTTGTATGTACCGCCAACAGATGTTGCCTTTACCATGAGTGCGCTGGTGGCTGTGTTTGCGGTCTGCACTTTCTTTGCGGCGCCAGTGTTTGGCGCCTTGAGCGACCGGTATGGACGCAAGCCCATCCTGTTATTAAGTTTACTGGGTTCTGCGGTAGGGTACGTATTACTCGGTGCGGGAGGAGCGCTTTGGGTGCTATTCCTGGGCCGTATAATTGATGGAATTACTGCGGGCAACCAGAGTGCACTTTTTGCCTATATAACAGACAGTACCGAACCACAGGAACGCAGCAAGTGGTTCGGGTATCTTGGCGGGGCAATCGGTCTGGGCTTTATGATAGGCCCGGCGATTGGAGGATTGCTGGGCGCTTCGTCCGTTACTTTACCATTTTTTGTAACAGCAGCCATCACGCTTGTTTCCATGCTTGGTATTACTGTTTTGTTGCCGGAATCACTACCACCCGAAAAAAGGACTACTCACCTGACACTGAAAAGCTTTAATACATTCCTGCATTTTAAGGAGATCTTTTCTATCAGGGATGCAAAGAATCTCATTATCATAGGCGTGTTTTTCTATGTCGGACTTAACATCTGGCAGTTTAACACCACCATCTTTATGAAGGATGTCTTCCACTGGGGGCCATCCTTTATTGGTAGCAGTTTTGTGCTGATCGGTATCTGCGATATCCTCTCTCGCGTTATTGTGCTACCGCTGATGCTGAAACATTTTTCTCAAACAACAGTGGGCATCATTGGATTGTGTGGAATGATCGTTGGACTTGGGCTGATATTTCTGACTGCCTTTAACCAATCAATTGTTTTAATTGCCGCGGCCGTCGCTTGTATTGTGCTGGGCGAAGGGTTATTCGATCCCTCATATAATGCGCGCCTTTCTGTATCCGTTGATGAAAGCAAACAGGGGTTGCTGCAGGGAACGAACCAGAGCCTGCAGGCTTTGTACCGGGTAATTGTTCCACTGGGAGCAGCGGCGATTTATACCTATAATCACGAGGCAGTTTATGCAGTTGCTGCAGCACTCGTTTTCATTGGCCTCTTTCTGTTTGCGAGGTTAAAAAGAAAACTTGTCAATGGATAAAGCAAAAGAAAAATAAACCATTCCATCTTTTCAAATAACTTGTATATTTACACTCTGGACTCAAGGAGCTGTACGGCTCCGGTTGGCCCAGCAAAAATCCTCGGTTGTCAACCGGGGTTTCTTTTTTTATAGCCTTATCAATCCATCTTCTCCGGCCCGCGCAGATTTAGCAGAAATGCATATTTGACTGGTTTAATCAGGCACATACAGCGCCTCACTCATATGGTCAAAAAAAGGCCGGAATGCGCGCAGGGTATCAATCGCCTGTTTCATAAAATCCTTGCCCAGCACTTGCTTGTCTGTAAATTTTCTTGTAAGGATAAATTGTTTATGCCGTATCAGGTCAGCCGCGGGGTGGCCGGGTTCGTATCCACGCGGAACGGTCTTGAGTGTTTCACCGGAGAGGCTGCCAAAAAATGTTTTAACCTTTGGCGAGGCAAGAATGGTTCGGATCGGTTTGTCGTCGAAGGCAAATTCATCGCGTATCAACTTCAGGTCGCGCGGTACCGGCGCCCAGAATCCGCCTGCGATAACGCTTTGTCCGCCGGGTTGGAAGCTAAAATAATAACCGCCCCGCCGTTGCGCCCCCATACGATGAAAGCTGCCGCTCCAGTTTGTTTTGTAAGGAGTTTTGTTGGATGAGAAACGGATATCGCGGTAGATGCGCATAAGCGCCTTTTTACCGGAGACCGTATCGATCTCGTCGTGCTGTTTCATTCGGTGAAGAAGCGAGTCTACAAACGATTCGATTTTCTGTAATTCGTTTTGGTAGGTGGTCTTGTGTTCATTGAACCATTCGCGGGTGTTGTTGGCTTTGAGTTCTTTGAGGAATTGGAAAGAGGAAGTGTGTATTTGGGCGGTCATGAGTAGGTAATATTACTAAAAAAATAATAATTTCCCTTTTGCCACTGAAGCATAGAAACACTGAGGGTTTTTCCTGTACTTCTGTGCTTCAGTGCGTATGAAAAGAGAAAAAAGGAAAGAAAACTACATGAAAAGCAAGACTGATTTTTTTATTCCTGGTCAATCGCCAGAATCGTTTTCAACAACACATTGGCGCCATTGGCCATATCTTCTCCCTTCGTAAATTCTTTTGGTGAATGGCTGAT
>JANXRX010000214.1 GCA_025352905.1 Bacteroidota bacterium | reverse complement strand
GCATACCAGTATGCAGCAGGTAGAACAGATCAAAAAACATTTGAAGCATGACTTCGAACACCTCGGCATCCAGCACAGCACCCTGGAAACTGAAATGCGCACGCAACCGTGTGATAATGGAGATTGTTGATTGTGTTGGTTTAGGGTTGCTGGTTTAGGGTTGTTAATGGATTTTGGTTTATAGTTGTTAGTGGTTATAGTTGCTTCATTCATCACCATCAACTCCTGACAACCTTACGCTTTTGCCCCCAACCCCAAAGCGCCCTTACAATATTTTAACTCCCATATCCCCCAGTTTCCGGTATATATCGCCATAGATACTGCTTCGGGTGCGGTCGGCTTTTACTACGTCTTTGCACCAGAAATATATCTTGAGTTCGGTAGAATCGGCATTGATTGTGTCGATAAGGATCTCGGGTTCTTTATTCGGCAATACATCGGGATTATTACGAATGATCTCCCTGATGGCTGTGAGGATCTCTTCTGACAAAAATGTTTTTTCGATCGCGAAAGCAGCTGTCACACGCACATGGGTATTGCTGAAGGTCCAGTTAACGATGTTTTTTGAGAGGATATCTCCATTAGGTATGATCACTTCTGCCCCATCTGCCGTGAGCAGTGTGCTGGAGCGAACGCTGATCTCGCGTACCCGTCCTTTCTGATCGCCTATTTCCACCGTATCACCGATGCGTAACGGGCGGTCGAAGATGAGGATGATACCCGATACAAAATTGTTTACGATACTCTGCAACCCTAAACCGATACCTACACCGAGTGCGCCAAGTATAATAGTGATCTGTGAAAGCGCCAGGCCGGATGCGGCTACGGCTAATAAGAACCCCGCTGTTAATAATATCAGCCTTGTGATCATTAATTTGGAGCGTTGACCTTTATTGTCAAAAGCCGCTTCATCACCTACATCGCCAAAGAAGTAAGCAATGTATTTCTGCAGGAAATTAGCCACCCAAATAATCACGAAGAACAGCAGCGCATTGCTTAAATGCATTGTGAAATTACCGATCAAACGCGGCTTTGTGAGAAAATCGATCGCCGCCTGTTCGAGTGGTGCATAAATATTCAGGT
The DNA here is from genome assembly GCA_025352905.1 of Bacteroidota bacterium. Lineage (GTDB taxonomy): Bacteria > Bacteroidota > Bacteroidia > Chitinophagales > Chitinophagaceae > Sediminibacterium. The sequence continues at coordinate 1,777 of JANXRX010000214.1, read as the reverse complement.
TGGTGGTAAACACCACCAGCCAGATCACTATAGCAAAATAAGATGCCATACGCGTGATGCCTTTGGCGATACTTTCCGAATCAAAATGAACAGGATATTTTTTACGCATGCGGCTGCTCTGTATCTGTAACAGGAGCGATTCTTGTACTATCTGGATAAATATCAGCAGGCCCACCGATACGGAGGCGGTATAAATGGCTGTAGCGCCAAAGATCTGCATCAGCGTGGTACGGCCGTACATATTACAGAAGAAAGCAAGCAGGTGAAAGAAAAGGTATAATCCCCCGGCCATAAATAAGGCCCTGTTCCGGTAAAAATATTTGCGGAACATGATCATGCATACGATGGCCAGTATAGACGAAAGCCCATTCAGGGAAAGTGTCCACCAGCGCTGCATATAAAAGGGAATATTGAGCAGCCGGGTAAACGCTACTGACAAGAAAAGGATAACGAACAGCAACCAGCATACAAACAGGCTCCTGGGTCTGAGTTTACGGAAGAGCAGGGTGAGCACGACCATCAATAAAAACTGGATCGACTCAATATAAATAGCGGGTGCATTGAGATCAAATAAAGGGGCAAGGTTTAGTACCAGTAACAGCGAAGCCAATATGGGTATCCGTTTCAGGTAAGTAATGTCAAGGTCCTGGAGGGCGTCCAGTTTGTTCATCTTTTTCAGGCTGCTGAAATTATAATACACCCAGGCAAAGAATACGACACCGGTCAGCAATAAAAGGTATATCTGGTTGCGGGTATGTGCAAAATAAAATTGCGCAATCTTTTTTTCATCATCCAATGATCTCTGAAAACTTTTGAGTGCCGCCGGTGAGTTGTTCACCTTTCGGGGTTCCCAGATATACCTGCGTTCTTTGGTAAATGCTTTGGGGCCAGTGGCCTTGAGCAGTTCAACCGTTTGGTGCTGGAGTTCCTCGATGGTGATAATATTGGAAGAAGTGCGTGCAAGCGTATTATCGATCCGTACATTGATCAGTTTTACCAGGCTATCTGCGTTTTTCCATTTCCCCCGTAACTGCGATAACTGGGTAGAAAAAGAAGCCCATACTTTGGGATCGCGGAACAACCGCTTGATAACAGAATCTTTTCGAAGGTCGAAGACTTCTTTTTTTAACCCGTCTAACCGCCTATCATAATCGTCCAGTTCAGCGATATAAGATTTGGTATCCAGGCTCAGCTGGTCGAGCAGGGTATTGAACATCTGGAGATTACGGATATTGGGTACGCGCTCCGTGGTAAATACCCGTTCCCGTATAATGGCGAGGGCGGAATCATCATCGTTCATCCGTTGGCTAAGGCGTTCGATCACCGATAGCGCCTGCGTAATACCGGGGGCGCGGTTGAGTACCTTGAACATTTTTTCGATGCCCTGCAGGTAATCGCTGCGGGTAAGCGTATCATCATCCGCAAACACGGTAGTGTCAAATGACTTGCGGTTGATTTTTGTATCATCCTGTGCCAGCAGGGTGGCGCATAAGCACAGGCTGATCATTAAGAGGGCTAATGATCTCATAGCAGTTGGTATAAGGATCTAAGATACTAAAAAATTGCGGTTAATACCTAATGGGAGGGCGGGGTAACGGCTGTATATTTGTAGTAATTCATTGGTCATGAGTAGTCTTTCCATAACAAAATTATTTGAGCTTCTTACTGCTAAACTAGGCCGGGATACCGCTGAGCACCTGATTGTTTATATGGATGATAAGATCCGGGGCGGGATTGAAGGCAAATCACTAGTGCTTGCAACAAAGGAAGACTTATC
>JANXRX010000161.1 GCA_025352905.1 Bacteroidota bacterium | reverse complement strand
CAGCAGTATCTGGCACTTGTCATAATCCTGTACCTGGTAAAAAGGAATGGTAAAGGGCAGTTGTACCTGTTTGGCCGTAACATCAAACAATAACAGGAAGCGGGGAGCAAGTTTTTCTTTGACCAACAGGTAATCTACCGGGTCCTGGTGATAATTTACTATGGCCACATCACCAAGGTTCAGTTTACAGGCGCTAAGTATGGACGATAGGAACTGCAGGGAATCGTCTTTGAGATACCTGGCCCCGGTTTCGTTCACTACCAATGTTATATTCTTTTGATTACTGCCTAAGAACCATTCTTTTGCTTCGGCCTGCTTTGTGGGCTTAACCGTTTTAGCGGCAGGTTTTTCAGCAACCGCTTTTTCAGTAATCGGTGTTGGTACACCGGTTACCAGTACCAGGTTGCTTTTATACAGATCGGCGATCAGGAAAGCAGGTAACTGTGTTTTTGGTGAATTCATACCGTTTATAAATATTAACGACTGTTAGCTTTTATTTTTTTTGTTTCTTTGTGTCAAATATAAAGCTATGGTGGCAGCGATGGGTATAAACATTACAAAAGTTGAAACAAGCAAATTAACCGGAACCGATCTGGAGAACCTTCCTTTTGGCCGGTATTTTACCGATCATATGCTCGAAGCGGATTATGAGAACGGCGAATGGAAAAATGTAGAGATAAAACCTTACCAGCCGCTATTATTAGAACCTTCTACCGCCGCCCTTCATTATGGCCAGTCTATCTTTGAAGGCATCAAGGCCTATAAATACGAAGATGGCACCTGCGCTATTTTCAGGCCCATGGATAATTTTAAACGCTTTAATATTTCTGCCGAAAGAATGCAGATGCCACCCGTTCCCGAAGAGATCTTTATGGAAGGGATGCGTATGCTGATCGAGTTGGATAAGAACTGGATCCCTTCCTTGCCGGAACATTCTTTATATATCAGGCCATTCATGTTTTCGTCCGATGCCATTATTGGTGTAAAGCCGTCTGACTCGTATAAATTCATGATCATACTCAGTCCTACCGGGCCGTACTATGCATCTCCGATGAAGATTTATGTGGAAGAAAAATATACCCGGGCCGCGCCCGGTGGTGTGGGCTTCTCTAAGAATGCGGGCAATTACGGCGCCAGTATGCTGGCCACCTCTATTGCCCGTAAAGCCGGTTACGACCAGGTTTTATGGACGGATGCCTTTGAACACAAATACCTGCAGGAAGTGGGTACCATGAACGTGTTTTTTATCATCGGTAACAAAGCCATTACACCCTCATTGGAAGACGGAACCATCCTTGCCGGTGTAACAAGGGATAGCGCTCTGGTACTATTACAGGAAATGGGGCTGCAAACAGAAGAAAGAAAGATCAGTATTGATGAATTAATGGAAGCGCATACCACCGGCCAGCTACGTGAAGTGTTTGGTACCGGCACCGCTGCTACCATATCCATGATCAAGGAACTTCGCTATAAAGCATATGATATGGTGTTTGATACGGATAGCTGGAAAGTGGCGCCTGAGTTAAAGAAAAGGCTGAATGCGATCAGGGATGGTAAGGCTGCTGATACGCATGACTGGATGTATAAGATCTGACCGATTCTATTGTTTTATTATTTTTTTAGTGACTGTATTTTTCCCGGAACCGATCTCTACAAAATACACTCCTGGTAATAGATCAGCTATGGATAACCTGGCTTCACCGGAACTTTGCAAACCCAACGATAACGATCTTATGATATTTCCAAAACGGTCAAGGATCCGTAGGGTAGTGTTGGCTTTTTCTGTTGCCTTGTAATTCACAACAACCTCATTTGTGGATGGTACGGGACCAATCGTTAGGTCTATTTTTTTATTGGAGAAGGCAGTATCAGCAGATTCAGGCCGACTACGTATCTCAAAACGCTTATCACCGCTGCTGGCTGTATCAAGGGTAGTTGTAAAAGAATAACTGCTGTCTCTTTCAAGTGGTAACCATTTGTCGAGATACCTGTCGTGCAGTTGTAAAGTATTCGATACAGGCAACATACCATTCGCGACCCTTATGATAAATCTACCTGGCTCATTAACCTGCAATCCCAGTGGAATGATAGATTCATTGTTTATTGGCCGTATATCTATGGATAATTTTTTTTGATCATAGCTAAGACTATAAAAATTTACTTCACTGTTCATGAATTTCTCCGCATCAAATTTGTCAAAATAATTTTTGGCGCTGTCTGAATGACAAATAAGTATCCTGTCCCAGAAAATACTATCACTCTCCAATCTTAATGCTACCTGCTGCTCTGCTAAAACATCGGTTATTGACAGTGTATCGGAAACAAGGTTGTTCACTTTAGCGTTCTCAGTGAAAACAATTGCATTGTCGGTGTTATTGGTTGCTTTGACGATAAAAGCGCCAAATGCGCCAAGCAGGAGCCTGCTTTGAAAAGAAACAGCTGTGTATCCGCCCCAATGGCCCTGTTGTGTGTTCCATACCCAATAATTCCTTCCCACCTTATTTCCCAGGGTTAACAATGAAAGATCAATGGCAGATGGATAAGGATTGGCAATAAGGTTATAACCGGAATAGGCTCCTTTTTGCAGGTTAACTTCCTGGTCGCCCATATTTACCGATCCGGTAAAGTTTAAAACTACCGGAGAGGGTACATAGGTTCCCTTGCTGCCATTACCTGCCGGGGTGCCATCCAGTCCCTGTCCCGGTTTACCGCGAATAAACATCCTGATGCCATTGTATTTTTTCCAGGCATTTTCTGCCTGGCCATTCGTATGGGTAAATGCTGTCCAGTTATCGTCAAAAGACAGGGAATCATTTCCTGTCAGTGGATCATACCGGAATGCAGAAGGTTCATTGGTCGCGGTATTCACAAATCCATTTTCACTCCCGCCACTGCCGGTGATGTCGATACTATCACTGATCATGCGTAAACCGATGCCGGTCGAAAACGGATGCCCCATCAGGTGGAACTGTCTTTTTCCACCGGGTATACTATGCTCCATAGAAACATCACCAACGATAAAAGTACCGGCTGCGGAAGCGCCAATGTTTCCTGCATACCTGATTACCAGCTGGCTGTTGGTTTGCAGGAACCCGTTAAGAAGTTGTAGACTGCCCAGGAGGAATAAGGTATCCGTTATGCCCACACCCGAGACATTACTGATCATTACATTGTTCAGCGATCGTTCTTGAAAATTTCTCCCATTTATATTTTGCGGAAGTGGTCCATTTAATACCAGGCTTCCTTTTCGCAAATCTATTGTACCCTGGTCCTGATCTGAAAAGATGTTGCCGCTAACCTGTAACACGCCATAAACAGTTAACCTGGCATTTTTATCCATTATAAGATTCCTCAAAAAGCCGGTATCAGTTATCAGCGGACTAAAAGGAGTATTGAATGGAATAAATACATCTGTAACCTGGTCAGGTAATGATCCTCCACACCAGTTATTTGCGTTGTGCCATTCGCGCGAAAAATTGCCTGTCCATACACCCGATTTCAACACAACCAGTTTCACTGGCGTTGATATATCAACACAACCCCCCGAGATCGCTTTTCTTCTGAACCAGGTTGTTGTACTTAGTTTGGGCGGAGAGAGATCTTTCTGCGAATTTATGCCAGTTGTTTTCGCAAAATTGGCGGAATCAGAAGCCACTGAAAATTCCCAGAGATAATCATACAAGCCATTTCCCCCGGTGGGTAATGAACCCTGCATGATGGATGGAGCGGTTCCGCTGCAAACCCAGTTTGCTGATCCGGCAAAATTATTTTGTATCAGTGGATTTATATGAATGCTTATTAGCTTTTGTATGGTGTAGACCCCGTCTGTTGCTTCCACCAGCACGGTATCATTTCCTGTATAGTAGATGGGCGGAGTATAACCCATAATTCCGGAAGATAATTTACCGCCATTTGATAAACCGGTGACTGTGTTTTTTAGCAAGGCTGCCGGAAAATGAATAGCGGTCATTTTCCAGGTAATGGTTTCTCCTTTTTCTTCATCCAAAACGGATAGTAGATCTGCTATTGATACAGAAGAATCGTTTTCACAAACAGACAAGGAACCATCGCCTGGTACAACAAATCCGGGAGCAATGCCATCGATGTATACATGGGAAAGAGAGCCGGTATTTTTTAAGGTGAGCACGGCAGGATTGCCAGCCAGGTCTGTAATGGTTGCCGGATTATTTGTTGATAAGCTACCAAGCGTAAGGCCGGTTTTATCAAGATCATTTTTCTGAACAATATACCTGAACAGAAGATCCTGCTCACCCCAACCGCTGAAACAAAGCATATTTTTTATGCTGCTGCCAACCGTTAATTTCAAAACCGGCGTATCAAGCGGTAAAGGAGTGCGCAACTTTTCTGTAAAGCTGACCGCAAATACCAGGGTATCATTGATCGCATATATTTTATCCGGGGGTACGCGCACACTATTTATTTTCGGCGCCACGCCATCTATACTAAAACGATTGGTGACAGGCGGTAGACCAGGCAGTGCATTATTGGCAAGAGAATCTTTTATATTGCTGTTAGTAAGCGTAATGGATGTCGCTATCCTGCTCAAACTGTCTTCATCAGTTTGCTGGATCACATACATAAAAAGCAATGTGTTGGTGCCCGAGCCACCCAGGTAAGACGCCTGTCTGGCTGTATTTCCAATCGTAATTTTTATGGATGGAAACGCATTGATGCCTGAAATAAAAATCTTTTCGGAAAAGGAGGCGAGGAGGAAAAGGGTATCGCCTGCTTTATACAAGCTGTTTGCTCCTGTGCTGAGTTGTACAACAAAGGGCCTGTTGGCGTCGATGGGGTCGTTTGCTTGTCGGATCGGAATTTGATACAACCCGCTACTGTTTCCCGATGGGTCGGTTAGTATCAGCGTTACGGGAATATCCCTACCAGCCGGGATATCTTTGCCGCCATTGGCGATCACAAAATAACAAGTGTAGATGCTGTCGGTATTCTTTGTAAAGCCGTATAAAGGAAAACCATTGATATTCCCGGATGATAGTTTCAATATTCCCGGATCTTTCAGTACAGCAATAATCACAGGAACCGTATCACCTGTTTTCATCGGCTGATCAGGAATCGATACTTTGTAAATGACAGGCGGAGTCTTATCGATAGCATAAAAACCAGTAGCCATCAAGGGCTTATTATTAATACCCGGAAGCAGGCTATCATCGTTTATGAACTGTACTTTCAGAAGGCCATCTCCGGTTCCTGTATATACGTTGATCACAAATGAATTGCCCGAACCTGTAACAGACATGATTGCCGCATTGCTGATCCCGTCTGTTATTAAAGAAAAATGGGAACTGTTCAACCCGTTCACAGTCTGTGCAGTTTTGAATAAAAAGCCTACCGTATCGGCTCTTGTAATACTGGCAGATTGTGCCGTAAAAGAATTGATCACCGTTTGGGTAGTGACGGTTAAGGTGTTTCCGTAAGCTGTGCCCGCCGTGTTTATCGCATAGGCCCTGGCAAATACATTGCTGCCTTGCGGGAGCCCGGTA
>JANXRX010000310.1 GCA_025352905.1 Bacteroidota bacterium | reverse complement strand
GCGGTACGGTTATCTTCATCGCACTTGTGGCAGCCTGGATACCCGCGAGGAAAGCGGGATTGCAATTATTTTCTTTAAAGAGTTGAGAAGGAGGGTCATTAGTCTTATTAATGACCTAATGACCAATAACCCGGTATAAATATCCTGTCATCTGTCATCCATCTCTATCTAATAGTCTCCCAGGGTTTCATGTAACTGCGCCAGCGCTTTTGCCAGTTGGTCATCATTAGGTGCGATCCCATGCCACTCATGGCTGCCTTCCATAAAGTCAACGCCCTTACCCATTTCCGTTTTCATGAGAATGCAAACAGGTTTCCCCTGTCCCGTCATCGACTTCGCTTTATCTAAGGTGGCAACGGTATCATCCATATCGTTACCGTTCATTTCTATCACCGTCCAGTTAAATGCTTCGAATTTACTTCTGAGGCTATCCAGTCCCATTACCTTTTTGGTAGGCCCGTCTATCTGCTGCCCGTTCCAGTCAATGGCAGAAACAAGGTTATCTACTTTATGATGCGCCGCAAACATGATCGCTTCCCAGTTCTGGCCCTCATCCAGTTCCCCATCGCCGTGTAATGAAAACACAAGATGATTGTCGCCGTTTAATTTTTTAGTCAGTGCCGCACCGATCGCTACGCTCATCCCCTGTCCTAAAGAGCCACTCGCGATCCGTATGCCCGGCAGGTGTTCATGTGTGGTAGGGTGGCCCTGTAAGCGGGAACTGATCTTACGGAAAGTGGCCAGTTCCTTTATATCAAAATAGCCTGAACGGGCAAGTACAGAATAATAAACAGGAGAAATATGCCCGTTGGAAAGAAAGAAAAGATCCTCATTTTTCCCATCCATTGAAAACGGAACATGGTGATGCATGGAATGAAAGAAAAGTGCCGTCATATAGTCCGCGCAGCCCAATGATCCACCGGGGTGCCCGCTTTGCACCGCATGCACCATCCTTACAATATCGCGCCTTACCTGGCTGGCAATATTCTGTAATTCTTGTATACTCATAACTAATGTATATCGTTGGTACAAATATAGGGAGAGTTTGGGGTTTGGAGTTTCGGGTTTGGAGTTAAGTGAACAACTCCAAACTCCAAACTATTTCCTATTTTCGCTTCAGTTTAAAACAACCATATGGCAGAAGAATTAGCATTGATAGTGGCCGAGGCGGAAGAAGGAATGCAGAAGGGGATCGGCCACCTCGAAGTGGAACTGACCAAGATCAGGGCCGGTAAAGCCAATCCAACGATGGTGGACGGGATAAATGTTGATTATTATGGTTCACCAACGCCAATTGCCCAGGTGGCCAATATCAGCGTATTGGATGTACGCACCATCAGTATCCAGCCCTGGGAAAAAAATATGCTTCAGCCGATCGAAAAAGCGATCATGCAGGCCAATATCGGCATTACCCCACAAAGTGATGGTAACCAGATCCGTCTTTTTCTTCCACCGTTAACGGAAGAACGCCGGAAAGAACTCTTTAAGAAAGCCAGCGCAGAGGGTGAACAATCCAAAGTAGCCATCCGCAGTATCCGCAGGGAAGCCATTGAGCAGGTAAAAAAATTGCAGAAAGACGGATTAAGCGAGGATGCCGCGAAAGACGCAGAAAAAGAGATACAGGACGTGACAGATAAATTTATTATCCTGGTAGATAAGCACCTGGCGGCGAAGGAAAAGGAAATGATGTCAGTGTAACGATTTCTTATTTACGAGGTACACCCCGATCAAAATCACCGCCAAACATCCTACCTGAACAGGGGTAATCACTTCCCCGCCCCAAACACCCCATAATACGGCTACAAAAGGAATTCCGTAAGTAACCATGGAAGCAAATAAAGTACCGGCTCTTTTTACGAGCATATAAAAAATGACCGAGGCAACAGCCGTACCCATTATGCCAAGTACAGCGGAGGCAAGTGTAGATAAAATAACCGGTGTGCTGGTTAAGGGCAATGCAAAATAACCCGTGATATACAGGATACAGATACAGGGAATGATCAGGAAAACAAAAGCAAGCGCTGCGATGTTCATGGAGCCGATACCCTGCATATGGCGCCCTACAAGGTTAACATTAATGCCATACAGGAAAGTGGCGAGTAAGACCAACGCCGTATAAGAAAGGTTTTCAAACCGGACCTTCCCGGTATTGGCCATTAGTAAACATAAACCGATAAAGCCAACGGTTACACCAATGATCTGAATGCTCCGTGCCTTTAACTGGAAAAAAGCAATGCCGATCAGTATGGTGAATAATGGAGTTAGTGCATTCAATATGCCAGCCAGTGAACTGTCTATCTTGGTCTCTGCAATACAGAACAGGTATGCCGGGAAAAAGCTGCCCAGAAACCCGGACAGGAATACGATAAACATTTTTTGCTTAGGCACTTCCCGCAGGGCCTTGCGGGCAAAAGGAATTAGAACCAATCCCGCGCTCAATATCCGTATCGAGGCAACCTGGTAGGCGGTAAGCCGGTTCATACCCCCTTTCATCAATATAAAAGAACTGCCCCATATCACACATAGTGCGATAAAAAGCAGCCAGTTAATAAGTTTATTTGTCATCCGTCATTTCTTCAAAGTGTAAGAAAAGCATTAATTTAACATACAGCAAAATAATTACAACAGTGGCAACCATTCATTTACAAAAGATCAGTACCCGGGCGCCGAAAGGACTCGATAAAGAAAAGACCAAGGCAAAAACAGCCGGCCTTATTGAGCAGCTGGATGAATTACAGAACCTGCTGTATGCAGAGTCGAAACATGCGGTACTCATCGTTATCCAGGGCATGGATGCGAGCGGCAAAGATGGGCTCGTTAGAGATGTACTTGGCAAACTGAACCCGCAGGGGGTGCTGGTAAATTCATTCAAAGTGCCCACAGACATTGAATTGGCGCATGATTTTTTATGGCGCATTCATCAACATGCACCTGCAAAAGGCGTTATACAGGTATTCAACAGGTCGCATTATGAAGATATACTTATTACGCGTGTACACAAATGGTGCAGCGATGCAGTTGCCGTTGAAAGAATGAAAGCCATCAATGATTTTGAGGACCTGCTGGTAAAACATAACCACACCCATATCCTGAAACTATACCTGCATATTTCTCCTGAAGAGCAGCAGTTGCGTTTAAAAGAAAGGATCAGTAATCCTAAAAAACAATGGAAATACAACCAAAAGGACCTGGACGAAGCCAAACTCTGGAAATTGTATATGAAGATGTATGGAGATTGTTTCCGTTACTGTAATAAAGTTCCCTGGACCATTGTGCCCTCCGATCAGAACTGGTACAAAGAATACCTTGTGGCCGATGCGCTTTACCAGTTATTAAAGGGACTCAAAATGCAGTACCCGGGATTGAAGAAATAATGATGCCGATTATTGAAATATTTTTATTTTCACGCAGTCGTTGTTGGTCGCCTGACCAATAACACTATAAACTAACTACTTATGGGAATGCTTAAAGAATTCAGGGAATTTGCCGTACGCGGCAACCTGTTAGACATTGCTGTTGCCTTTGTCATGGGCGCATCGTTTGGAAAAATCGTGACTTCTTTTGTGGATGGCATTGTGATGCCGTTGATCGGTATGCTCACCGGAGGTGTTGATTTCAGCGACAAAATATGGATTTTAAAAGATGCCGCTCCTGCTGTAAAAGATATTTCCGGTAAGGTCATTACACCTGCTGTGGCACAGGTAGCTGTTAAATATGGCGCTTTTACTACCAACCTGTTCGATTTTATCGTGGTATCCTTCTGCGTATTCCTGGTGATACAGACCATCAACCGTATGAAAAGAAAAGACGTTGCCGCTGCGGCCAGCCCGGAAGCATCCAATGCCGATAAATTGCTTGCAGAAATCAGGGATGCGCTTAAAAAGACGGAGGAGTAATGCCATCCGGGCTCTCCTTATTTTAGTAAAGTGGATAACTATTGATAAGCCCCCGGCTCTTTTCAGGCCGATTCGGCTTTCTTTGCACCTAAAGCGATTGACCAGTGAATAATGTGAGTTACCAGATCAAATTGGACCAGTTCGAGGGCCCCTTCGACCTTTTATTATTTTTTATTGAGCGCGACGAACTGGATATCTATAATATCCCGATCACAAAGATCATCAACGATTTTCTTGATTTTATCCACCAGGGAGAAAAGCTCAATATAGAGCTGAGCAGCGAGTTCATTCTTTTTGTTTCTACGCTTATGCGTATCAAGGCAAGGTTATTATTGCCACGTAAAGAGATCGATGCTTCGGGTAATGAAATTGATCCGCGCCAGGAACTGATCGATAAGATCCTTGAATACAAACGGTTTAAAGAAGCGGCCGTTCAGATGGCGGAAATGGAGGCGAAACGCATGTTAATGATCAGGCGCGGCAACCTGCAACGTGAGATAAACCAGATAGGAGAGGATGCTTCCGAAGGAACCGAGATCCAGGCCATTACGATGTTCAAACTGATGAAAGCGTTTGAAAAAGTAATGCAGCGCGTACAAGAGCGGCAGAACAGGCCCGTTCATACGGTTGTCCGGTATAACCATACCATGGAAGGCAGCCGTGATTATATGCTGGGTTTTGTAGAGAAAGAAAGAACGGTTTCATTTGAAAAAGTATTCGAGGTATGCTATGACCGTATACATGCCATTTTTCTTTTCTTATCCATTCTTGAATTGTCGCAGCAGAAATTTATGAAACTGATGGTGGGCCAGGGGATGAACAACTTTATCGTAGAATGGAACGAGAACCGCGAAGCGGATATTGCGGAAGAAGGGATTGCGCAGGAAGGAGAAGTATCGGCTCCGAAAGAATAGTTAATTTGAAAATTGACTCACCTCGATCTTATCTTTCATCAGTTCCCTCACCGCATCTGCAATTCCTTTGGCATCATAGGCACATTCCCTGTGTAATTCTTTAGGTGTACCATGTTCAATCAACCTGTCGGGGATCCCTAATATTTTTACTTCTGCCTGGTAATGATTCTGATTCATGAATTCAAGCACTGCTGAACCAAACCCGCCAACTACGGTACCATCTTCCACCGTAACGATTTTGCTGAATTTACTAAACACCTCATGGAGGAGTTCTTCATCGATCGGTTTTACAAACCGCAGGTCATAATGCGCGGGGTCAAGCCCCTGTGTTCTTAATTCCCTGATAGCTGCCTGTGCAAAATTGCCAGGGTGCCCAAAACTGAGGATAGCGATTTCTTTCCCGTCTTTTAATTTCCTGCCCTTTCCGATGGCCAGTTCTTCAAAAGGCGTTCTCCACTCAGGCATAACCCCTTCACCCCTCGGATAACGGATCACGAAAGGCGATTGGTTGCTTGCCAGTTGTGCGGTGTACATTAGGTTACGGAGTTCCTGCTCGTTCATGGGTGCGCTGATCACCAGGTTGGGGATACAACGCATAAAAGGGATATCATAACAGCCATGATGCGTAGGGCCATCTTCCCCAACCAGCCCCGCCCTGTCGAGGCAGAACACAACCGGCAGTTTCTGAATGGCTACATCATGCACTACCTGGTCGTAACCTCTTTGTATAAATGAAGAATAAATATTGCAGAAAACACGCATTCCCTGCGTGGCAAGTCCGGCACTAAGCGTTACCGCATGTTGTTCGCAAATGCCTACATCAAAAGCGCGGTTGGGCATTTTTTCCATCATAAACTTTAAGGAAGAACCACTTGGCATAGCCGGGGTAACACCCATGATAGAATCATTTTTCTCCGCCAGTTCTATCAGGCTGAGCCCAAATACATCCTGGTATTTGGGAGCCTGCGGTGAATCGGTTTTTTTCTTGTAGATCTCACCTGTCACTTTATCGAACAAACCCGGTGCGTGCCATTTGGTCTGGTCCTTTTCAGCCAGCGAATACCCCTTACCCTTTACCGTAACAATATGCAGCAGTTTCGGGCCGGGTATCTCTCTCAGGTCCTTCAGCGTATCCACCAGTTTGGTGATATTATGGCCGTCTATCGGTCCGAAATACCGCAGTTTGAGCGATTCAAAAAGATTACTGCTTTTGCTTACCATCCCCTTTAAACCCGCTTCCAGTTTACTGGCCATGCCTTTGCTAAAGTTTTTTCCTAAGGGTAATTTACCCATCAGGTTCCAAACCTCATCACGCACTTTGTTATAGGTAGGTGATGTACTGATATCCGTTAAATATTCTTTCAGCGCCCCTACATTAGGGTCGATGCTCATGCAGTTATCATTCAGTATGATCAGCACATCACTATCGGCCACGCCGGCATGGTTCATCGCTTCAAAGGCCATCCCGGCCGTCATAGACCCATCGCCGATCACGGCCACCGATTTACGGTTTTCTCCCTTATACTTTGCCGCCATCGCCATACCGAGCGCCGCTGAAATAGAGGTAGATGAGTGCCCCACACCAAAAGTGTCGTAAATACTCTCGCTCCGTTTGGGGAACCCGCTCAGACCCTTGTATTTGCGGTTGGTTACAAAATTGTCTCTTCTACCGGTCAGGATCTTATGTCCGTATGCCTGGTGACCCACATCCCATACCAGCTGATCATAAGGGGTATTATATATATAATGAAGGGCCACACTCAGTTCCACCACGCCCAAACTGGCCGCAAAATGCCCTCCATGAACGCTTACCACGTCCACAATAAACTGCCGAAGCTCATCACAAACCTGGTGCAACTGGTCGCGATTCAGCTTTTTTAAATCATCGGGGTTATTAATGGATTGTAATAGGGGACCGGCGGTGATCTGCATCAAAACAGGGTTTAGAATGTAAAAATACGCATTTAAGCAGAAGCCTGCCTAAGGAAACATACGAAAAAAGAGAGGCTTCGGGCGGCGGAAACGGGGTTTTCTGCCAAACAGAAGCCGATTTTACCTCTAATCAAAATTAGGGATCGGCCCGGGGCCATTCCGTTTATATTTGCAGAACATGAGAAGTAAATCTACATTATACTGGTGTTTCCAGTTGGGTGGCTGGCTATTTTATGGTTTGACCATAATGTTCTTCGCAATCATATTCGAGAACAAAACGAATGCTATTCTTTACCCGAGACTTGCGTATACCATCTTTTTCGGGTTAACGTTTACGCATTTATTGCGTGAACTGATCGTTGGATTGCAGCTAAGACCCCCTTTCCCATTCAAAAAATGGTGGCTACTCACGATCGTTATTGTAAGTGTGATCGTGCTTTTTAACCTGGCAACCAGCGCCATTGTAGAATGGCGCCACCTGTATAATCCAAAGATTAAAGTGTCTGTTGAACAGCGGTTCCTCTCTAACCTTATTTTCGATTCTCCACTCATATTAGCTTGGGTTTCAGTATATTATGTATGGCATTATGTAGAATTAGGCACCAAAACAGAACTTCAGAAAGTTCGTTTGGAAGGATTGGTAAAAGAACTTGAGCTCAAAACCATCAAATCGCATATTAACCCGCATTTTATCTTTAATGCGCTTAACAGCATCCGCGCATTGGTAGATGAGAACCCGGCAAGGGCCCGAACGGCGATTACGGAACTGAGCAATATTCTGCGGAGCAGCATGCAGGCCGAAAAATCGGAAACGGTGCCGCTCGAAAGGGAATTAAATATTGTAAAGGATTATCTTGCCCTGGAGCATATCCGTTTTGAGGACCGCCTCCAGATAGAATATGATATTGATGAGGATACACTTGACCAGCCGATCCCACCCATGATGCTGCAGACCCTTGTGGAGAATGCCATCAAACACGGGATCAGTAAACAGAAAAGCGGCGGCCTGGTAAGGGTGGTTTCTGATTACCGCGACAACCACCATGAGCTGATCGTGCAGAATACCGGGCAGATGAACCTTACCGGTGAGAACAGCGATGGGTTTGGTATTACCAGTACGCGGAACCGTTTGAAACTATTGTTCGGTGGAAAAGCTACTTTTGATATCCGGAATACAGACAACCAGATGGTGGAAGCCATTGTAAAAATGCCCGTACAGGCCGGCTTACACATTTAAACCCCCTATATAAAATCCGATATATGGCAATTAAAGCGATCATTATTGATGATGAAAGACTGGCTCGCAATGAATTAAAAAAACTGTTGCAGGACCATTCTGATATTGAGGTAATAGAAGAAGCAGCCAATGTAGATGATGGTATTGAAAAGATCGAGACACTGAACCCCGACCTCATCTTTCTGGATATTCAGATGCCGGGAAAAACAGGGTTTGACCTGTTGGCCGAAGTGGAAAAAGCGCCAAAAGTTATTTTCACAACTGCGTATGATGAATATGCGATCAAGGCTTTTGAAGTAAATGCGCTCGACTACTTATTAAAACCGATTGAACCCAAACGCCTGGCAGATGCCATACAGAAATTGCAGGCCGAGATCTTTAAAGAGAATATTGGCATCAACGGTATTAACCGCGGGCCGCTCACAGAATATGACCAGGTATTTGTAAAAGACGGCGAACGCTGCTGGTTTGTAAAACTGGGAGAGATCAGGCTATTTGAAAGCGTGGGCAATTATGCCAAAGTATTCTTTGGTACGCATAAGCCGCTTATTCTGAAATCGCTCAATGCACTGGAAGAAAGACTGGATGAAAGAATGTTCTTCCGTGCCAACCGCAAACACATCATCAACATTCGCTGGATAGAAAAGATTGAACCCTATTTTAACGGCGGGTTGCTGGTAGACCTGAAAGGCGGCGAAAAAATTGAGGTCAGCCGCCGGCAAACCGTTAAGTTCAAAGAAATGATGAGTCTGTGATGGCGGTTTGGAGTTAAGTCCAAATTGCAAACCAATAACAACCCAAAACTTCAAACCCCAAACCGTAATCCCGTATGAAAAAAATAAGCGCCATATTGTTATTTACTTTGATAGCAAACTTTTCTTTTGGGCAGGATATTGACAAGATCATCAATGCTAAAGAAGTAGAGCGTATTGAAAGGGTATTATCAGCGGATGATATGCAGGGAAGAAAACCATTTACGCCTGGTATTGAAAAAGCCGCGGCTTTTATTGCCGGTGAGTTTGCCAATATCGGCTTGCAAACACTCAACAACAGCGGAACCTACCTGCAGTCTTTTGCCATGTTACAGCCGAAGTTCATCAGCGCGTCCTGCACTTTTGACGGCATACAGGTTGATACAAGGGATGTGATCGTCATAACTGCAAAAGAGGAACTGAAGATCGATGAAAGATCCGGTTTTGAAAAAGGAATGATTGCCGCCGGGGCCAATTTTAATACAGAGGCACGCAAATTTGTTGTATCGGGTAAGAAATACCTTGTGCTGGTGGATACCAGTTTTGCAAAATCATTCAATAACCTTACCCGTTATAAATCAAGATTGTACAGTTCGCAGTCTGATGTGGTATTTGTTTTGGCTGTAAAAGCGCCGCTTGCCTATACTGTGGAAGCCAAACATACATTTACCGAACAGAAGCTGGCCAATGTAGCCGGTGTTCTGCCGGGCAAAAGCAGGAAGAATGAATACGTGATCATTTCCGGGCATTATGACCACCTTGGTATCATGGGAAAAGACAGACAGGGTAATATCCTTACCGATTCCATTTTTAACGGCGCCAATGATGATGCAGCCGGAACCACAGCAGTGATCATGCTCGCCAAATATTTTAAAACGCTGCATAATAACGAACGTACGATCATTTTTGTAGCATTTACCGCTGAAGAAATGGGCGGTTTTGGCGCTACTTATTTTTCGCGGCAGATGGATCCGGAAACAGTTAAAGCCATGTTCAACATTGAGATGATCGGCACAGAAAGCAAATGGGGAAAGAACTCTGCTTATATAACGGGCTATGAAAAGACTGATATGGGTAAATTATTACAGGGTAACCTGGAAGGTACCGGTTTTAGTTTTTATCCCGATCCCTATACCAAAGAGAACCTGTTCTATCGTTCGGATAATGCCACACTTGCCAGGCTGGGTGTTCCTGCACATACTATCTCAACATCCAAAATGGATAATGAACCCAATTACCATAAGGCAAGCGATGAAATAGGCACGCTGGATATGGAAAACATGGCCATGATCATTAAAGCCGTTGCATTAAGCTCAAAAGGAATTATCAGCGGGAAGGAAACACCGTCGAGGGTGAATACAAGTGAACTGAATTAGCATTAGTTAGTGCTTCTTATGCATTTACCGGAACACTATGCACCGCATTACTGATCTCTTTGATGAGGTTGGTGTCTTTTTCAATAGCATTTCCCACCACGATCACATCGGCTCCTGCTTTGCAGTTGCGGTAGGCTTTTTCGGGTTCGGTGATACCGCCGCCGATGATCAGGGGAACCTCTATATGTTTGGCTACTTTTTCGATCATATGTTCCGGGATGGGTTTTTTGGCCCCGCTGCCCGCATCCATGTATATCAGCTTCATACCCAGCATCTCTCCCGCCATGGCGGTACACATCGCAATCTCATTTTTATCAGAAGGAATGGGCGCCGCATTCGAAATATAGGATACCGTGGTGGGCGCTCCCCCGTCAATGACCATATAACCGGTAGGCATGATCTCCAGCCCGCTTTTTTTCACAAAAGGTGCGCTGATCACGTGCTGCCCGATCAGTAGTTCCGGATTACGGCCGGAGATAAGCGACAGGTACAATAAAGCATCGGCATATTTGCTGACCTGCGACGGAGAACCGGGAAATAGCAATACAGGAATATGACAGGTGGATTTGATCTGGCGGATACATTCATCGAGGTGACTGGAAATGACGAGGCTGCCCCCTACAAAAAAATAATCCACTTTTGCTTCTGCTGCCAGGGCCACCAGCTGGTCAATCTTTTCATTGTCGACCTTATCGGGATCGATAAGCACGGCAAACGATTTTTTGCCTGCTTTTTTTCTCTCAATAAATTGATGATATAGCGCCTGCTTCATGGGATAATGGATATACTCCCGCAAAAATGCGAAATTTTTTTGTTTAACGATGCGTATTGACCCCGTGTTTCCATATTCAACTGAAAGATAAGGTTTTATTTAGTCCGATAACAATGACCAATCACTAATGACTCATCACCCACCCCCTTCCGCTGCCTGAAAATACTATACCAGCCCCGCCTACTGTTTTACGAAAAATAACTCATTTTCCACTGCATTTCCTGAAATATTGTTTTCTACACCTGTGCATATGCCCGCAAATCCAATGGGGATTTGAGGTGCCAAACAATCCTCAATCCTTATCCACAGTTTGTTGATATTTCCAGTCTTGATTTTGAGAACGGAAAGATATTTTCGTCAACCCGCTTAACCACCCGTTACCCGGTACCCCATTAAAGAACTGTATAAAGTAACCGCATTATGGCTAACCCACGCTCAAACAAAGGCCTGCAATTCAGTCGCCTCTTTACCCAGGAAGGGGTGAGTCCGTTTGATATGTTCGAATATGATTACCGCGACAGCGTGATCAAAAATCCCAATGGAGAAAAAGTTTTTGAGATGAACAATGTGGAGGTACCGAAACAGTGGAGCCAGATAGCTACGGATATACTCGCACAAAAATATTTCCGCAAAGCAGGGGTGCCACAACCCGATGGATCTATCGGGAGGGAAACGAGTATTAAACAGGTAGCGCACCGTATGGCTAATTGCTGGCGCATGTGGGGTGAGCGCTATAAATATTTTGATTCCGAAAAAGACGCTTCCATATTTTATGATGAACTGATATACAGTATCATCAACCAGGCATGCGTGCCCAATTCGCCTCAATGGTTCAATACCGGCCTGCATGAGAGTTATGGCATTACCGGTAAACCCCAGGGCCATTATTATGTGGATCCCAAAGACAGCAAACTGAAAAAATCTACCAATGCCTATGAGCGCCCGCAACCCCATGCCTGCTTTATTTTAAGTGTGAGCGATGACCTGGTTAACGAAGGGGGTATCATGGATCTGTGGACAAGGGAGGCCCGCATTTTCAAATACGGGTCGGGTGTTGGCACCAATTTTTCGCAGATACGCGGTGGTGGTGAAAGATTAAGCGGTGGTGGTACTTCCAGCGGCTTGATGAGTTTCCTGAAAATAGGCGACCGTGCAGCGGGCGCCATTAAAAGCGGTGGAACTACCCGCCGTGCCGCCAAAATGGTTTGTCTTGACCTTGACCATCCCGAGATCATGGAATTCATTAACTGGAAAGTGGGGGAAGAGAAAAAAGTAGCGGCCCTGGTAGCTGCGGGGTATGATAACAGTTATGAAGGTGAAGCCTATGCTACGGTATCCGGCCAGAATTCAAATAATTCGGTACGTATTCCCAATTCTTTCTTCAAAGCACTGGAAGAAGATGGCGATTGGGAACTGAAAGCAAGAACCGATGGACGTGTGATGAGCCGGATCCCGGCCCGTGATGTATGGGAAAAGATCTCGTATGCCGCCTGGCGCTGCGCCGATCCGGGAACGCAGTATGATACCACGATCAATGAATGGCATACCTGCCCGCAGGGTGGCCGTATCAATGCCTCCAATCCATGTTCGGAATATATGTTTCTGGATAATACCGCCTGTAACCTCGCTTCTATTAACCTGCGAAAATTTCATACGGAGGAGAACAATGTATTTGATGTAGCGGGTTTTGAATACACTACCCGTTTGTGGACCACCGTACTGGAAATATCCGTGTTAATGGCACAGTTCCCTTCTAAAGAAGTGGCGCAGCTATCCTACGATTACCGGACACTAGGTCTTGGTTTTGCCAATCTCGGATCTATGCTGATGGTAAGTGGCATTCCTTATGACAGTGAGGAAGCCAGGGGTATTGCAGGGGCCATCTCCGCTATCATGACGGGTGTTGCCTATAAAACATCTGCAGAAATGGCCGGGTTCCTGGGCGCTTTTGATAAATACGAAGACAATAAAGAAGATATGCTGCGCGTAATGCGCAATCACCGTGCTGCCGCTTATGATGCAGAAGAAGCATATGTTGGTATCGAGATCAAACCACAGGGCATTAAAGCGCAGTATTGCCCGGATTATATCCTTAAGGCAGCTACAAAGGCATGGGATGAAGCGGTTCAGCTGGGAGAGAAGAATGGATACCGTAATGCGCAAACCACGGTTATCGCTCCAACGGGCACCATCGGGCTGGTAATGGATTGTGATACAACAGGCGTAGAACCGGATTTCGCACTGGTGAAATTTAAAAAATTGAGCGGGGGTGGTTACTTCAAAATCATCAATCAATCCGTACCCCAGGCTTTACGAAACCTCGGGTACAATGCAAAAGAAGCGGACGCTATCGAAAAATATGCAGTAGGTGCAGCCAGTTTTGACAATGCACCTTTTGTGAATTCCAAAACACTGTTGGAAAAAGGATTTACACCGGCAGAGATAGAAAAACTGAATGGCGCCGCAAGATCGGCATTCGAGATCGGCTTTATTTTTAACCGGTTCACCTTAGGTGATGAGTGCATGGAACGGTTAGGTTTTTCAGAAGCAGAATACAGCGACTGGAATTTTAACCTGCTGGAAGCGATCGGATTTACCGAAGAGCAGGTAGATGCGGCCAACGATCATGTATGTGGCACCATGACCATTGAGGGAGCGCCTTACCTGAAAGAAGCACACCTGCCGGTATTTGACTGTGCCAATAAATGCGGCAAAAAAGGAGAACGATATATTCATGCATATGGCCATATCCGGATGATGGCGGCCTGCCAGCCTTTTTTAAGCGGCGCTATTTCAAAGACTATCAACCTGCCGCATGAGGCCAGTGTAGAAGAGATCGCGGATTGTTACCTGTTGAGCTGGAAATTGGGACTGAAAGCAAATGCTTTATACCGCGATGGTTCTAAACTGAGCCAGCCGCTGAGTAATAAATCGGATAAGAAAAAGAAATCGGACGAAACAGCGGATGAAACGCTTGTGATGGAGGAAGAAACCGCAGATCCCGCATCTCATATTGTTGACCTGAGTAAGTTAACGGTTGATGAACTGCTCGAAGAAGTGCAGAAGCGGATGCAGGCCTCTACAGATACACAGTTTAAACGCGCCCTCTCAGGCATCGTGGAAAAGAAATCATTGCCGGCTAAACGCAGGGGCTTTACCCAAAAAGCAAAAATTGGCGGACAGGTGATCTTCTTACGCACGGGTGAGTATGGGGATGGTACACTTGGTGAGATCTTTATAGACCTTGCCAAGGAAGGTTCTACACTTCGCAGCTTTATGAATTGTTTTGCCATCGCTATTTCAGTGGGCCTGCAATATGGGGTGCCGCTGGAAGAATTTGTTGAGAAATTTGTGTTCACCAAATTCGAACCGGCCGGTATGGTAGATCACCCGAATATCAAGACCACTACCTCGCTGGTTGATTTTGTATTCCGCGCACTGGCTTTTGAATACCTCGGGAGAACAGACCTGGTACACGTACTTGATAAACCTACTATCGGTAATACAGGCGAGGGAGAAAGCGAAGCAACTTTCCTGGGAAAGCCTGAGTTAAGCAGTATGCGTGTAACGGCGCCCTCGCCTAACACAACACCTGCCACGCAGCCACAAAAACTGCAAAGGGCCGCCAGTACCAATTTATCACGCGCCGAATCGGGAATGGATGCAGTAAATGCGGCAGCCAAGAACATGCAGAGTGATGCACCCGCCTGTAATACCTGCGGACACATCACCATACGAAGCGGTACCTGTTATAAATGTTTGAATTGCGGCAATAGTATGGGGTGTAGTTAATGTTGCATTTACTTAACATAAAATTTCAGCACACTGCTTCCACATTGTCATCTGCTGTTAAAATCAAAGTTGATACTACCCTATGTATCCGTGATAAAAACCCGTAGGCAAAAAAATCCTGCTGAGGGAACGCATGGATCAAATTTGTCTGAATGTAACTGATTATCTAAATCCCTGTAATTTTTTCCTGTATTCCTGCTGTTTTTGTGGCGATGGTTTGCCGGCCCGTTCTTCAAAATAAAATCACACCTTTTATATAAAAATCTTACATTCATTCCCATAACGATTACTACTCAAAATTGCTTTATGGGAGATCTCCAGATCAAAAAACAGGCTAAGAAATACGACGCGGTTATTGTAGGTTCGGGAGCCGGCGGCGGTATGTCGGCTTATGTTTTGGCCAATGCAGGTTTAAAAGTATGCCTCATAGAGGCTGGCCCGGATTACGATCCGGCCATTCATTCTTCCCAATTAAAAAACCCATGGGATTCGCCCCGTCGCGGCGCCAGTACCAAGTACCGGCCCTTTGGTGATTTTGATGGCTGTTACTGGGGATGGGAGATTGATGGGGAACCCTATACGATGGCGGAGGGAAGCGCTAAGTGGGACTGGTGGCGCGCGCGGATGATCGGTGGAAGAACCAATCACTGGGGTCGTATCTCCTTACGTTTTGGGCCGAAAGATTTTAAACGCAGGAGCATCGATGGCCTGGGTGATGACTGGCCCATCAGTTACGACGATGTAAAGCCCTTCTATGATAAAATTGATAAACTGATTGGTGTATTCGGATCCAATGAAGGGTTGCCCAATGACCCCGATGGTGTTTTTTTACCGGCGCCCAAACCGCGGCTGCATGAACTGATGATCAAAAAATCGGCTACAGGCCTTGGCATTCCCGTGATCCCTTCGCGTTTATCCATTCTTACCAAAGCGCTTCCTAATAATAAAGACAGGGGAGCGTGTTTTTTCTGTGCACAGTGCGGTCGCAGTTGTAAAGTATATGGAGATTTTTCTTCTTCCTCTGTATTGATCAAACCCGCAGTGGCAACAGGTAATATTGATGTGATCACCAATGCCATGGCAAGGGAAGTGATCACCAATGAGGCCGGGCTGGCAACAGGAGTTTCCTATGTTGACAAGACCGATAATATGGAATACCAGGTAAGTGGGCGTGTAGTGATACTGGCGGCGAGCACTTGCGAAACTGCGCGGTTGTTATTGAATTCAAAATCAACCCGCCATCCCAACGGCCTGGCCAATGAAAGTAATGTGGTGGGAAAATACTTGCATGATTCTACGGGCGCGGCTGTAGGCGGTGTATTACCGCAGTTATTCGGCCGCAAACGGTATAATGAAGATGGGGTAGGTGGTATGCACGTGTATACACCGTGGTGGCTGGATAATAAAAAACTGGATTTTCCACGAGGATACCATATCGAATACTGGGGGGGAATGGGACAGCCGGCTTATGGTTTTGGTTTTGGGATGGAGAACCAGAACGGAAAATACCAGGTCAACGGCAAGACCAAGGAATCGGGTGGCTATGGCGCTTCCTTAAAAGAAGATGTACGGTTCTTTTATGGCGCGGGTGTAGGTATGGCGGGGAGAGGAGAAGCTGTTGCTAATATTGATAACTATTGCGAGATTGATCCAAAAGTGGTGGATAAATTTGGGATCCCTGTTTTACGCTTTCATACCAACCACTCTGATTACGAGATCAAACAGGCCAAACATATGAAAGAGACCTTTAAGGAAATACTGCATAATATGGGCGCCGTGGTTACCTGGGGTGGAGATGATACGGAAAAGAATAATTATGGATTAAATAACCCGGGTAATATCATTCACGAAGCGGGTACTGTGCGTATGGGTAGTGATAAGAAAAGTTCCGCGCTCAATAAATGGAGCCAGGCCCATGATTGTAAAACCCTGTTCTGTGTAGACGGAAGCCAGTTTGTATCGCAGGCTGATAAGAATATCACCTGGACAATTCTTGCCCTGTCGATGAGAACATCTGAGTATATTATTGATGAAATGAAAAAGCAAAACCTTTGACCCTCCTTGTCCTCCGTAAAAGGGAGGATATATGGAAACAAAAATATTATCATGGACAGAAGAAAATCGATTAAAACCTTACTGATAGGCACTGTTGGGGCCGGTGTATTGGTGGAAGCCTGTAAGAACAGCGACAAAAAAGCCATTGCTTCATCCGTGGATATGAGCCTGGATGCAGACAGGATGCAGGAAGAAAAGAACTACCTGAAAAAACTCAATGCAGAGGAAAAATTTTTTACAGAACACGAGATGACTACGATTACCGTACTTGGGGATATTATTATGCCGAAAGATGCCGTCAGCGGCAGCGCCTCAGATGCGAAAGTGCCTGAATTTATCGAGTTTATTGTTAAGGATATGCCGGGGCACCAAACACCAATGCGTGGCGGGTTGCGCTGGCTGGATATGCAGTGCCTGAAACAATTTGATAAGGCATTTGTGGATTGCGACAGCAACCAGCGTATAGCCATGGTTGACCAGATCGCCTACCCGAACAAAGCGAAACCGGATATGAAGCAGGGCGTTGCTTTTTTCAACCTGATCCGCAACCTGGTAACTACGGGGTTCTTTACTTCTGAAATGGGGGTAAAGGATCTTGGGTATAAAGGCAATACACCCAATCAATGGAACGGCGTACCGGATGATGTGCTGAAACAATATGGAATGGCATATTCGGAGAGAGAATTGAAAGAATGTGCCAGTTTTGATAAAGCATAAAAGCCCACCCTTACGTATCCGACAATGGCAAAAATAGTTCACTTGTTTGTTTTTCTTTTTGCTTTCCAGATAACCTATTCGCAAAGTAAAAATGACAAAAATATTGAGTTGATAAAATCTGCCAGGGCCGCCTCTAACAAAGCCATTGCGGATCATAATGTCAACGGAATAGCCAGTTTTTGGGATGATGATTTTGTTCAGGTACGGGGTAACTCCACTTATCAATCGGGGAAGGATTCAATAATCGCCTCCTGGAAAAAATTATTCAATGATAATACAAAAGTGTTGTACGTCCGGTCACCGTCGCAAATTATCATCAGTACAAATGACACATTAGCCTGGGAAACCGGAACATGGAAGGCTTTTAATTCGTACAGCAACGGGGGAAATTACACTGCCATGTGGCGAAAATCCAAGAACACCTGGAAAATACATGCGGAACTGTTTGTTTCCTTGTTTTAAAAGTTAGTCGAGGCACACATTTTAACTTACCGTACTTCCCCGATCAATTGCTTCTTCGGGTTTAATAAAATATAGCTTGCCGGCGTTGTCTTCTGCCATCAGGATCATTCCATTACTTTCTATTCCCCTCATTTTCCTGGGTGCCAGGTTTACCACAACGGTTACCTGTTTGCCAATAATTTCCTCCGGTGTAAAATGAAGCGCGATGCCGGACACAATGGTCCTTGTTTCAAAACCAAGATCAACACTAAGTTTTAAAAGCTTATCAGCTTTCTCTACTTTCTCCGCGCTTACAATAGTACCCACGCGCAGATCGATCTTTGCAAAATCATCAAAAACGATTTCGGGTTTGAGATTTGAGGTTTCTGATTTCTTTTCTTCTTCCATAATTTTTTCTTTATTCACGTCTGAAGCCTCACGATCCACGATCGAGGCCTGTAATTTTTCCAGTTGATAACTGATCTCCGAATCTTCTATTTTCCGAAATAACAATTCAGGGGCACGTAATGAATAGCCAACGCTGAGCAGTTTTATTTTGCCCGCGTTTTCCCAATCAAGCATCTTATCCACCACTTTTAAAAGATAACAGATCTTCCGCGCCGTAAAGGGCAGGAATGGATTGATCAATACAGCGAGGTTGGCACATAGTTGTAAACAGATATGCAGTGTATTGTCAATGGATTGTTGTGCATCAACAGTAAGCTGCCCATTTTCCGTGGTTTGTTTTGCCACGATCCAGGGTTCTTTTTTCTGCATGTATTGATTACCCGTTCTGGCCAGGTTGATCACTTCAAATAAGGCGTCCCTGAATTTATACTGCTCCAGCAGGCTCTCTACTTTTTCTTTCGTGGCCTGGAATTCTGCTATAGTAGTTTTATCAAGGTCGGTGAGCAGATCCGCATGTAAAGGAGGTACTTTTCCTTTGCATAATTTATGCATGAGTACCAGTGCCCGGTTCACAAAGTTTCCGAAAATGCTTACCAGTTCACTGTTATTTGCTTCCTGGAAACCCTTCCACGTAAACTCGCTGTCTTTGGTTTCCGGCGCAATCAGCGTCAGGTAATAACGGAGGACATCCGCCATCTGGCTGCCGCCGTTTTCCTTGTTGATAAAATCGTCGATATAATCCTGCATCTCCAGTTTCCAGTTGCGGCTGGTACTCATTTTATCGCCTTCTAAATTCAGGAACTCATTGGCAGGTACATTATCCGGTAAAATATTTCCATGCAGTTTAAGCATCACCGGGAAGATGATACAGTGAAAAACAATATTGTCCTTGCCGATAAAATGTACCAGTTGGGTTTCCTTGTCTTCCCAGTAGGGCCTCCAGTCCTTCCCGTTATCGAGCGCCCATTGTTTGGTAGCGCTGATATAACCTATTGGTGCATCAAACCATACATACAATACTTTTCCTTTACCGCCTTCCACCGAATCGGGCAGCGATATGCCCCAGTCAAGATCCCGTGTAACGGCACGTGCCTGTAATCCGCCATCGATCCAGCTCTTACATTGCCCTACCACCGTGCTGCGCCAATCGCTGGCATGTTCTTTCAGGATCCAATTACGTAAAAAATCTTCATGCCTGTTCAGGGGAAGGTACCAGTGCTTCGTTGTTCTTTTCACAGGGGCTTTACCGCTTAAGGTACTTACAGGGTTAATAAGTTCATCGGGGCTTAGGCTCTTACCGCAGTTTTCACATTGATCGCCATAAGCGTTTGTATACCCGCAATTAGGGCAGGTGCCTCTGATATACCTGTCGGCAAGAAAACTGTTTGCTTCCTCATCAAAATATTGTTCGGTTTCTTTTATTTCCAGGTCGCCGTTATCATTCAGCCTGGTAAAGAATTCCTGTGCGGTACTATGGTGTATGGGATCGCTGGTACGGTGATAGATATCGAAAGCAATACCAAGGTCCTTAAAGTTCTGCGCCATTACCGGGTGGTATTTATCAATGATGGCCCGGGCCGTTGTGCCTTCCTTCGTGGCCTGGATGGGAATCGCCGTTCCATGCTCATCGCTGCCACAAACAAATACCACATCCCGTTTCTGTGCTTTGAGGTATCGTACATAAATATCGGCAGGCAGATAAGCGCCCGCTAAATGTCCTATATGTTTCAGGCCATTGGCATAAGGCAATGCGGAAGTAATTAAATATCTTTTCGGGTTGTTCATGCGCTGCAAAAGTAAGCAATCAGGGGCTATGACCAAAGGAAGGGATATTTAACAGAGAATCGTAACAAACGGCCCGTTTGCTTTATTTTTAAGGAATGAACCGAAAAAAATTTCTTGCCGCAATGGTTACCGGCCCGGGGCTGCTGCTAACAGATCTTTCAAAAGCCTCCGGCGCTGTTGGCGGGCATATCAAAAGCATCATCATCCCCCCGTACCTTAAACCTGGCGATACGATCGGTATCACCTGCCCGTCGGGGTTCATAACTACAGAAGAAATACAACCTGCTGTTGACCTGATCCAAACATGGGGCTATACAATATTACCTGGCGCAACGGTTGGCAAAAGAGATTTTACTTTCGGGGGAACGGATGAAGAACGGAGAAAGGATTTCCAGGATATGATCGGTAACCCCGCCGTAAAAGCTATCCTGTGTGCAAGAGGCGGGTATGGCGCCGTCAGGATCATTGACCAGCTTGATTTTTCCTCTTTTAAAAAAAATCCCAAATGGGTGATCGGGTTCAGCGATATCACGGTTTTTCATAACCACCTGCATGCAACGATGGGTGTAGCAACTATTCATTCAAAAATGTGTAACAGTTTCCCTGACGACTTTACGAAAGCAGAACCGGTACAGGTAGAAACGATCCTTTCGATAAAGAAAGCATTGCAGGGAGAGTCTATGCAGTATAAGGCGGAACCGGATGAAAAGAACCGGCCAGGTGTTGCCGAGGGGTTGCTGGTAGGAGGTAACCTTAAAATGATCGAGACAATGGCAGGCACACCATCGGATATTTCAACAGCCGGCAAAATTTTGTTTGTGGAAGATGTGGGCGAAGCTTTGTATAATATCGACAGAATGTTTTGTCATTTACAACGTACCGGGAAATTGGCGAAACTTGCAGCGCTTATTATTGGCGGATTTAATAACATTAAAACGGATGTTCCGGAAGAAGCATTCGGAAGAACGGTATATGATATCGTATGGGAGAAAGTAAAAAAATACAATTACCCGGTTTGTTTTGGCTTCCCGGTGGGTCACCAGCGGAATAATTTTGCTTTAAAATGCGGCGTAAAACACCGGCTAACGGTTGACACTGCAAACGTTCAGTTACAGGAAATATAAAAGGCGCAAAAGTGAGTACTATGATAAAAATTCCCGCTTATCTTATAAAAGGAGATACCATTGGTATCGTTTGTCCTTCCGGGTTCATGCCTTATGAAAAAGCGGAAACCTGCATCAGCATTTTGAAACAATGGGGATATAAAGTGATCATTGGTAAAACACTGGGAAGCCAGTTTCATTATTTTTCAGGAACAGATGCCGAAAGATTACAGGATCTGCAGACTATGCTCGATGATCCAAACGTTAAAGCCGTTTTATTTGGCCGGGGCGGATATGGGATGAGCCGCATTATTGACCAATTGAATTTTACCCGGTTTACAAAAAATCCTAAATGGCTGATCGGCTTCAGCGATATTACGGTTCTGCACGCGCATCTGTATCAGAAACTGCGGGTAGCATCTCTTCATGCACCGATGGCCGCAGCGTTTAATGATGGGGAATACGCGAATGAATTTGTGCAGTCGCTCCGTAAAGCATTACAGGGAAATACGTGCCGTTATTCCTGCGCGGTACACGCATTGAACCGGCCGGGAAAAGCGGAAGGAGAACTGGTAGGTGGTAATCTTTCATTGATAGCACATATAACCGGAAGCGCTTCCGCTTTTAAAACCAAGGGGAAAATCCTCTTCCTCGAAGACATCGGTGAATACATTTACAATGTAGACAGGATGATGATACAGCTGAAACGCAGCGGGATGTTGCACCAGTTAGCGGGATTGATCATTGGCGGGTTCTCTGAAATGAAAGATACGACTACCCCTTTTGGTGAGGATGTATTTTCAGTGATACGATCGCATGTTACCGAATACAGCTACCCGGTATGCTTTGATTTTCCGGTGAGCCATGAAAAAAATAATTATGCATTGAAAATAGGGCTGAAACATCAGCTGTCTGTGAACAGGAAGATTGTTCGGCTGCAGGAAATATAATGGCAGATCAATTCACCAGCAGGCTATCTATCTTCCGCTGGAACAAAGGAAAAGTATTGAGGTCATTGTGTGAACCGCCCGGAATGGTTATAAACTCATCCCCCGGTTTCAATACTTCTTTTAAACGGCTTGCATGGCTGTAGGGGATCACACCATCATCGGTGCCATGAAAAATACTTACCGGCGCCGTCACTTTCCTAAGGTATTGATATTGCGGGATCTTAAAATGCATGAGCAGATCAACCGGGTATATCCAGAATAACCTTCTTGTAAGCGAGGGTAAGCTATAGTAAGGTGTTTCAAGGATCAGTCTTTTACAATCGCGCACGGAAGCCAGTTGTGAAGCGATACCTGTGCCGATGGAACGACCGTAAATAAGAATTTTACCGGGTGCATAGGTTACGCGGGCCAGTTTATACAGTTGTAACGCCTCATCATACAATACCTGCTCGGTCAGTTTACCTGTTGATCTGCCAAAGCCCGGGTAATCAGGCATCCATACTTCATAATGGTTACGGGTAAAATTAGCGGCAAATGCTGCGTAGTGATTAATGTTTTCGCGATTGCCATGAAAGTATAACACAACACCTTTGCGTAAAGAATCAGGTACGGTGAACTGAACGATACTGAATTTGGTTGCTGCGTCTGATGATATACTCTTTTCAACAAAGGGCTGCGAAAAGTGATAACTGCTGTCCGCATCCAGTTGTACCGGCCGGAATAATGCTTTCTCCTGCAGGTAATAAAAGGCAATACCGCCAAGACAATACAAAATGATGATCACCTTGAGCCAGCGTTTCCAGGTTTGTTTGTTATTCACCCGGTAAAGATATTGGTTTACCAACGCTTCAGTACTTCAAAATATCGCGGATAAAATTGTGATACTCAGGAAACGATGGAAGATTATTGTGTCCGCCACCCTGTATACGGATCAGGGTTATTTTGTCGGGATTGATCTGTTGTAATTTTTCGCTGTGTCTTATCGGAATGAGCCTGTCTTTGGTGCCATGCAGAATATACGTATGGCATGTCACTCTCCTGATCCATTGGTCCGTATGCAGGTGGTAACGCAGTAACCAGCGGTGTGGCAGAAAAGGCGTAAAGCGTTCCACTACTTTGATAAAGCTGAAATAAGGTGCATCCAGTATCAGGTACCGTGGTGTGTTGTCGGCGGCTATCTTGGCAGCAAACCCACTACCCAGGCTCCTTCCATATACCAGGATATGCTGCTGCGCATATTTTTGGAGCAGGGTTTCATACACAAACTGCATGTCTTTCAGCATTTCTTTTTCACTCCGCTTGCCGGTGCTTTTTCCAAAACCACGGTAGTCAACCAACACCACATCATACTGGTAGCGGTAAAAATCTTTCGCATGTTTTGCCCACCCCTTGATACTTCTTGAATTGCCGTGAAAATATAAGATAAGACCGAGCGGCTCTTTACAATAAAAATGCAGGCCGTTGATCCGGATGCCTTCCGCTACATTGAAGAAGAGCTCTTCAAAAGGAACATCATATTTATATTCAAAATCCTGGGGTAATTTCTCCGGCTTAAAAATAAAACGGTCCTGTACAAAATAAACCACTAACGCAATAATAAGGTAACCGGCAATGATATAAATAAGGACGGTGGACAAGCGCGTGCGTTTGGTTGCTTATAGCAAGTTCTGCTTTTAAGCTGAATATCCATCACTCAAAATCAACGCCTTCCTCATGGTACACACGTTTCAGGTCGAGCCTGGCAACCGGCGCCACTATCAGGGGAAATTTTTCGATCGTTACAAAACTGGGATCCAGTCCAAAACCTCTTTCTTCTCCCAAACTGATCTCTTTCAGCCAGAAATAGAGTTTCATAACTATCTTCTCAAAGAAGGGCAGTTCATTATCCTGGCTGAGGTATTTTTCCAGGACAATGAACTGGAAATCACCTACTATATTATTCCGCTCAAGGCTCTCATACCGGCTGGTAATATTCACTTCCCTGTTGTTTACCAGGTCCTCCACCACTTTACGGAACATAAGGTTGATCTTTTGCTCTACCCTGAACCCAACCCTGAATTCTACCCGTATGATATCATTGGGGGTGATATGCTCTACTGAGTACTCACAGGTATAAGGGTCATCCAGTACATCTACATGCACGAACCAGTAAATGTCTGCGCGTTTCGGTTTTTTATTCAGGATGGAATAAATGATCTTATGTTCAATTTCTTTAGGGTTATTGGCGCTTGTCATATAAACAAGGTGCGTGGCAAATTTCCCGATGGTCCGGTCATTGCTCAGTTCCTGGATCATGGGGATATAATGTTCCATCCTTACGAACTCTACATACCGGTTCTTGATTTTCCGGCTTCGGAACCAGACATACATTACCGCGAACAGACCGCCTCCCACGATCAATGTTACATAACCGCCATGCAGGAATTTTTCGAGATTAGCCACCAGGAAAGCGCTTTCAATGATAAGGTATACCACGAGGTACAGGTAGATCCATATGGATTCCACCCTCCGGCTAACCAGGAAATTGGCGAAAAGGATTGAGGTACTGATCATGCACATGGTAATGGCCAAACCATAGGCCGCGCCCATATTGGAAGATTTCTGGAAATAAATCACTATGCCCACACACCCGATATAGAGTAAAAGGCTGATGCCCGGTATATATAATTGTCCTTTTTCCTCCGTTGGGTAATTGATTTTCATTTTTGGCCAGAGATTCAGTCGCATAGCTTCACTGATCAGGGTGAAAGAACCGGATATCAGGGCCTGGCTGGCAATAACGGCCGCGATGGTAGAGATCATGATGCCTGTGAGTTTGAACCATTGCGGCATGATACCGATAAAAGGATTGAAGCCATCTGCCATTACCTGCGGGGCAATGGTATGGCCACGGAAATGCGCCAGTAACCAGGCGCCCTGGCCCAGGTAATTCAGTACCAGGCATGTTTTTACAAAGATCCATGAGATCCGGATATTGCCTTTTCCGCAATGACCCAGATCGCTGTAAAGCGCTTCTGCCCCGGTTGTACAAAGAAATACGGCCCCCAGCAACCAAAAACCCTTTGGATAAGTGGTTAGCAGGTCTATGGCATAATATGGGCTCAATGCTTTGAAAATACTGATATCGTCGAGTAGGTGCGTAAAACCAAGAATGGCCAGCATGGCAAACCATAAACCCATAATCGGCCCGAACAGTTTGCCTATAGAAGCTGTACCAAACTGCTGCAGAAAGAAAAGAAGGGTAATGATACCTATCACGATCTCGATGATAGTGATCTGCTGGATGTTTTTAAAAGGTTCCAGCTGGCGCAGACCTTCTATGGCAGAAGTTACCGTAATGGGTGGTGTAATAATACCATCGGCCAGCAACGCAGCGCCGCCAAGCATAGCCGGAACCACCAGCCATTTACGTCTCCTGCGCACAAGCGCGTAGAGGCTGAAGATCCCTCCCTCGCCCTTGTTATCGGCCTTCAGCGTAAGGATCACGTATTTAACGGTGGTTTGAAGCGTAAGTGTCCAGATGATACACGACAGTGAACCCAAAATCAGCTGTTCCGTAATGGCCCGGCCGGTAATGATTTCATTTAAAACGTAGAGCGGGGAAGTACCGATGTCGCCATAAATAATCCCCAATGCAATAATGAGTCCTGCAGTAGTAACCCTGTTAAAATTCTTGCTCACACAATGAAGATTAGTGCTTTATCTGGAAATATCTAACAAAGGTAGAGGTAAAATCAATCGCTCATACCAAATATTCCGCGTGCTTTTTTGTTTGGTTTTACCATTAATTTAGGTACCTGAAGTCTGGTAAGCCGTACATTTGAATCATAAATCCGCACCGGAAATGAAAAAGCAAGTAACCGTAATGATCGCCTGCCTGGTATTTGCCTGTTTCCAGGCCCGGTCACAGCGAATTACCTATTCCGATCCCGACAGGGATGATCCCCGTACCATGAATTTTGAGATAGTCGGTAAAATAAACGGGAAGGTATTGGTGTATAAGAATTACCGGGACCTTCACTATATCGCCGTGTTTGATGCCGAGATGCGGATGACCGATAAGAACAAGCTGGAAGTATCCGGCGGGATCCGGGTATTAAGTACTGAATTTGTGATCTATCCCGATTTTGCTTACATGATCTACCAGTACCAGAAAAAAAGCGCCCTGTATTGCATGGCTGTCAAAATAGACGGCTCTGGTAAACAATCCGGAGCACCCATTGAACTGGATTCTACCGAGAACATCAATTATGCTTCGAGCAGCCGTATATACTCGGTTATTGTAAGCGAGGATAAACAAAAGATCATGATCTTCAAGATCAATTCGAAAAGCGATAAAGTACATAAATTGACTACCTGTCTGTTCGATAAAGAGCTGAAGCTCCTGAAAAAATCGGTGTTGGCCATCAATATGCCTGAACGGAACGACTTCTTATCTGAGTTTACCGTTGATAATGACGGTGACCTGGTTTGTGTGCGCGCATCAGGTACAGCGGCCAATGATAATATCAATAAAATAACGCTGATCACTAAACCGGCGATGTACGATGCTTTTGCCAGCAATGATCTGAAACTGAGCGGCATCTTTCTGGATGATATCCGTATAAGGGCAGATAATATCAACAAGCATTACCTCATCAGCTCTTTTGTAAGCAAGACGCGTCGTGGTAATATCGAAGGACTGTATTATTCTCTCTGGGATAAGTCACAGATGAAGGAGATCCTGAATGCAAATACCAGTTTTTCAGAAGACCTGAAAGCAGATGCCAAGGGAGAAGGAAATTCAAAAGCGGCATTTAATGATTTCTTCCTGAAAAATATTATCCTCAGAAAAGACGGTGGGTTTATCGTGGTAGCCGAATCGGCCTATACCAGTTCACGCGGTAATACGATGAGCCGCTGGGATTATCTCTACGGCTCACCCTACTGGTCGCCAACTGATTATTATAACTGGCGCAGTCCTATGGGTTCTTATCCCTGGGGTTATAACGGGGTTAATAATCCCAATGCACTGACCCGGTATTATGCCGATAATGTGGCAGTCATCTCTTTTGAACCCAATGGCAGGATGGAATGGAGCAATATGATCCGGAAATCGCAGTTTGATGACAATACGGATAACTTTATTGGTTTTGGCCTGATGAATACCGGCGACCAGCTGCACTTCATTTTTAATATCCAGGAAAAAAGAAACCTGATCCTTTCTGATCAGAGTATTACACCAGGGGGGCAGGTAGAACGCAACCCTACCTTTAAGAACCTGGATAAAGGATATGATTTCATGCCCCGTCATGCCAAACAGATCGGGCAGCGACAGGCTATTGTTCCCTGCCAGTACAGGGGGTTTACCTGCTTTGCCAAAATCGAATTTTAATTAACAACAACCGTGGTTTTTTTATTCAGGGATAAATCCATTATTAATATTTTTTTTCTTGCCCTTCTCAGCATCGGCATACATCTTCATTTTTTTACGGCGGCGCCCGCCGTATTTACCAATAGCGGCGATGGCATTTTCTCCATTTTCCTGAAAAATTATGTGGCGCCGCTTCCGCAGATAGTGCTGTTTATTTTGTACCACGCCATCATACTGTTCCAGGCAATACGACTAAATATGGTGTTAAGCGATATGCGGATGTTCCAGCTGAATTCGTACACAACGGCGATGACCTATGTACTGCTGTCGGCCGTTTTTCCGCAATGGTGCACG
This sequence comes from Bacteroidota bacterium, assembly GCA_025352905.1. Classification (GTDB taxonomy): domain Bacteria; phylum Bacteroidota; class Bacteroidia; order Chitinophagales; family Chitinophagaceae; genus Sediminibacterium. The sequence continues at coordinate 11,640 of JANXRX010000310.1, read as the reverse complement.
ATCTCACCCGCATTGCTGTCTAATTTTTTATTGATCTGGCTCTTTACCAGGCTGTGCCGTTTATACAATCATCCCTCACCCAAAACCTTACTGTTCAATACCGGGCTCACCGTAGGCTTATCCGTGATCTGCTACCAGCCTACGGCTATCATAGCGGTGGTTGTGTTGTTTGCTTTGATAGAAGTACGTCCTTTTAACCCAGCTGAATGGGTGATACTGTTGATGGGAGTGGTATTGCCGTATTATTTCCTGCTTTCCTGGTTCTTTTTGAACGATGAGTTGTCGCATTTTTCCGCTTTCTTTCCTTTACCCCGATGGACATTACCCGTAAAAGAATGGACACCTTCACTTATTATCAGTGTAAGCGCGGTTTCGATCGTATTACTGGCGGGGTTGTATTGCTGGCAAATGATGAACAAAAGGATGGTGATACAGATAAGAAAGAACTGGGCAGTGATGCTGATGCAGCTGGTAACTTTCTTACTGGTACCTTTTATTTTTATTCATTCAGGTATTGAATCGGCATTAATGGCCCTGGTACCGGTTGCAGCATTTTCGGCAAACGCTTTTTCTTATCCCAGGCGCTTAACATTGCCTAATATCCTTTTCTGGATGTGTATAGCCGTGATCGCTTATCATAACTGGCAGTTCATCGCTAAATAAACCGTTTAAATACCTGAAAAATTGACCCTTCCTTAACGGGCGAGTTTATTACCTTTGCTTCACCGGTTTAACAGGTTCATTTTTAAAAAATTGCGAATGAAGTTTGGCGTTGTTGTTTTTCCCGGATCTAATTGCGACAGGGATATGCAGGATGCACTGCGTGATGAACTGGGTAAAGAAGTGATCATGCTCTGGCACAAGGATATGGATCTGGGTATGTTTACAACAGATGATTGTATTATCCTGCCGGGCGGATTTTCTTACGGAGACTACCTGCGTTGCGGCGCAATCGCCCGTTTTAGTCCCATGATGCAAAGCGTTATCGAATTTGCCAATAAAGGCGGGAAAGTTCTGGGTGTATGTAACGGCTTCCAGATCTTGTGCGAAAGCGGGTTGCTGCCGGGTGTGTTGCTGCAAAATGCCAATCAGCAATTTGTTTGTAAGAATGTATTTATTAAGAACGGTGACGGGAAAGCATTGAAAGTACCCATTGCCCATGGCGAGGGAAGATACCATGCAGATGAAGCTACCCTCAATGAACTGGAGGCCAATGGCCAGGTACTATTCAGGTATTGCGATGAGAACGGGAATATCAATGTAGCGGGCAACCCCAATGGCGCTATCCGCAATATTGCAGGGATCCGGAATAAGCAAAACAATGTTTTTGGGATGATGCCCCATCCCGAAAGGGCGGCTTCGGCTGAGATGAATAACATGGACGGCCGAAAAGTATTTGAGTTACTCGGATTGAATTAAACCCTATGAAAAGAATATCTATCACAATTGTTTTTGCCTGTTTTGTGGCCATCGCTTTCGGGCAGATCGAGAACCCGGTAACCTGGTCGTATGAGGCAAAGAAAACGACTTCAGGCACCTATGAAATTGTGATAACCGCGGTTGTGGAACATCCCTGGCATATCTATTCACAGAATACCGGTAAGGGCGGCCCGATAGCTACACAGATAAAATTTCATCCCAATCCACTGGTAACGGTGAAGACGGGAAAGCCAAAAGAGATCGGGAAAATCGAAAAAACACTGGATAATAACTTTGGCCCGCCGCCTGTGCAGGTAACTTATTATAGCGATAAGGTACAATTTGTACAAACGGTTACCGTAAAAGGAAATGTAAAGACCAATATTGCCGGAACGGTTGAATACATGGTGTGTAACGACAGTAAATGCCTGCCTCCCACTAAAAAGTCATTTGACCTCAAGCTTCAATAACAATGAAGAGAATCCTATTCCTTTTTCTTACGGTTATCCTATTTTTTACAGTAACTGCGCAGGATGCAAAACAACCTGTACAGTTTGTGTTTACCGCAGTACGTGCGAATGATAGCCTGGTATACCTGGATGTAAAAGCAGCGATACAAAAGGGATCGGGATTGTTTTCAGTAAAAAAAGCAAATGCGGAAGATGCTTTTGTAAGCATGCTTACGATCGATTCCGGCCGTTATCAAAAACAAACGGATACCGTTACAGAAACCGGTAATCTTGAGTTGGTAAAAGAAGCGAATGGACCGGGTATCTATCGTTTATATACCGGCAATGCAGTGTTCCGTTTTCCTTTACATGTTACCGCAAAGGACAGCACTAATATTACCGGGTCCTTTAGCTGGCTGGCAAAGAACGGGGACGAGTTTCCGGGTAAAACAGAAACTTTTTCTGTGAAGCTGCCACCGGCATCTGCACAAAACCAAACAGCTAAAGCGGCGGATCAATCTTTGTGGAAGATCTTCCTGCTTTGTTTTTTAACAGGCCTGATCGCCATTATTACGCCCTGTGTATTTCCGCTGATCCCGGTAACGGTGAGTTTCTTTTTAAAAAGAAGCCGGTCAAAAATGGAGGGATTGCGTAATGCTACCTGGTATTCTTTTTCGATCATCCTGATCTATACCATCCCAACGCTTATCCTTACGCTGATCTTTGGAGATAAAATACTATACCATATTTCTACCAGTCCTTTTTCAAACCTGGTGTTCTTTGCCATCTTCACCGTATTTGCCATTTCTTTTTTCGGCGCTTTTGAACTGGAACTGCCCAACAGCTGGGCCAATAAGGCCGATACGGCAGCCGGTAAAGGAGGGCTATTGGGTATTTTCTTTATGGCGCTTACATTGGTGATCGTTTCATTCTCCTGTACCGGGCCGTTGGTAGGTACTTTACTTGGGCAAACCAGTACAGGAGGCGTAAGTATCGCGCCGGTAATAGGTATGCTGGGTTTTGGGGCAGGATTGGCGCTTCCGTTTTCACTGTTTGCCTTCTTTCCTTCTTTATTGCAATCATTGCCCAAGAGCGGCGGCTGGCTTAATGCCGTAAAAGTGGTGTTTGGTTTTATAGAACTGGCGCTTGCCATGAAGTTCCTGAGTAATGTGGATCTTGCTTATCACTGGCACCTGCTCGACAGAGATGTATTCCTGGTTATATGGATCGTGATTTTTGGATTGATGGGACTGTACCTGCTCGGTAAATTAAAATTCTCGCATGATAGCGAAATGACATTCATCAGTGTGCCACGTTTGTTCTTTGCGATTTTTGCTTTCTGCTTCACTTTGTATATGATACCCGGGTTATGGGGTGCCCCTTTAAAATTACTGAGTGGCTTTATCCCGCCGGCAGGCACCCAGGAGTTTAACCTGGATGATCTCAAATACAAGATCGATAACCTGAATACGGGCAGCAGAAACCTTGAATTAAAAACAGGGAATGCTGCAGTACCACCGGTTAAACTCACCGATAAACTGCATGTACCGTTTGGCCTGGTCGCTTATTTTGACCTCACCGAAGGCATGGCCGCGGCAAAGGCATTGAATAAGCCGGTGATGCTTGATTTTACAGGGCATAGCTGTCCCAATTGCCGCAAAATGGAAGAGCAGGTATGGAAAAACCCGGAAGTGCTGAAGCGGATAAAAGAGAATTTTGTGCTTGTCAGTTTATATGTCGATGAATCAAGCGAGTTGCCGGCAGCAGAACAGTTTATGGATACACGGGGTGAAATGATCACAACGGTAGGCGGAAGGAACCTGGAATATGAAGTAACTAAATTCGGGTTTAATGCGCAGCCCTTATATAAGTTCCTCGACCTGGAGGGCAATTCGCTCAGCGATACAAAATATGGGTACGATCCCGATGTTCAGAAGTTTATAGACCATCTCGATGCAGTAAAAATGGAATTTGCCAAACGAAAAAAAATCTAAACGATTATAAAGCGATCTGCTTTTCTATCATCATCTTCCGAAGATTGATCAGTCCATAACGCATCCGGCCCAGTGCCGTATTGATGCTGCAGTTAGTGATCAGCGCGATCTCCTTAAAACTCATATTGGCATAATGCCTGAGTACAATGATCTCCCTTTGTTCTTCGGGTAACAGGTCGAGCATTAAACGGACCCTTTCATGGCTCTGACCCTGCATGATCTTGGCATCCGGGCCCTCTTCTGCCATTTGTATGATCTCGAAAATGTCTTTGTTATCGCTGGTCTTAATGGTGGGTGTGCGTTTCACTTTCCTGAAATAATCCACGCACAGGTTATGGGCAATCCGAAGCGCCCAGGGTAAAAATTTGCCCTCTTCGGTATATCTTTTGTTCTGTAAAGTATCAATGATCTTAATAAAAACATCCTGGAACAGGTCTTCGGCGAGATAACTATCCTTCACAAAAAATAAAATCGACGAGAACACCTTATCCTTGTAGCGGAGGGTCAGGACCTCAAACGCCCCGGCATCGCCATCCTGGAACGATCTGATTAGTTCTGTATCAGACACATGGTCTAATGTTCGCATAAAATAGGGGTTTGAGCCGCTTTTTTTGTTTTTAATCAGGGTATTGGCGCAATTTTTAATTGAATGCGCCGCACTAACTCATTATATTTCAACGACAAATTATACATCTTTTCATATCAGTTTGGCTTTTGTGGAAAAGATGGTTTTCGGGGTACCCACTTATTCACATATTTCCATTCAAGCGATCGCACGAAAGAATGGGCCGCCAGTAAACTTAAAGGGCAATAAAGTGTTTAATTTGTAACGTATGCCAGCAAAAACAAAAACGCTCAAAATTGAGCATATCACCGATAGAACGGAGAGCATCTTTGTTAAAGGTGCAAGGGTACACAATCTTAAAAATGTTACGGTCAGCTTCCCGCGCAATAAACTGATCGTGGTTACCGGTGTTTCGGGCAGCGGTAAGTCATCACTTACCATAGATACCCTTTTTGCTGAGGGCCAGCGGCGCTATGCAGAAAGCCTCAGCGCTTATGCCCGCCAGTTTATGGCCCGGATGGAAAAACCCGATGTGGATTATATCAAAGGGCTCTGCCCGGCCATTGCCATCGAACAGAAAGTGATTACCCGCACACCGCGTAGTACCGTTGGCAGTATGACGGAGATCTACGATTACCTGCGGCTGCTCTATGCCAGGGCAGGCAAAACCATCTCTCCCGTAAGCGGGAAAGAAGTAACCAAAGACGATGTGGCGGATGTATTAAATGCCGTAAACGGGATGAAGGATGGTAGTAAAGTCATGATCATCGTACCCTTTAAACAGCATGCGAAAAGAGAGATCCGTGAAGAGTTGAATATACTGATGCAGAAAGGATTTTCACGGATGTATTATAGGGAGGGGAAAGGGATCAGTGGAAAGGGAGGACAATTGTTCCGGATAGAAGAATTGCTTGAATTAAGCGATAAAGAGTTAAATAAAAAACTTACACCTTATGCTTTACCCCTTACCCCTGGCTCTTCAGCAACTTTCGTTCTCATCGACCGTATCGTAACAAAAACATTCGATGAAGATGATCTTCACCGTTTGTCGGATTCTATCGGAACCGCATTTTATGAAGGTGAGGGAGAGATGTATGTAGAGGTTAACAGCGATCAACTGCTCCATTTCAGCAACCGGTTTGAGCTGGATGGGATCCAGTTTGAAGAACCGGTGCCCAACCTTTTCTCCTTCAACAATCCATTTGGCGCCTGCCCTGTTTGCGAAGGATTCAGCCAGGTATTGGGAATTGATTCGGACCTCGTGATCCCCGATAAAAGATTAAGTGTGTATGAAGGAGCCGTGGCGCCCTGGAAAGGAGAAAAACTGGGATGGTGGAAAGAACAATTTATAAAAGGCGCCGGAAAGAGCGGGTTCCCTATTCACAAAGCGGTTATCGATCTTACCAAAGAACAATACAGCCAGTTATGGGAAGGCTCCGGGGGGTCACAGGGTATCAATGATTTTTTTAAAGAGGTGGAACAGAACCTGTACAAGGTTCAATACCGTGTATTGCTGAGCAGGTACAGGGGCAGAACCAATTGCCCGGAATGCAAAGGGTACCGGTTGCGTAAAGAAGCATTGTATGTGAAAGTAAGTGGCAGGCATATAGGCGAATTATGCGAATGGCAGGTAAAGGATCTGAAAACATGGTTCAACAACCTGCAGTTATCGGAACATGACCGGCAGGTGGCTAAAAGGATATTATTGGAAGTTCACCAGCGTCTGCAAACATTGATAGATGTAGGACTGGGCTACCTAACACTTAACAGGCTGGCCAATTCTTTAAGCGGGGGCGAGAGCCAGCGTATACAGCTTACCAGGAGTTTGGGCAGTAACCTGACCAATTCGTTATACATACTGGATGAGCCTTCCATCGGCTTACATTCACGCGATACGGAAAGGCTGATCAGTGTATTGAAATCTTTGCGCGACCTGGGCAATACCGTGGTGGTGGTGGAACACGATGAAATGATGATGCGTGAAGCGGACTATATTATTGATATGGGGCCACTTGCCTCACACCTCGGCGGTGAAGTGGTTGCTGTGGGTGATTATGCAGAAATAACGGCCAATTCCGAAAGCCTTACCGGAAAATACCTTACCGGTAAATTAAGTATAGAAGTTCCCAAAACGGTCAGGAAATGGACACGCAGCATCAAAGTAGAAAATGCCAGGCAGAATAATCTGAAAGACATTACCGTAGCGTTTCCCTTGCATACTTTATGCGTAGTGAGTGGCGTGAGCGGAAGCGGGAAGACCACATTGGTAAAACAGGTATTGGTGCCCGCTTTGCGGAAACTGAAAGGAGAATTTACCGAGAAAGTTGGGCTGCATAAAGACCTTACCGGCGATGTGGATCATATTTCGCAGGTTGAAATGATCGATCAGAACCCGATCGGTAAATCATCGAGAAGTAACCCGATCACCTATATCAAGGCCTATGATCATATCCGCGATCTGTATGCCAGGCAATCCTTATCCAAAACACGCGGTTTTCAGCCAAAGCATTTTTCTTTTAATGTAGACGGTGGCCGTTGCGATACCTGTAAGGGTGAAGGGGAACAGGTGGTGGAAATGCAGTTCCTGGCCGATGTACACCTAACCTGCGAATCCTGCGGTGGTAAACGGTTTAAAGAAGAAGTGCTGGAGGTTCAGTATAAAGGAAAGAGTGTGTTTGATGTACTGGAAATGAGTGTGGATGAAGCGATCAGTTTTTTTGCAGACGAAAAACCGATCAGAACAGCCATACAGCCCTTGCAGGATGTGGGCCTCGGGTATATTAAACTCGGGCAAAGCAGCGATACCTTAAGTGGCGGAGAGGCCCAACGGGTTAAACTGGCCAGCTTTTTAGGCAAAGGGAAAGGGATCGGCCATGTACTTTTTATTTTTGACGAGCCAACAACAGGTCTTCATTTTCACGATATCAAAAAACTACTGGCATCATTTAATGCACTGATAGAACAGGGCCATTCCCTGATCGTGATAGAACACAATACAGATATAATTAAATCTGCCGACTGGCTCATCGACCTCGGCCCCGAAGCCGGCGACGCGGGTGGGAATCTTGTATATGCAGGCGTACCGTCGGGTATTAAAAAAGTGAAAGAAAGTTATACAGGAAAGTTTCTATCTTAACCTGTCTACACTTTTAATCAGTTTATCATCTTTATAAATTCCTCTCAGCGCCAGGATATAAAATACCGGTACAGCAAAACTGAACACACAGAACAGTGCGATACCACCGGCAGTATATTTTTTTACCTCTAGGATAAAAAGAATGATATTGATGATGCCTGCGATCAGCCCGGTGATTGCGAGCCTCGATTGTAATTTCCTGTTATTGTACAGGAAGATGGCCACCAGGGCAAGCAAAGAAGCGCCAACAGTGAGGATCATCAGGAAAGTATTGCTCATCGCGGTTAAGTTCTCAGCAGGCAGTGTACCTATGCTCCCTATATAAAACGGAAGTTTTAACGTAGTGAACCCGCATCCTGCGGCGAGAAGCAACCAGATCGTTTGCATTCTTTGTATCATAAAACAGATTTTAAATGCGTTAACCCATTTCTGGGTATAAGACAAATTGCGACATGAATTCGTTCACTTCTTTCTTAACAGCTATAAGTACCTGCTGGTTATCTGTGTTCATTAATACTTTATCAATGGCATCCACCACAAACTGCATATGTTCTTCTTTCATTCCTCTTGTAGTGATAGCAGGAACGCCGAGGCGCACGCCCGATGTAACAAAAGCGCTCTTATCATCATAAGGAACCATATTCTTGTTAGCAGTGATATCGGCCAGTACCAGCGCCTGCTCTGCTTTTTTACCGCTGATATTTTTATTGCGCAGATCGATCAGTACCAAGTGATTATCGGTACCGCCGCTGATGATCTTATATTCTTTTTCCACCAGGGCCTTAGAAAGCGCCTGTGCATTTTTGATCACCTGCATGGCATAGCCTGTAAACTCGTCACTCAATATTTCTCCAAAGGCAATGGCTTTGGCGGCAATCACATGTTCGAGCGGCCCACCCTGTATTCCCGGGAACACGGCCATATCCAGCAGGTTGCTCATCATCCGGATATTTCCTTTCACATCTTTTAACCCGAAAGGATTCTCAAAATCCTTTCGCATCATAATAATACCACCGCGTGGGCCACGTAAGGTTTTGTGCGTGGTAGAAGTTACAAAATGACAATGATCAAAAGGATCGTTCAACAATTTTTTTGCGATCAGTCCCGCAGGATGTGCAATGTCTGCCATCACCAGTGCGCCTACTTCATCTGCCGCTTTTCGAACACGGGCATAATCCCAGTCGCGGCTATAGGCGCTGGCACCGCAGATGATCATTTTTGGTTTTACTTCCCGGGCCTTTGCTTCGAGCATATCATAATCAACCAGCCCATCCTCGCGTGTTACCCCATAAAAATGCGGGCTGTATAATTTTCCACTGTAATTCACAGCAGAGCCATGTGTTAAATGTCCGCCCATACTCAGGTCAAGCCCCAGGATGGCATCACCCGGCTTCAGAACGGCCAGCGCCACCGCTGCATTGGCCTGTGCGCCGCTATGCGGTTGTACATTTGCATAGTCAATGGTAAAGATTTCCTTTAAACGGTCTATAGCCAGTTGTTCTGTCTGGTCAACGATCTCACAACCGGCATAATAACGGCGGCCCGGATAACCTTCCGCATATTTATTGGTCATTACATTGCCCATAGCCTGCATTACCTGCAAACTGGTAAAATTTTCCGAGGCAATCAGTTCAATACCATGTCTTTGCCTTTCGAGCTCCTGCCTGATCAGGTCAAAAACCAATGTATCTCTTTGCATCTGTGTATATTTCCCGCAAATATAAGTTGTGGGAAGGGACACAATATCCACAAATCTTGCCCTGTTAAGAGATTTTCCTATTTTCGGCCTCTTGGAAATAGGTTCTGGTGAGGTAATTGATAGATGACCGGTACCGGCAGGCCTATTTTCAACGATAAACAACCCCCATGAAAGCGATCATCCCCGTTGCAGGTGCCGGAACCAAATTAAGGCCCCATACCTATACCCAACCCAAAGCACTGATCCCCATCGCAGGTAAAACGATCCTCAGCTTTATTGTGGACCAGTTACACGAAGCGGGCATCAACGAATTCATTTTTATTGTCGGGTATCTTGGAGAAAAGATCCAGGACTATGTAAAACAGGTCTATCCCGATCTTACCACGCATTTTGTTTTCCAGAACGAGCGGCAGGGAACCGGTCATGCGATTGAACTGACCAGGAATATAGTAGGTACCGATGAGGTGTTTGTGGTACTGGGAGATACTATCTGCGAATATGATGTAAAAGAAGTGGTGAACAGCCCTTACAGTATGCTCGGTATTAAAAAAGTGGATGACCCCAGGAATTTCGGTGTGGCTTCTGTAGGCGAAGATGGTTTTATAGAACAGGTGGTAGAAAAACCGGCTATCCCCAAAAGCAATATGGCGCTGGTAGGGTTGTACAAAATAAAAGAAACCCATTTCCTGTTTGAGTGTCTCCATCATTTATTTGCGCAGGATATCCGCACCTTTGGAGAATATAATTTAACCGATGCACTGGATTGTATGATCAAACGCGGGGCTAAGTTCCAGGCTTTTAAAGTGAAGAACTGGTTCGACTGCGGCAAGAAAGAAACCCTGCTTGAAAGCAATGCCACCCTGCTTAAAAAATTTGGGGGAAATATAAACGGGGCACACGAGTTTAAAGACACCATCATTATTCCGCCGGTAAGTATTGCCCCCGGCTGCGATATCTCTAATTCCATCATCGGCCCGCATGTGGCCATCGGTGCCAATACTTCTATCAAACATTCTATCGTGCGCGACAGTATCATCGGTTCCTATACCAATCTCTTTGAGGTAGTGCTCGATAATTCACTTATCGGCAGTGATGCCTCTGTAAAAGGATTGAGCCGCAGCCTGAATATCGGAGATAATACGGAGATTGATTTCGGGTAGTTATTTCTGCCATTAATAAATATTTGGCATGGCTTATAACCTTACAACACTTTTTAAAATTCAATATCCCATCATCCAGGCAGGCATGGTATGGGCGAGCGGATGGCGATTGGCAAGTGCGGTAAGTAATGCGGGCGGGCTCGGACTGATCGGCGCAGGCAGCATGTATCCAGACGTGTTACGTGAACATATTCAGCAATGCAAAGCGGCAACCGGAAAACCTTTCGGGGTTAATGTTCCTCTTATGTATCCGGGTATTGAAGAGATCATGAACATTATTGTGGAAGAAAAGGTACCCATTGTTTTTACCAGTGCCGGTAACCCCAAAACATGGACGCCCTGGCTGAAGGAAAAAAAGATCACGGTCGTTCATGTAGTGAGCAGCAGCAAATTTGCGAGCAAGGCACAGGAAGCGGGGTGTGATGCCGTGGTTGCCGAAGGCTTTGAAGCGGGCGGGCATAACGGACGGGAAGAAACCACCACGATGGTGTTGGTGCCTGCTGTAAAAGAGGCGGTCACGATACCTGTGATAGCAGCGGGCGGTATTGCTACCGGCAGACAGATGCTGGCGGCAATGGTGTTAGGCGCCGCCGGCGTTCAGGTTGGTAGTCGTTTTGTATGTACACCCGAAGCCTCATCGCATATGGCTTTTAAAGAAGCCGTTATTAAGGCAGGCGAAGGGGATACGGTGCTCTCCATGAAAAAGCTGGTACCTGTGCGCCTGCTTAAAAATGCATTTTTTGAAGAAATACACGCCGCAGAATTGCGTGGCGCCGATGAAGAAGAAATGAAAAAGATACTGGGCAGGGCACGCGCCAAAAAAGGAATGTTCGAAGGCGACCTGGACTACGGCGAACTTGAAATAGGCCAGGTAAGTGCCTTAATAAAACAGATCAAACCCGCTGCAGAAGTTCTTACGGAAATATGGAACGACTATCAATCTGCCCTGCAGGGGTTACAGTTAAGAAAAAACGAATAAGCGAATAAATCAGTTCTCCGTTATTTCTGAAAATATATTGCATTGGCCTGTGCGGTGCAGGTTACCACAAGGTCATTGATACAAACATGTTCCGGAAGGGTGGCGCAATAATAAGCGATATCCGCAATATCGTTTGCGTGTAAGGGGGTAAAGCCTTCGTATACCTGTTTGGCTTTGGACGAATCCCCTTTAAAACGAACGATCGCAAATTCTGTTTCAGCAGCGCCCGGGTGTATGGC
>JANXRX010000079.1 GCA_025352905.1 Bacteroidota bacterium | reverse complement strand
ACGAGCACCCTGAAACAGGAAGCGGAGGATCTTTTGAAGGAAGCGGAGTTATTTAAACTCAGGCAACAGTTGCAACCGCATTTTTTATTCAACAGTTTAAATTCCATCAGTGCACTTGCGGGATCGCAACCGGAAAAAGCGAGACACATGATACAGCAGTTATCCGATTTTTTGCGGATCACATTGAAGAAAGAAGAAAAACAACTGGTACCCTTACACGAAGAGATGCAGTTCCTGGAATTGTATCTCGACATAGAGAAAGTTCGTTTTGGCAACCGTCTGCAAACCGCTCTTGACATAGAAGAGAGCGCCGCCATGCAACCGGTGCCTGCCCTGATCTTACAACCTATCGTGGAAAACGCTATAAAGTTCGGGCTGTATGATACGATGGAAGATGTAACGATCACCATCAGCGCATCGCTTCTACAGAAGGATGGCCTGCGGATAGAGGTAAGCAACCCCTTTGATCCTGAGACCGCCGCCGCAGGCAAGGGTACCGGTTTTGGGCTGGCATCTGTTCAGCGGCGGCTATACCTGTTGTATGCAAGAAACGACCTGTTGCAGACACGGATATCAGGTCATATTTTTATCACCAGTTTGATCATACCCTTATGAAAGCGATCATCATAGACGATGAATCATTGGCAAGAAGTATCGTATCGGAGTATTTAGGTTCCTACCCGGGCATAACGGTAGTGGAAGAATGTAAGGATGGCTTTGAAGGCGTGAAAGCCATTCAGCAACACCAGCCCGACCTTGTTTTCCTGGATATACAAATGCCCAAGATCAATGGATTTGAAATGCTCGAACTCGTAGAACAGATCCCGCCCGTTATTTTTACAACTGCGTTCGACGAGTATGCCATGAAAGCTTTTGAAGCACATGCGGTAGATTACCTGCTAAAGCCTTTCAGCAAAGAACGTTTTGATAAGGCGATGCAGAAGTGGATAAGCATCGGGCGCCATGCCGCTGCGGAGAACACACAGAAACTGGTAACATCGATCCCGGCGCTTACACATGCCAACCGGATCGTGGTAAAGGATAATAACAAGATCAAGATCATACCTGTTCAAACGATCCAATACCTTGAATCAGCGGATGACTATGTAAAGATCCATACAGCTGAAGGCGTATTCCTGAAAAATAAGACCATGGGTTATTTCGAAGAAACGCTGGAACCGCAGAATTTTATTCGCATACACCGGTCCTGCCTGGTAAATGTTCAGCTGATCATCCGGATAGATCCATATGAAAAAGACAGTCACCTGGCCATCCTCAATACCGGCGCAAAACTACCCGTGAGTAAATCGGGGTATGTGAAATTAAAAAAAGTATTAGGGATCTAATATTGTAACACTCTCTGTTCGTGAACGGATTTAATAATCGAAGGGATCATCAGGAAATCTCTGGATTTATCTAAAAAATAATCGGCTCCAAGGCGCATACATTCTTCGCGGTACAAAGAAAAAGCGTGGTTGCTGAGCATGATCACTACCGGATTTATATCTTTTCTTTCGCGGATCAGTTTGAGCATATCAATGCCGTTCATGCCAGGCATATTAATATCAAGTACAATAATATGGGGTTGGAAATGAGTAAGCAATGAAAAGGCTTTTTCAGCATTTTCAGCAACTTCCGCCCTGCTTACCTGTTTGAGACCACTGAGAAGTATCTGGAGCCGCTGTAAAACCAATTGAACATCGTCGACCAGTAAAATTTTTAATCCCTCTGCGTTCATACCTGCGTATTATCTATGAAAATAATTCCTACTAAAAAAAGCTTTGTAGCTTATTATGGCTACAAAGCTTAAGCAGCGATTTCGCTACCTGGTTTTTTCAAAGGAAAATAATTTTAATGATATTGGTGTCTTGCCGGCACCAACATTCATCAGATAATCCGGGGATATCTATTCATCAGGATTTTAAGGGTCATACTGGTATAAACATTACTCTATAGCCGTATAATCCAGTGTAACAAAGAAATGATGAAAACCGGGAGTGACCAATAGTAGGTTCTGTAAATCGGGCGTAAAGATCGCATTTGTTTGTGTAGTATTTACACTATATCAGGCGCAGAACTCTCGTGTTTTTGGAGAATTTTGAGATGTCAATCCAATTGAACCGTTCCCAAATAAACAAGGTCTGTAACCTATATGATATTATTCAGAATAGCGTATTTAACCAGGTCGGCGTTGTTCTGCATATGCATCTTTTCCATGATACGCGACCGGTACGTGCTGATGGTATTTACATTGAGGGATAATATCTCACCAATAGCGGAAATACTTTTGCCCATAACGATCA
>JANXRX010000068.1 GCA_025352905.1 Bacteroidota bacterium | reverse complement strand
TAATGTTCTTCATCCAGCAGCGAAAACAGGGCCGGTCCGTGTGCGATTACCACCACATCCAGTTTACTTTTGGGGATCCCTGCAGCTATATGGAGATTGATGATCCTGGCAACTTCTGCCAGTGCGCCGTTCAGTTCCTTTGATTTAGACGGGGAAGTAGCGGGTTGTGTAAAATTCATTAATAATTTATAGACCTGTTTTGTATCAGGCAATTCTTCCGGATCATTGACCGGGATCACGCCAGCCATTTTTGCCCCCTTGATCAATGGATAAACGGCCGATTCGAGCATTTTGGCCATCCGCAAACTATCCCTGCGGGCGAGGGAGGCCGAATCTGCCGTCCCGCTTTGTGTAAAACCGTTTGTGGCAATAAGGATACATAGAATAAAGAGTAGTCTTGGTCTCATTAAGTAGGTTTAGGCTAAAAAGGTAGGAAAAGAATTTGAAAACTTGAAAATGTGACAATTTGAAAATGATTTACAGGACATAGCTCCGGATCAGTAAAGGATTCCAGCCATTTTCAAATTGCCACATTTTCAAATTGATTATCCCGTACTTTTGCGCGCGAAAACAGGCAAAGAAAATGATCAGTGCAAGAAATATCACCCTCGCATATGGCAAACGGGTTTTGTTTGATGAAGTCAATATCAACTTCATCAAAGGCAATTGCTATGGCGTGATCGGCGCCAATGGTGCGGGGAAATCCACTTTTTTAAAGATCCTGAGCGGCGAAATCGAGCCTAACAAGGGCACCATCGAGATCAGCCCGGGCGAGCGGATGGCGGTTCTGAAACAGAACCAGTTTGAATTTGACGAGTGTACCGTTTTAAATACGGTATTGATGGGGCATAAACGTTTATGGGAAGTAATGCACGAGCGCGATGCCATTTATGCCAAGGCTGATTTTACGGAAGAGGATGGCATGAAAGCCGGCGAACTGGAAGGAGAATTTGGTGAAATGGGCGGTTATGAAGCAGAAAGCAATGCAGGCAGCTTATTAAGCAGCCTGGGTGTGAAAGAAGAAATGCACCAGGGACTGATGAAGGACCTCCCCAGTACGTTTAAAGTACGGGTATTACTGGCGCAGGCGCTGTTTGGCAACCCGGATATTTTATTATTGGATGAGCCTACCAACGGGTTAGACATTGAAACGATCGGTTGGCTGGAGAATTTCCTGGCTGACTATGAAAATATTGTACTGGTAGTGAGCCACGACCGTCACTTCCTGGATACGATCTGTACCCATGTGGCGGATGTGGACCGCTCGAAGATCAAAGTGTTTACAGGGAACTATACTTTTTGGTATGAATCCTCGCAGTTGATCAGTCGCCAGATAAATGATAAGAACAAAAAGAATGAGGATAAACGCAAGGATCTCTTAGACTTCATCGCCCGTTTCTCTGCCAATGCCTCTAAAAGCAAGCAGGCCACTTCCCGGAAAAAAGCCCTTGAAAAATTAGTGATCGAGGAGATAGAGCCGTCTAACCGGAAATACCCGGGTATCATCTTCCAGCCATTGCGTGAAGTGGGTAACCAGATCCTGAATGTGGAGCACCTGAGCAAGAGCGTGAATGGCCGTAAGCTGTTCGATAAAGTGAATTTCAGTATTAATAAAGGCGAGAAGATCGCTTTCCTGAGCCGCGACCCGCTGGCGGTAACCGATTTCTTCGAGATCATCAATGGTAACATGGAGGCCGATAAGGGCAAATTTGAGTGGGGAACCACGATCACCAAGGCTTACCTGCCACAGGAGAACCAGGAGTTTTTTACAGAGGGGTTAACGCTGATGGACTGGCTGCGGCAGTATGTACCGGCACATGTAACGGATGCAGATGAACCATTTATCCGCGGATTCCTGGGTAAAATGCTGTTCAGCGGGGATGATATACAGAAGAAAACGAATGTACTCAGCGGGGGAGAGAAAGTGCGTTGTATGGTAAGCCGGATGATGCTGCAGAACCCCAACCTGGTAATACTGGATCAGCCTACCAATCACCTCGACCTGGAAAGTATCCAGAGCTTTAATGAGGGCTGCCAGACCTTTCCGGGTGTGGTAATGATCACCTCGCATGACCATACTTTTATGCAAACCGTGGCCAACCGGGTAATCGAATTGACACCCAAAGGGATTATCGACCGGTTAATGACTTTTGACGAGTACATGGAAGACAAGCGTGTAAGGGATCTGAGGGAAGAATTATATAGTTAGGAGTTTACTGGTTTGGTTGAATAGGCTTATACCCCGTATTTACCGCAACCTGTCTTTTGGATATATCCGTCTGCGTAAATTGAATGTAAATTCATGGATATGTCAGTTATTAAACTTCCTTTATTATACCAGGGTTCGCAGGGTGAGAAAAGACTGTATACGTTGTTCGACAGCGGCGCAAACCTGTCCTGCATCAGCCCCGAATTTTTAGCCGGGATAGAAATAGCCATACCACTGGTTGTGCCAAGATGGATTGCCACGGCAAGTGAGGATTGCCGGATCGAGGTGAGAGAAGTAACCCGTCTTGAATTTTACATCAATGATGTTTTGGTAAGTGACGAGTTTCTGGTAGTTCCCGGGCTAAGCGAAGAGGCTATTATAGGAGCAGCTACCATGCAAAAATGGCGGGTAAAACTGGATTTTGAACACGATACGGTTCATGTTGACTCAAAGGTTGCCAAAATGCAGTTGATCTGAAAGTCCGAAAAACCTGGTTTTTAATGTGAATAACCCTGTTTTTGGGATTACAACTGCTTATTTATCCCGGTATTGTGAAGAAAATATTCAAAAAAAGCGGTTTTCGTATTGGTAATTTGACGGGTTTCCTTACCTTTGCCTCCCGAAAAAAATCGGAAAAAATTCAGCGTCATGGCAAGAGTATGTCAGGTTACAGGTAAAAAACCCATTGTCGGAAACAGTGTTTCTCACTCAAACATCAAGACCAAGCGTCGTTTCCTTCCCAATTTGCAGAAAAAGCGTTTCTTTTTTGCGGAGGAAGACCGTTGGGTAAGCATTAAAGTATCTACGGATGCTTTACGGACCATTAACAAGAATGGTTTGGCTTCCGTGATCAAAGGAATGAGGGCAGAGGGTTCAAAGATCTAACTATAACAAAGAAAACCACTTAATACAATGGCAAGGAAAGGCAACAGGGTTCAGGTGATTTTGGAATGTACAGAGCATAAGACCACAGGTCTGGCCGGTACAAGCCGTTACATCACTACCAAAAACAAGAAGAACACACCCGAACGTGTGGAGTTAAAGAAGTATAACCCGATTTTGAAAAAAGTAACTGTTCATAAAGAAATTAAATAATCATGGCAAAAGCAGCTAAAACGGCTATCAAGACCAAGGACCAGAAAGCAGCGTCAGAAGCAAAGAACTGGACAAAAGTGATCAAAGCGGTACGCAGCCCTAAATCCGGCGCATACACCTTCAAAGAAGCGATCGTACACAAGGATAAGATCAAGGACTTCCTGTCAGAAAAATAACAGGGTCTAATCAATATTATTCAAAAAGCTTTCCTATTACAGGAAGGCTTTTTTCATTAAGTACTAAATTCTAATATCTATTCTACTTTTTTTTAGATTTTAGAATTTAGAAATTATTTAACCATGAGTTTCCTCGGAAAATTATTCGGCAAAGAAGAAAAACAAAGTCTTGACGAGGGTCTTCAGCAGACCAAGGAAGGATTTTTTGCAAAGATCTCCAAAGCGGTCGCAGGTAAAAGCACCGTAGATGAAGAAGTGCTGGATAACCTGGAAGAAGCATTGGTAGGCGCTGACGTAGGTATCGAAACCACCATCAAGATCATTGAACGGATAGAGAAGAGGGCAAAACAGGATAAATACCTTGGTACAGGTGAACTGAATAAGCTGTTACAGGAAGAAATAGAAGCCATACTGGTAGATGCGCCTGAGAACGCCTACAAAGACTTCAGCATCCCCGAAGGGAAAAGACCTTATGTGATATTGGTGG
>JANXRX010000023.1 GCA_025352905.1 Bacteroidota bacterium | reverse complement strand
GGTGGCGCAATAATAAGCGATATCCGCAATATCGTTTGCGTGTAAGGGGGTAAAGCCTTCGTATACCTGTTTGGCTTTGGACGAATCCCCTTTAAAACGAACGATCGCAAATTCTGTTTCAGCAGCGCCCGGGTGTATGGCGGTTACTTTGATGCGGTGAGGCAGCAGATCAATACGCATCGATTTACTCAATGCATCCACGGCATATTTACTGGCACAATATCCATTCCCATCCTTGTACACTTCTTTTCCGGCAACGGAACCCATGTTAATGATCTGTCCTTTTTTTCTTTCGGTCATATAGGGCAGCACAGCTTTTGTCACATACATCATACCTTTTACATTGGTATCCATCATGGTATCCCAGTCGTCAAGATCTGCATTTTCAAAACTGTCCCTTCCCAGGGCAAGCCCGGCATTGTTCACCAGTATATCTATTGCCTGCCATTGGGCAGGCAGGTTCTCAAGGGCGGTAAACACCTCCTTCCTGTTCTGTACATCAAATACCAGGGGAAGGGTTTGTATCTGGTAACGGGCTTTTAATTCTTCCGCAAAAGCAAGCAGGCGTTCTTTTCTCCTGCCGGTAACAATACAGTTCCATCCTTCGGCGGCAAATTTTTCTGCAATTGCTTTGCCAAAACCTGAGGTAGCGCCGGTAATTAAAATGATCCTGTTCATAAGCATTTCAGTAAGTGAACGAAATTAGGGCGATTTACCGTATCAATACAATGGTCCCTTTCCTGAAAACGTTTTTGCCGAGGTAATCCGTTCCTTCTGCCTGGTAAACATAGGTACCGCTGGGCTGTTCTGCACCCTTGAAGATTCCGTCCCATCCCTTACCGATCTCGGTTGTGCTGAATACGGGCTCGCCCCAGCGGTTGTAAATGGTAAAGTAATGCAGCCGGCTGATACCGATAGTGATGGGGCGGGCGATATCATTTTTGCCATCCCCGTTAGGTGTAAAAGCAGAGGGTACCAGAATATCCGGGCCATCTTTATATACCCTCACAACTACCTGATCAACTGCATAGCACCCGCCTGAAGATACACTGACCGTATAGGTTATTGAATCGATACTGCCGTTCAAAGTAACAACCGGGTTGGGAATATCAACCGCGCTTAACCCGGTAGCCGGGCTCCACAGGTAGGCACTGCCCCCGCTTGCATTTAACTGAACGGGTACATCAGGCAATACCGTCGTATCCTTACCCGCATAAGCATTTATAGGAGGCACTACTGTAATCAGCAGTGTATCGCTAACCGGTTTAGGACAACCTGATGTGTCGTATACCGTGAGAATATAGCTTGTTGTTTTCGACGGCCCCGCCAGGGGAGTGAGTGTATTTTCATTGGATAAGGAAAGAACAGGGCTCCAGGTGAAAACAGAACCCGTTATACGGGCATTCAATTGTACGCGGTTACCAAAACAAATGGTTGTGTCATTACCCAATACAGCGGTAGGATAGGGAGATACTTTTACCGATACGGTATCCCTTGCCTGGCACTTACCCAGGTTGGCAAGAACAAAATAGGAAGTATTCACCAGTGGCTGTATCAGCGGGCGTTTGATGTTTTGAACAACTTCGCCTGTAGAAGCGGTCCACCGGTAACTGAGTGCGTAACTGATGGGGCTGAGCCGGAAGGTATCTGTTCGGCAGACCCCGGTATCCACCCCGGCATTTACAGAAATATATTGTAAAACATTGACCCGCACAGAATCCATGTTTGCACATCCATTGTCGTTTACAAACGCATAGTACGTAGTGCTGTCTCTCGGGAAAACCACTGGTTGGGAACTGTTACTGTTCTGTATCCGTGCCTGGTTGGGTCCGGGCGAGACCGTCCAGTTAATAGTTCCGCTATTGATATTGGCCTTTAGTGAAAGCGTATCATTGCTGCAGATCAGGGTGTCTTTGAAAGCCAGCGCCAGCGAAGGTTTATCGAGTATTACTACTGCTTTAATAACTGTATCAATACACCCTTCACTATTAGCTACCACCAGTTTTACTGTTGTACTCACAGGTGCAGCGTATGTCCATGCAGAATCTTTGCTGCGGGCGGTATCGGCCAGTGTAGTGGAATCGCCAAAATCCCATCGCCAGCTGTTTACGGTACCATACTTGGTCGTGGTAATATCTGTGAATGTATAGGCATTTAAAAAGCAGGTACCGGTGGTTTTAAAATCAGGCACGAATCCAGGATAAACACTCACTTTAGAAGTTGCGGAATCCTTGCAGCCATTGGAAGAAGCCACCACCAGTTTTACCGTAAAGGTACCGCTGTCTTTGCCGCTCTTCAGATAATCGTAGGTAGGTTGTGCCTGCGTGGAAGTGTCGGTAGTGATACCCTGCACACCAAAATCCCATAAATAAGAAGTTACCGTTGAATTGGGCGATTCATTCTGAAAAGTTAACGTAGTTCCGTTACAGGTCATATAACCCGGCTTAAGGGCCGCTGCCGAAATAGAACAGTTGGCTACCTTGATATGGATCTCTTTTTTGGTAGTGCCGATAAGTATCCCGTTCCTGAACTCATTGGCACAAACTGCTACCACATAATCCCCTGTTATAGAAGGCGCGATACCCGAAATGATACCTGTTCTCGGATCAATGGTCACTGTTGATCCCATAGGCGATGAACCACTGAAAGAAGTTGAATAAGGAACGGCGTTATAAGGAGGATTCGCCGGCGGATCTGGCTGTGCGCCACCTGCCGTATTATCGCCACCCACCAACCCGTCGCAGAAAACATAAGCCAGTGAATCTCCATCTGCATCCGTTGCACTGAAGTCGAAAGTAAAGGGCGAACTATAGCAGACAATAGCCGTATCTTTTTGCGCAAAAGCGGGGCTGGAGTTTTTCGAATAGTCAACCCCATTGATCGTTCCCGGTATACGGTTGGTATAACTCACACCGATAGTACTCGAGTTGCCATTTACGTTAACGATACCCGTGATCCGACAGCATCTCTGTACAGTAAGTATATACCCTGCGATATTATTAGGCAGGTCAACCGTGGTGGTATACCTGTCAATAAAATAGCAGACCGGCGGTGGGGAACTGATACAGGGGCTGTATGTTGTTTTATTAGGATTGTCTGAACCCGAAAGAGGGATAGTGCGCGGAGAAACGATGGAAACCGCTTGATTGGTGGCGGCATCAAATATCCCTAAAAACACGTTTGCATCCCGTTGGGCCGCGGTGGAATTGCAATCCAGGTACTGTCTTACGGTGATCCGGTAGCTGGAGGTATTGGCTGCTGCTCCCGGTCCCAGGTACTCATATTGTATCCATCCGCCCTTCAGGTGATTGGCCAAAACGGACTGCGAGAAAAAAAATATCACCAAACAGGTACAAAAAAGCTTCATATGCAAATAGGTCTGCCCAAAAAATACTGTCACAGGTATCCGAACACCCACCCGTAATAGAGAAAATAACGGGCCGGTTTGCTGCTTTGACCCGGGAAGAAAGGGAATAATCAGCGGATAAGTACGGTTGTTCCTTTCCTGTATACCGTTTTACCCAGGTAATCCACCCCTTCCGTGATATAAACGTAGGTGCTGGCCGGTTGTTGTACGTTGCCAAAACTTCCATCCCAGCCTTTCCCAAACTCGGCTGTGGTAAATAGCAACTGTCCCCAGCGATTGTAAACGCTGAAGTATTTCAGAACAGAGATCCCTACGGTAACCGGTTTCAGCACATCATTTTTTCCATCGCCATTGGGGGTAAAGGCAGAAGGTACAAAGATATCGGGCCCGGTTTTAAATACCCTTACCAGGATATCATCTTCTGCATAACAGCCGTTGTCTCCATATACCCGTACCCGGTAGTTCACAGACCCGAACCGCTCGTCCAGTGTAACAACCGGGTTGGAAATGGTTGGGTTGCTTAAGCCTGTTTCAGGGGTCCATATATACCGGTTGCCGCCGGTCGCGTTTAATTGTACCGGCTGATTTACCAGGATCGAGGTATCCCGTCCCGCATTGGCCGGAACCGGCGGAGTAACCGTTATAAGCACACTATCCGAAACGGGTTTGTTACAACCCAGGGTATCGCTCACCCGTAGAATATACATCGTTGTTCTTGAAGGGGTAGCGATAGGATTGCCCGTAGTGGCATCCGACAAAGAACCGGACGGGGTCCATTGCAGCGAGGACGCTTTGATACTACTGTTCAGCTGTATCTTTTCTCCAAAACAGATAGCCGCATCAGGCCCCGCATTGGCAAAGGGATAGGGTACTATTTTGATCAGCACGGTATCACGCGCCTGGCATTTTCCAAGATTAGCGGTTACATAATACTGGGTATTAACAAGTGGCTGTACCAGCGGGGATTTACTGCCGGCAACAACAACGCCGGTTGAAGTGGTCCACTGGTAACTCAATGCCTCGCTTACAGCACTCAAACGGATGGTATCGGTAGCACAAATGGTAGAATCATTGCCGGCATTTACTTTAATAAAGTCAAGCACATTTACCGTGAGCGTATCTAAACTGATACATCCCTTATCCGTTACCTTAACAAAATACTGCGTGCTTTTTTTCGGGAACACAAGCGGGCTGGAAGTATTGGCATACAGGATATCCTTATTGGGCAGCCAGGAAAAATCGCCGGGATTATTTGGTACCGGTATCGACAGGGTATCTATGCTGCAGATCAATGTATCCTTAAAAGGAAGCTGCAGCAGCGGCTTGGCGCTTACGTCAAGCGACTGATGCAAACTATCTATGCAGCCTTTGGTATTGGTCACTACCAGGCCCACATTCTTCGTGGAAGGAAATCCGTACGTATATTTTGGATTTTTAATAATTGATGTATCTGCCTGGGTCGTATCATCCCCAAAATCCCAGCGCCAGCTGTTCACCAGGCCATAAGTTGATTTGGTACTGTCTGTAAACAGGAACGGATTCTGGTAGCAGCTGCCGGTGATTTTGAAACCGGGCTTGAAACCCGGGTAAACCAATACCAGCATGCTGTCTGATCCAATACATCCTCTCGGACCGGTTACTGTAAGCCTCGCTATATACCTGCCTGTATCTGCATAGGTATAATCAACGGTGGGTTTGGAAGAAAGTACTTCGTTGCCAAAATCCCATAGGTAAGAAGTGATAGCAGAAGAGGTTGACTGGTTTTCAAAATGTACGGTGAAGTCATTACACTGGACGATTTTTTCCGGAAGATCCGCTTCGATAAAATTGCAGTCCTGCACTTTTAAAATAAAATCTTTCCGGTGTTCCGCAAAAGCTCTCCCATTCCGCCATTCGGTAATACATACGTTTACCACGTAAGATCCCTGTGGAGGGGCGATACCACTGATGATACCCGTTTTGGGATTGATGGTAACACCGGCTCCTAACGGATAGTTGCCATTATAAGGAAAGATATACGGCAGCGGATCCAAAGAGAGTGCCGAAGAGGGCGGTGCGTTATTGCCGGCGCTTGCAGAAGTGTACGCATCGCAAAGCGCGAAACTAAGTGAATCATTTTCCGGATCGCCTGCGCCGAAATCGAGCGAGAAGCGTTTATTGGCACAAACAAGCGCGGTATCCTTTATAAAGAACTGCGGACTGCTGTTATGTCCCGATGGCAATGTGGCTGTTCCCGGTATCTGTGTTATATAATTGCTGCCGACACTGGTTTTAACAGACAGGTTCGAGATCTGATCAACCCTGCAGCAACTGGATCTGGATAAAATATAACCCGCCGAGGTTTCAGGCAATGTAATGGTTGCCGAATAGATGGCCATTTGATAACACACACTTACATTTCCTGCCAGGCATGGAAAAGCGCCCGTATTCAGCGAAATAGTCGTGACCGGCGATGCGATCGGCAAGGCAAGTGAGGCGTATAACGCGCCACTACTGTAAATACCCACTACCACCCCTTCATTTTCCAGTAGTGGCCCGGAAGAGGCGCAATCACGAAATAAACGGAGTGTAATTCGGTAAATACTTGTGGGTGTGCCACCGGTGACCGGCCCGGCCCCTATATATTCATAAAACAATTCACCACCTGCCACATGTCTTGCGAAAGCAGGCAGGGAAAAAAGAAGAATGGTAACTATGCATAACCATTTCTTCATACTTGTTTTAATTAGGAGTTAATAAAATCAAGCAGGAACCCATTCAATAAACCGGGTTCCTCCCACATACCCATGTGTCCCACACCGGTTAATACATGAATATACGATTTGTTGGGCAGGTGCGCCTGTTGTAATACATCCTGTATAGGGGCGGCAATGTCTTCTGTACCCATAACGAATAATACAGGCAGGGGGTTGCTTTTTAATACGGTTGCGGCATCGGGTCGTTTCATCATGGCCCGGTAATATTGCTGCAGCGCCTCTTTCCTGAAATGGGCTGAGGCTTCTACCAAGGCGGCCACTTTTTCGGGGTGTTCTTCTTTAAAACGGTTCCCAAACAGGCCCGGAATGCTCGTTTTTAAAAACGCATACCCGCCATGCTCCTCCATAAAGGCAATGGCTTTTTCGCGATTTTTCTTTTTCTCTTCGCTATCGGCAAAAGCGGTTGAATGGATCAGTCCGAACGAGTACAATGCAGATGGATATTTGGCAGCGAAGGCAAGTGTGATATATCCCCCCATGCTATGACCCATCAGAATACACGATGAGATCTGCTCGTGCTGCAGTAATGCGTGTAGACAATCTGCATGATCTTCCATTGAAATATCTGCACCGGGTATCATGCCAGACTCTCCCGATCCCGGCAGGTCAGGCACGATCACCAAACAATGTTCTTGCAGAAAATTCACCTGTTCGTCCCATACATGCCTGTCTTCGCCAAAACCATGTAGCAGAACAACGGCTTTACCTTTCCCGGTTACGGTGTAAGAGACCTGTACGGACCGGTATAAAAAAGTTTTGAGCATTGACTAGGATGCGCGTGAAAAAAATCTTTTTTTAATGAGTTGTATGCTATGCCATAGCAGCAGCAGCACCGCAAGCGCGGTAGCGATCCTGTATAAGTAATCTCCATATCGTACATAAAAAGTGATACCGGTTAAAACAGGGATATTGTATTTGATCACAGCGGCAGTATCCCATGGTTTCGTTTCCAGGATCTTGCCATCCGCATCAATTACCGCCGAAATACCCGTGTTAGCGCTTCGGGCCACCCATCTCCTGGTTTCAATGGCGCGTAGCCTGGCGTATTGTAAATGTTGTTTGTGGCCGGGCGTATTACCCCACCAGCCATCATTGGTCATGATGGTAAGCAGCGTAGCGCCTTTCTGTACGTAACTGCTCACATATTCTCCATAGATGCTTTCGTAGCAGATGATGGGTGCAACCGTAAAACTGCTGCCGGGAAGGGTAAAAACAGCAGATTCATCGGACCTGCCATAGCCGCCTGCGGTACCCCCAAATTTTTCAAAGACGGGCGACATAAAACTAAGAAAAGCGGGGGTTGACTCTACGCCAGGAACCAATTTGCTCTTGTTGTAAAATTGTAACGGATCAGCAGCATGTATCATTACCGATGTATTAAAATCGTCGTAATAATCGTCCTGCACGGTCTTATTGGCGGTGGAGGTTAATTTGTTTTTTCCATAAAATTTCATTGTCTCGATACCTGATACCAAACATGTTGTGGGATAGCGCGCCATCATCTGGAAAATATCGCGGTAAAATGGATTGACGGAAACTTTATCCTGCCAGTCTTTACTGCTCATGGCTGTTTCGGGCCAGATAATTAACCTTGTAGCCGAATCAGCCGCTTGTTCCGATAAACGGATCAGCCGATTAATATCGACGGGGATATTTGCCGCATCAAATTTTATGTAGGGATCAATATTGGGCTGCACGATCACTACCTGGTGAACTGGTGATGTTTCAACCGGTCGCGAATAGTGATAGGTAAACGCAATAAACGAAAGAATGGGAAGCAGGATAAGGACCCCGCATAGCGTGACCAGTTTTGTTCCCGCCAATTTTGTTCTGTAGGAAATTAACAACTCGTAAAAAACCAGGTTAGCAACCAGCACGATTAATGTGCCTCCGCTTACGCCTGTATATTCATACCACTGTACCCAATCGGGGTGCGAAGCAAATACATTGCCCAGGGTTAGCCAGGGCCAGCTCAGCTGACAGTTAAGGTTAATATATTCAAAACACATCGAAAACGCAACCAAGGAAACATAACCTACCCGTTTACCATAGCGTTTCCTGAGTTGGTGGTATCCCCACCAGGGAAGGCTCATCAAAAAGCTGATAGCGGTAATGGCCGCGATGGTGCCAATATCTGTAGAGTTCCACATCCACCAGGTTGTGCCGGTGTTCCATATCAAAATGCTGAGATAAGTATACCCGAAAAAAACATTCGGTTTAACAACCGCATCAGCGATCCACAGAACAGGTACCCATGCAATAAAGATCAGCAGGGTTAAAGGAGATACTGGCCAGGCAGCGAACAATAACACACCTGAGAGAAGACTTAAACCGGCGAGTTGGATTCTTTTCAAGGGAAGGCAAATTTATTTCCTGCTATAGTTAGGCGATTCCTTGGTGATGTCTACATCGTGCGCATGGCTTTCTTTCATACCTGCATTGGTAATCTGTACAAAAGTGGCCTGCTGTAACGTCTTGATATCCTTAGCCCCGCAATAACCCATGCCTGCGCGTAAACCACCAACATACTGGTAAACGATCTCAGTAAGGCTTCCTTTATAGGCCACGCGACCCTCAATACCTTCGGGAACAAATTTTTTGATATCGTCTTCCACATCCTGGAAATAGCGATCGCCGCTTCCCTGGCTCATGGCGCCAAGGCTACCCATCCCGCGGTATTCTTTGAATTTTCTTCCTTCATAAATAATGGTATCACCGGGGCTTTCTTCCACGCCTGCAAATACACTGCCCATCATGACCACGTTGGCGCCTGCGGCCAATGCTTTTACCATATCACCTGTGTACCGGATCCCTCCATCGGCGATCACGGGTATGCCCCTTGCTTTTATTGCATGGCTTGCTTCCATTACTGCGGTCAGTTGCGGAACCCCTGCGCCTGCCACGATACGGGTGGTACAGATAGAGCCAGGCCCGATCCCTACTTTCACACAATCGGCGCCGGCATCTGCCAGGGCTTTTGCGCCGGCAGCCGTACCTACATTTCCGGCAATGATCTGCAATTTTTTAAAATTCTTCCGCAGGGCCTTTAATGCCTCGATCACACCTTTGCTGTGGCCATGCGCACTATCGAGCGTTACTACGTCAACACCCACATATTGCAACGCAGCGGCACGGTCCATCAGGTCGTTCGTAATACCCAATGCGGCGCCAACCAGTAATCTTCCCAAACCATCTTTACCTGCATTGGGATAATTGCGGATCTGCATGATATCGCGGTAGGTGATCAGGCCTATCAGTTTACCCTGTTTACTCACAACAGGTAATTTTTCGATCTTATACTGGCGTAATATTTTTTCTGCTTTTTTCAGATCGGTTCCTTCGGGTGCGATCACGAGGTTTTCTTTGGTCATTACTTCACTCACCTTACGGTTCTTATCGTGTTCAAAACGCAGGTCACGGTTAGTGAGGATGCCTACCAGTTTCTGATCCTTGTCAACAATAGGAATGCCGCCGATGCGGTTATCTTTCATCAGTTTCAGCGCGTCGCCGATGGTGGCGTTCACCAATAACGTGATGGGATCAATGATCATACCGCTTTCGCTTCTTTTCACCTTCCTCACCTGTTCTGCCTGGCGCTCGATGCTCATGTTCTTATGCAGGATACCCAAACCGCCTTCTCTCGCCAATGCGATTGCCAGGCTGGCTTCGGTAACGGTATCCATAGCGGCCGACAGCATAGGAATATTTAAAATAATGTCTTTGGTAAGATGGGAACGGATATCCACTTCGCGGGGGAGTACCTGGCTGAACGCAGGCATTAACAATACATCATCGTAGGTGAGGCCTTCACCAAACAATCTTGATTGAGCGGACTTGATACGGGGAGAATTATTTCTTGTTGCCATGTGCAAAGATAGGGTAGGCGGTAAATTCAGTCCAAAACTTTTTCGGATTGCAGATTGCGTGGATTTTAATATGATTGTATTTTTGCCCTGATGACAAAAATTTCTCCCGGAGCAGCGACCCCGTATTTTAATTTCCAGTTTGGGCTCCTGTGCGTGAGTAATTTTTTGTTTTCAGCGAGTTTTAGTATGATGATACCGGAGTTACCGGCCTACCTCACCCAATTAGGCGGTGCTGAATACAAAGGGTTGATCATCGCTCTATTTACCTTAATGGCAGGGATCTCGCGACCCTTCAGTGGCAAGCTCACCGATACGATAGGCCGGGTACCGGTGATGATCTTCGGCTCGCTGGTTTGCGTGGTATGCAGCCTGTTATATCCTGTACTCACAACGGTAACCGGTTTTTTATTACTGCGTTTTTTCCATGGATTCTCAACAGGCTTTAAACCAACCGCTACTTCTGCTTATGGGGCGGATGTGGTACATGAATCGCGAAGGGGTGAGGCGCTTGGCGCATTGGCCATCGGTTACACAACAGGTGCTTCTATTGGGCCGATCGTGGGCAGTTATTGTGTAACCCATTTTTCGTATAATGCGATGTTTGTTGTATCGGCATTCTTTGCCCTGGGCTCTGTGATCATTTTGTATAATATACGGGAAACCCTTGCCAGCCCTGAAAAGTTCAGGTTCAATATCATCCGGATCAAAAGGTCAGAAATATTTGAGCGTACCGCTGTCAAACCCGCTTTGATTATGGTCTTACTGGCATTTTCTTTAGGCTCGGTACTTACCCTCGCACCCGACCTCAGCGAATCGGTGGGTATGCATAATAAAGGATTTTTTTATACCTGCTATACCGTGACTTCTTTACTGGTGAGGATCATGGCAGGAAAAACATCAGACAGGCATGGGCGGGTGATTGTGATGGTATTTTCTTCGCTGGTACTTGTACTCTCCATGGTCGTTTTATCGTTTGCCCATACACCCGTACTGGTGATTACGGGCGCAGCTGTTTTCGGACTGAGCCTGGGAATGAACGGCCCCACATTAACCGCGTGGACGGTAGATCTCTGCCATATTGAGAACAGGGGTAAAGCGGTTGCTTCCGTTTATATCGCCCTGGAACTGGGTATCGGAAGCGGCGCCATATTCTCGGCATGGGTGTATAACAACCATGTGGAGAATTTTATATACGCATTTATGCTACCGGCGCTGCTGGGGCTGATCGCCATGATCCTGCTCATCATCTGGAGAAAACAAAATAAACGTTTAACAGAGAGTCTGCTGTTATATGATGAATAAGACTGTGTGAAAAACGACATTAAGCCAGGCTATACATTTTTCCGGGTAGTGAGCGGATCAGGTTCTGCATTTCAAGGTTCAGGATCACTGCAGCGAGGTTGCTGCTGCTCAGGCCGCTTTTCAGGTACAGATCATCCACAGGCATACTGTCTGTTTGCCCGAGCAGCGCCATCACGGCCTGTTCTTCATTTGACAGTTCAATAAACAGTTCCTTCTGTTTTTTTACTTGTTTTTTCTTTTCGAGCCATCCCATGGAAGCAATGAATTCATCTACACCTGTAAATAGCGTAGCCTTATTCTGTTGAATGAGCCTGAGGCAACCACTACTCTTTGGATCGGTAACTTTTCCCGGAACGGCAAAAAGATCGCGGTTATAATTGTGTGCCAGTTCCGCGGTGATCATGCTTCCTCCTTTTACGGCGGTTTCAATAACGATGGTGGCGTCTGACATCCCTGCCACGATCCTGTTGCGTTTTGGGAAATTATGTTTATCAGGCTGTGTACACATACCGAATTCGGTTAACAGACCTCCCTGTAACAACATATCTTTTGCCAATGCCCTGTGTTGCGAAGGATACAGGATATCCAGGCCATGAGCCAATACGCCAATGGTAGGGATGGCATATTGCAAAGCGGTTTTATGTGCAATGGCATCAATACCAAAAGCGAGACCGCTAACGATCAAAACATTTTGTGTTTGCAGGCCGTTAACAAGATCTTCTGTTACCTGTTTACCATACCCGGTATGGTTGCGTGTACCGATAATGCTGATGATCCTTGCCTGGTTAAGATCGGCGTTTCCATGGTAGTACAAAAGCGATGGCGGATCATAGCAATGTAAAAGACGTTTGGGATATTGTTTGTCCGTGATAAATAATACCTGTACCTGGTATTTGTCAATAAAAACGATCTCCTTTTCAACCGTTTCAAAATCATTCCATTCTTTTATCTTTTTTGCACATATCAGACCCATGGTTTCTATGGCAGCGATCTCTTTTTTTCCTGCCCTGAATACAGCGGAAGCATTCCCGAAATGGTCGATCAGCGCCTTCACACGAACGGGCCCGAGATCAGGGATCATGGTTAAGGCAATGCGGTAAAACAATTCCTCTTTCATACAGCCTCAATCTCTGCAAAAAAGAGGAACGATAGATTAGGTGTTTATACGCTTTACAGTCCGGTAATAGTAAATGCGGTTCTGCGGTTTTGTGCACGGCCCTGTTCTGTGGTATTGTCTGCAATGGGTTTTGTGGATCCGTATCCTTTAAAGGTTAAACGGTTGATACTGATATTGCGGGTGACGAGGAAATCGACAATAGTTTTTGCACGGTTGGTAGAGAGCGCAAGATTGTCTTCGGCTTTACCCACATTATCTGTATGGCCGCCTATCTCCACTTTCAGTGAGGGATTTTCGGTTAAAACCTGTACTAATTTTTCCAGTTCGATCATTGCAGCATTGGGTAGCTGGTAAGAATTGGTGGTAAACTGGATATTATGAAAAGTAACGCTGGCATTCAGTTCTACAGGTTGCAGGTAGATATCCTTTTTATAAACACTGTCTGCATCTTTTTTGCCGAGTTCCATTAATTCGCTGTAGAAAAGATATCCTTTGCGGTTAACCGTAAAAGTATAATCGTTACCGGTTGGCAAAGTGATAAAATAATCTCCCACCTCATCGGTCTGGATCTTCATTAATGCTTTATTATTACTGTTATCGGTCAGCTCAACATACGAAGGAAGGTTCTTACCTGTTTTCTTATCCATCACTTTCCCCTTCACATACAGGGTGCGGTAAGGACGGATATCGGGCCGCATGGAAAACTTATAGATGTCCAGTCCGCCACGCGAGTCACTGCGGTCGCTGGCATAATACGCCGTGAGCCCATCTGCAGAAACTGCGAGGCTCCCTTCATTCTCAATAGTATTGATCGGGTAACCTAAATTTTCAGGGGTACCCCATTCACCTTTGCTGTTCTTGCGCATAACAAACAGATCGGAACCGCCATAGCCCGGCAGCCCGTCGGATGTATAATAGAGTGTCTGGTTATCGGCATGAATAAAAGGCGCCAATTCATCGCCTGCGGTATTTACGGAGGGCCCCATATTTTCAGCGGGCCCCCATTTGCCATTCGGCATGCGATAGCTTACATAGAGATCGGCGCCGCCACTGCCCCCGGGACGGTTACTGCTGAAATACAAAGCTCTTTTATCGGGACTGATAGAGGGGGAGCTTTCCCAGAATTCAGTATTTATGTTGGGGCCAAGGTTTTGGGGTTCGCTCCATCCTTTGGGTGTGTAATAGGAAATATAAATATCAAAACTTTTATACGCCTGGTCCATCAGCTGTCCTGCAAATAACATCCATTCTCCATCCTGTGAAACGGTGATGGCTCCTTTTTTGGGTTCTATATTAATATCGCCGTCGATAATCTTCCAGGCCGAAAAACCGTTTTTGCTGATACGGCTCTCCACAAAATCCTCTCTTCCATGCTCACCATGTCTTGTGAATACGAGTAAGCTGTCGGTAACCGTAACAGAAGGGTAGTATTCAGATTCCGCGGTATTCACACTATCACCGAGGTTTACCGGCGAGAATGCATAATTTGTTCCGGGATGTTTTGATGCATAGGCAATGGCAAACTCATAGCATCTTTTCCGGTATTGCGCACTCTTAATGCTTCTTTCATTCAGCCTGGGATAGGCTAAAAACGCCTGTACGGCTTTCAGCGCCTCATCAAATTTTCCCAACCCGGCCAGGTTAATCGAATAAGGAAGATTATAGATAACAAAATAAGCGGTGTCTTTGCGCCGCGCTTTTTCATACAGGGAGATCGATTGCGGGTATCTCTTTAGCTCGCCAAAGGCCCCGGCCAGTGATAGGTATGCATCAACAAAATTGCTGTCTTCTTTAATGCATTGTGCCAGCAGCGGCGTAGCTTCTTTGATCTGGTTATCCTTCAGCAGATCCAGCGCCTTCTCATATAATTTAACTGTTTTGCTGTTTACTTTTTCAGGATAATACACCTGCGCATACCCCATGCTGATAAAGCCCGCGAGAAGAAAAACAAAAAATATTTTCATAAAACGATCTATGCTGCCAAGTTCGGAAAAAACAGAAACGAAAACATGTTAAAGTTGCCCCCCACAACCCCAAACTCCAAACCATAGCGTCTAAACCCCAAACCATAAACCGCCCTACGGTACTCCTATATACTTATGTACCTGCAAACTCAGTTCCCATTCCGGATGGGCCTTGATGTATTCGATCAGGAGGGGCGTTACCTCGGCGGCTTTGTCCCATTCCGGCTGCAGGTACAGTTTGCAGGCGGCGTTTACCTGCCCCGCAAAGCTTTCAGCCCATTCGAGGTCATGCTTATTATATACCACCACCTTTAATTCATGCGCCAGCGGAATGATTGCTGGTTCGGGAACTTTGAATTTTTTCGGGGATAGGCAGATCCAGTTCCAGTTACCACTTAAGGGCGATGAACCGGACGTTTCGATATTGGTCTCAAACCCCGCTTCCTGCAATTGTGCAGTTAATGCGGTAAGATCATGCATAAGCGGTTCGCCACCAGTGATCACTGCCAGGCGGCCAGGGTATTTTTTAGCTTCTTGCACAATGGTTTCGATACTTACCTGCGGATGCTTTGCAGCATCCCAACTGTCTTTCACATCGCACCAGAAGCAACCCACATCACACCCACCCAGCCTGATAAAATAGGCCGCGCGTCCCTGGTGAAAGCCTTCGCCCTGCAGGGTATAGAAGGATTCCATTACCGGAAGCGTTGTGAGAACAGGTTGTGTTAACATGAAACTTATATTTAAATTGTATTATCTACATCACCGTTCACAGTTTACAATTGTTCCAATAACGCCAAACAACTGTAA
This sequence comes from Bacteroidota bacterium, assembly GCA_025352905.1. GTDB lineage: Bacteria > Bacteroidota > Bacteroidia > Chitinophagales > Chitinophagaceae > Sediminibacterium. The sequence goes on along the minus strand of JANXRX010000023.1, from coordinate 9,336 downwards.
ACCCCAAACCATAGACTATAAACTGTTCGTATATGCCTGTAGTGTATTTTTTAATAGTCCCGCAATCGTCATCAGGCCAACGCCGCCGGGTACGGGAGTAATAGCGGCGGTTTTGGGGGCAACTTCAGCAAAAGCCACATCGCCTTTGATACGGTACCCTTTTTTAGCCGTAGGGTCGTCAACACGGCTAATACCTACATCTATTACGATGGCGCCTTCTTTTACCATATCTGCTTTAACAAATTCAGGTTTACCCAAAGCGGCAACCAGTAGATCGGCCTGTAAACAGATCTCCTTCAGGTTGGGTGTATGCGAATGGCAGAGGGTAACGGTACAATTGCCTCGTTTCAGGTTACTGCTAAGCAGGATACTCATGGGCCGGCCTACGATATTACTTCTGCCGATAACAACCGCATGTTTTCCTTTCGTTTCTATCGAGAAATGCTCGAGCATCAGCATGATGCCATAGGGGGTTGCGGGTATGAATGTGGGCAGTCCCTGAACGAGTTTACCAACACTGACCGGGTGAAAACCATCTACATCTTTCAGCGGGCTGATTGCTTCGATGACTTTTTGCTCCGAAATGTGTTTGGGGAGGGGTAACTGAACCAGGATCCCATCTACCTCCGGGTCTGCATTCAAAAAAGCGATGGCCTGTAGCAACTCGGATTCGGCAACGTTCTCGTCAAACCTAATAAGTGTGGAACGGAACCCAATCTCTTCACAATTTTTTACTTTACTGGCAACGTAAGTTTCACTGGCACTGTTTTTGCCTATAAGGATCGCCGCAAGATGAGGACTGCGCTTACCTTCCAGAACGAATTGTTGAACAATTGCCTTTAATTCTGTTTTTATTTCATTTGAGGCAGTTTTTCCATCTAAAATCAACATAAAACAAAGATAGCTTTGACTTTTCTAATCAGTAAAAAAATAAACTAAAAAATTATGCAGCGGAAGGATAATACCGCTTGTCCTTGAAATACAGGGTTTGAAATAAATTAACGATTTATTAAAAAATTTTTTTGATAGATACCTTAAACCCGTATTTTCACACCTCAAAAATAAAAGTGACATGAGAAAAACGTTATTATTGTTTGGCTTTGCAATCCTTTTTTGCCTCTCTGCAATAGCCCAAGTACGTACGATTACTGGAAAAGTGCTGGATGACAAGGGTGCCGCTATCCCTTTTGCAACAGTTGTAGTGAAAGGTTCAAAACAAGGAACCTCAGCAGATGCAGCGGGAAATTTTTCAGTAAGAGCGTCCGGAAGTGTGACACTGACAGTAAGTTCAGTTGGTTTTGGAACAAGAGATTTTAAAGTAACCGGAAATACGCTTAGTGCGTCACTTTCTAAAACAAGCGCAGATCTTGATGAAGTGGTGGTAACGACTGCGTTAAACATTAAAAGAAAAGCAGATAACTTATCTTATGCCATACAGGGTATTAAGGGTGATAAGTTAACTACTACAAGAATTACAGACGTAAACAATGCATTGGCTGGAAAGATCGCGGGTGTACAGGTTCGTTCAGAATCAGGCGCTAAACTGGGTTCAACCGGAACTGTAAGGCTGAGAGGCGTTACGGGTTTTGGTGATCTGTCTCCTTTATATGTGCTTGACGGAACACCGGTAAACTCAAATGATATTAACCCGGATGATGTTGCAGACATACAGGTGCTGAAAGGACCTACTGCTACTGCGTTATACGGACAAAGAGCGGAAGCGGGTGTTATTATGGTAACAACTAAAAAAGGAACCAAGGGAGCTGGTATTGGTGTGGATGTGACTTCAACAGTGGTATTTGACAAAGTTGGCCTGTTGCCACGTTATCAGAACGATTATGCTGGTGGTGCATGGTTAGGTTCAGGAACTTCAGGGCAGGAATTCCAGAAATATACCTGGGATGCTTCTATGCCTGCTGAATGGAAAGCGCTTGATGGTAAATTTTACCACTTGTATAATGATGATGCTTCATGGGGACCACGTATTGCCGGACAGGAGTACATTCCATGGTATGCATGGTATCCGGGTACACAATATTCTGATAAAACAGCCAAGCTCACCGCTCAGCCTAACAATATCAGGCAATTCTGGAATGGTAATGGAGCTGCCGAATATCAAAATACTGTGAATTTATCAAGGGCAGGCGAAGGATTCAATTTCCGGATGTCTTATACCAATATTAACCAGACAGGTCTTTTACCAAGTACCAGCCGGATGAAAAACTATATTTCATCTACCGCATCGTATGATTTGAATAAGCATTTTACGATCGGGTTGGACTTTAACTACACCAATGAGAAAATAACAGGTGAATTTGACGATACTTACGGAAACAACTCATCAGGTGGTTTCAGCCAATGGTTCCACAGGGAACTGGATATGAATATTCTGAAAGAATTCAGGAGTTACAGAACACCGGATGGTGTGTTGCCTTCCTGGAACCTGAATGATGGTAATGGTATCAATGGCTTGCCAAGTACGAATGCCTCTTCTTTCCTGAGACCTAACTACTGGTTTGACCATTACTCTTATTTTGATAACATCAGTAACGTTACCAACCGTAACCACCTGGTGGGAGATGTTAACTTGACGTACAAATTCGACAATCACTTTAAGATTGCAGGATTCTTGCGCAAGAACATTTTAACAACAGATAATGAAGGAAAAGTTCCCCAGGTATTGGAATTTTCCAATGATGCCAGCTCCAGCCTTGCTTTAAGTGCGAGCAGTGTGGGACGTCCAATCAAATCAACTTACCAGACTACCTATACATATGGTGGTGAGGACAACTATGAATTCCTGGCTTCTTATAACCAGAAATTCGGAAAATTCATGGTTGACCTGAACGTAGGTGCCAATGACCTGGTTACAGAAAGCCGGTCTATTTACAACTCTACAAAAGGTGGATTAACCATTCCTAACCTGTTTACGCTTAGTAATAGTGTAAGTCCTATCGCTTATACCAATACACGTAGCAAGTTCGAAAGACGTTCTGTTTACGGAAGAGGTAGTGTTAACTATAGCGATATCGTAGTTGTTGACTTCTCTCTCAGAAATGATGTGAGTTCAGCTTTGCCAACAAGCGCTAACTCTTATTACTATCCTTCAGTAGGAGCGAGCCTGATCTTAACCAAATATGTGAAAGAAGCGCTTCCGTTCCTGAGCTTTGCAAAATTACGCGGAAGCTATGCACAGGTAGGTACGGATCTGGCTGCTTACAAGCTTAATACACTGTACACCCTGAATTCACAGTTATGGGGAACCAACGCTTTGACCACAACACCAGATCAGATCGTTGATCCGAATATACAACCAACTTTATCGTCTTCATATGAAGGTGGTTTAGACCTGAGGTTCCTTAAAAACAGGATCTCTTTAGGATTTACTTATTACAACCAGGTAACCAAGAATCAGATCATTTCAGCTCCTGTTACAGGATCAAGCGGGTTCTCATCTAAACTGATCAATGCCGGTGAAATTGACAAAAACGGTATTGAATTGAGTATCGATGCAACGCCTGTTGTTTCCAAGAACTTCCGTTGGGATGTTACCTTGAACCTGGCACATAATAATATTACCGTTGTTTCTTTAGCCCCGGGTGTACACCAGTTGTATAGCGGCGGCGGAAGCTACAGCAGCGCAACAGGTAACCCGGCTTACGCACCAGGAGCATGGCAGTTTGATGCTGGCAACACTACTTATGGTAACAGCTTTAGCCAGTTGATCGGTATCGGTATTCAAAAATACAATGGTGCGCCAGTTTTAGCTGCTGATGGCCAGTATGTACCAACCGCAGGAAATGTTTCTTTTGGTTCTACCATTCCTAACTATACAGGAGGGTTGATCAACTCATTCATGTATAAAAATTTCACTTTTAGCGTAGCGATCGATTTCTGCCAGGGTGGTAAATACTATTCACTGTCTGATTTCTGGGGTAAAGTATCCGGTCTGTATGATGTTACTTCAGGCCTGAATGATAAAGGAACGCCTATCCGTAACAACGTAGCAGACGGTGGTGGTGTGCATGTAGTAGGTGTTGACGGAAGTACTGCTCACAACGTGGTTGACAAATATGTAGACGCCGGTACGTACTATCACCAGTTCTACAATCACTACATCAATGAGAACAGTATCTACAACCTTTCCTATATTAAGGTGAGAGAATTAAGCTTTGGATATAAAATACCGTTGAAAACGCTGGGTAAATTTGGAACTAACTTCCAGAATATCAATATCAGCGCAGTATGCCGCAATCCATTCCTGATCTATTCTGATAATAAGAATATCGATCCATCTGAATTAGTAGGTGGTTACGGAGAATCAGGACAGTTGCCTCCTACACGTTCAATCGGTGTAACATTAAAACTTGGATTTTAATTCTTTGAACAAGGACAATTAATTTATTATCAATAATTATTAGAATATGAAACTGATCAAATATTTAAAAACAAAAACCTCACTCTCCGTTTTGGCAGCAGCTGTAGTTTTTGGGGGATGCAGCAAAGACTTTGGTGATACCAATGTGAGTCCGAATGGTGCAACTACTCCCCTGACCTCTGCGTTGTTAACCAACGTGGAAGCCGGGTTGGGTGGTGTTCCTCAATCGACCAACCAGGGATTTTATGTTCAGTATTACAGTGAGCTCCAGTATCCTGGTAACTCATTGTACCTGCAAACCAATGCGTCATGGGATGCATTCTATACAGGACCACTGGAAGATCTGCAGAATATCATTAATATCGCTACCGCTTCTCCCAGCACCGTTGTAGGTGATGGTAACCCGGTAAACCAGATCCAGATAGCAAGGATCTTAAAAGCGTATGAATACTCTATCCTTACCGACAGGTATGGTGATATTCCTTATTCAAAAGCGTTGGGTGGCGCTTTAGCGGTTCCTTATGATAAACAACAGGCGATCTATACCGACCTTTTCAAAGAACTGGCAAGTGCGGTTAGTAGTTTCCAGGCCACAGGTGCAGCTATCAAAGGCGATATTATTTATGGTGGCGACCTTTCTAAATGGAAAAAATTCGCCAATTCATTAAGAATGATCCTGGCAATGCGCTTATCCAAAGTAGATCCTGCTACCGGAAAATCACAATATGCTGCAGCATTGGCTGACGCGGGTGGATATATTTCCAGCAATGCAGATAATTTCACTTTAACGTATGTAAGCACGTTTCCAAATGCTTACTCTGCTTTGTCAACAGCATCATTCTTTGCTATATCAAAAACAATCGCGGATACTTTAACCAAATATTCTGATCCACGTTTAACAGTCTATGGTCAGACTGTTGGGGGAAAAGTAAAAGGGATGCCATATGGTCTGAATACAGGACATGCACAGTCTTTTATTGCGGCTAATCCTGATTATAGCCTTGCTCTTGATGCATCGTTTAAAACAGCAACTTCGCCGGTTGTGATTATATCGGCTGCTTATGTTGACCTGATCCGTACACAGGCAGCATTGGATCCGAACTATGCTTCAGGAGAAAATGCGTTAACCCTGCTTACAAAAGGTATTACAGATTCATGGGCACAATGGGGAGTAAGCGGTACAGTTGCCACTTATTTAACGAACCTGGGTGTTACATCAACTGTTACCCTGTACCAGGCCCAGTTGCAAACATGGCTGGCTTTATATGGCTCAACACAAAATGCATGGAATGAGTGGAGAAGGACTAATGTGCCTGCCCTTACGCCTGCACCGGATGCTGTAAACCTGACAAAAACAATTCCAAGAAGGTTTGCGTACCCAACTACAGAGCCGCTTGTAAACGGAACTGCTTATGCAGCAGCCATTGCAGCCTTCCCTTACGGTGGTGGAGATACACATGATAACCGTGTTTGGTGGGATAAATAAACTGGTTACCATAATAGGTATGGTGGCGTGATAAAGGAACTTAAAACAGTGTGCTAATAATTATTAAATTTTAAAACTATGAATAAGAACTTCTCAAAAATTATCATTACCGTACTTTCGTTGGTAATCATAACTTCCTGCTATAAAACATCACCCGGCTTAGGCGGTGCAGGACCAAACCTGGTTCGTTTCCCAAGTCCAAGCCCAACGTCGGTTAACACAAATCCTATTGTGTTACTGTCAGGAACGCAAACTGCATCCGTGCAGATCAACAGGGATGTGTCTGACCCAAGCGTATTGAGCCAGTCAGAAACCGTAACCCTGAGCGTGGATAATACCATTATCACGTCTTATAATGCAGCTAACGGAACCACGTTCTTTGCTGTTGATCCGTCTGTATATACTTTTGCTGCTGCGAACCCTTTAACTGCAGGTAAAATTTCTGTTACTTTTGCAGCCGGTGAGTTCACAAAAAGTATCCAGTTCAGCATCGACCTTACAAAGGTTCCTGCCGGTACCAGCGCTTTCGGACTTAAAATTGAATCATCAACCGTAAGCAAAACTTCTGCCGGTTCAAATTCAGCCTTGGTGGCGTTGATCAAAAATCCGTTTGCAGGTACCTATAAAGTAACCGGAACACGTTATAACTATACAGGATCTGTTTCATGGACACCTGATAATAGCGGACCAGTACCTGCCAGTTACACGGCTACTACTGATATGTCGCTTTATAGCCCACGTACCGGAGCACCTGATGATGGAAATACTTTTGAAATACCATTTGGTAATGTTGGAGCAGGTTATAACTATATTATCACCTATAACGGCGCAACCAAGAAAATTTCGGTTAGCTATACTTTTACATCTGTCTATTCTGCTTTCGTAACGTCAGTAGTTAGCCTGGTGCCACCGGAAGGAGCTACAAAAGCATCTTTCCATATCATCACCCACTATAACAATGCATTGGCCGGCGCCGGCGGATCGGATCGTATTTTCGACGAAACATTCGTTCAGCAATAAGCCTATTTAATAGCATGTCATTTATTTTAAAAAGCTACCGGTTTCCGGTAGCTTTTTAATTTTGAGCCATCTATCAACTTTGTAATTTAAATTGCACGCATAAATCAGTAAGTATATGTCACAGGATGCGGCACAACCCACCCAGTTAAATATCGAGATCACCGAAGAAGTGGCTGAAGGCAGTTATGCCAACCTGGCCATTATTACGCATAGCAACGCAGAGTTCGTGATCGATTTTGTAAACGTGATGCCCGGCACGCCCAAAAGCAAAGTGAAATCCAGGATCATTTTTACCCCCATGCACGCCAAACGTTTCATGAAGGCCCTCGAAGACAATATCGGCCGCTACGAAGCCGCCAATGGCACCATCAAAGACCTGGAACAGATCGAGATCCCCATGAATTTCGGCGGGCCAACGGCGCAAGCTTAAGATCAGTCTATGGTCTATGGTTTGTAGTTTAAGGTTTCTTCATAACCCTAAACCCTAAACTATAAACTATAGACCTCCTCAAAGCATTCCCTGGTCCGCAAAACTGAAATACCCTTCATTGCTTACAATGATATGGTCCATGATCAGGATATCGAGAAACGAAGCTGCCTGCTTTATTTTTTGGGTAAGCAGTTCATCTGCCTTACTCGGGCGGAGGTTTCCGCTGGGGTGGTTATGACAGAGTATGATAGCGGTTGCTTCATGTTCAAGGGCCTTCCGTAAAATGATCCGTGGATCTGCAACGGTGGCCGTCATGCCGCCTTCACTCACAATTTCCAGGTGGGTGATCTTATTACCCCTGTTTAAAAAAACCACGGCAAAGACTTCCTGTTTCCGGTATTCGAGCGTGGCACGCAGGTAATTGGCGATATCATCACTCTTATTTACCAATTCCTTCCGGGTATCGGAAATACTTCTCCGTATACCCAGCTCCAAAGCAGCGGCAATACCGGTTGCCTTAACCAGCCCAAACCCCTTTATTCGCTGATTGGCCATTTCTTTGGCAGTCAGGCCGCCCAATTTTTGCAGGTCGTTATTCACAGACCGTAAAAGCGCCTTGGCCACATCAAGCGCCGATTGATCGTGGGTACCGTTATTGATCAGGACGGCCAGCAATTCAGAATTGCTGAGACTGTTGGCTCCCTTCATCTGTAACTTTCTCCGCGGCTGGTCATCCTCCGCCCAGTCTTTAATAGAAATCTTTCTCATGATCAAAATTATTATACAATCAAAATACAATTTCTTAACCTTATCTCTATCTTCGCCGCATATTCTTCCCCAATTATGAACCCATCCGTTAAGATATTCTCCGGCACCGGTTCCCAAAAGCTGGCAGAAAAAATTGCCCAAAGATTTGGCGCCCCAATCGGTAAGATCAATATCCAGAAATTCAGCGACGGTGAGTTCCAGCCCATTTTTTTAGAGAGCATCCGCGGCGATTATGTTTTCCTGGTGCAGAGCACCTACGCACCCACAGAAAACCTGATGGAACTGCTGCTGATGATCGATGCCGCCAAAAGAGCCAGCGCGCATAAGATCATAGCCGTGATACCGTATTATGGGTTTGCCAGGCAGGACCGGAAAGACAAACCCCGGGTGGCCATAGGCGCCAAACTTATTGCAACCTTACTCGAAGCAGCGGGTGCAGACAGGATCATTACCATGGATCTGCACGCTGCACAGATCCAGGGCTTTTTTGATGTTCCGGTTGACCACTTAGACAGCTCCGCCATATTTATCCCCTATATTGAACAGCTTAAATTACCCAACCTCTCTTTCGCCGCTCCTGATGTGGGCAGTACCAACCGGGTAAGGGAGATAGCGAGTTATTTCAACGCCGAAATGGTGATCTGTGATAAACACCGCAAAAGGGCCAATGAAATTGCCAGTATGGTGGTCATAGGCGATGTTACCGACAGGGATGTAGTGCTGGTAGATGATATCTGCGATACGGGTGGTACCCTGGCCAAGGCGGCCGGCTTGCTGAAAGATAAAGGCGCCCGAAGTGTAAGAGCCCTGATCACCCACCCGGTACTGAGCGGGAAAGCCTATGAAAATATCGAAAACAGCGTTCTGGAAGAGCTGATTGTCTGCGATACGATCCCTTTGCGGCAGGAAAGCAGTAAGATCAAGTCAATCTCCGTAGCAGATCTTTTTGCAATTGCTATACGTAATGCATATGAAAATAAGAGTATTACGAGTCTTTTTATCCACTCGCAGCTGCGGGGGAGAGATAAGTGAGTTTGGAGTTTGGGGTTTGAAGCCTGGGGTTGGGTTGGGCGCTTGTATAGCCTGATTGCCAATTAACGCCAAACCCCAAACTTTTAGCCATAATTTCCTTACTTTTGCCCTCCAAAAAATAAAACAATGAAAACAATTACAATCGAAGGTCACCTGAGGACCGAGCATGGCAAAAAAGCCGCCCGCCAGATTCGCTCTCAGGACAATGTGCCAGGTGTAATT
>JANXRX010000012.1 GCA_025352905.1 Bacteroidota bacterium | reverse complement strand
AATAATACTGCCATGTTCCGGGGTGGCGCCAGTTTTGCGGATGCGATTACTTTCGGGGGGGATAAGATCGAAAAGAAACTGGTAGAAGAATTTGGAAAAGTAAAGGGCAAGAAAGTGGTTCCTTTTAAAGGCTGGGACTCTGACCTGACCGAATACCTTGATCTGTACAACGAACTTGCAGGTAAATAGTTAAAGTATTGTCACTGGAATATTGAAACACCGGATAATTCTGTGTTTCTGTGCTCCAGTGGCAATTTTTTTATATTCAATATCCTATATTTGCCACCATCAAATAAAAATTAAACTTAATGCCTTATTTATTTACTTCTGAGAGTGTTTCTGAAGGACATCCGGACAAAGTAGCCGACCAGATATCAGACGCACTGATTGATAATTTTCTTGCTTTTGACGCACAATCAAAAGTGGCTTGTGAAACATTGGTTACTACCGGGCAGGTTGTACTGGCCGGCGAAGTAAAATCCAAAGCGTACCTGGATGTGCAGGAGATCGCGCGCGGTGTGATCCGCAAGATCGGGTATACCAAGAGCGAGTATATGTTTGAAGCGAACAGCTGCGGTATTTTATCAGCAATCCATGAACAGTCTGCTGATATTAACCAGGGTGTTGACAGGAAGAAAAAAGAAGAACAGGGCGCAGGCGACCAGGGAATGATGTTTGGCTATGCTACCAACGAAACGGATGATTATATGCCGCTTGCGCTGGATCTCGCGCATAAAATACTCATTGAACTGGCAGCTTTACGTCGTGAGAATAAGCAAATTAAATATCTCCGCCCGGATGCAAAAAGCCAGGTTACACTGGAATATGACGATGATAACAGGCCGGTACGCATTGATGCCATCGTGGTATCTACGCAGCATGATGATTTTGATTCTGAAGCCAAAATGCTGGCTAAGATCAAAGAAGATATTGTGTCTATCCTGATCCCCCGGATAAAATCAAAATATAAAAAATACGCGAAGCTGTTCAATGATAAGATCAAGTACCATATCAACCCAACCGGCAAATTTGTGATCGGGGGGCCGCATGGCGATACCGGTTTAACAGGCCGTAAGATCATTGTAGATACCTATGGTGGTAAAGGGGCACACGGCGGCGGGGCATTCAGTGGAAAAGATCCAAGTAAAGTAGACCGTTCAGCAGCTTATGCAACCCGCCATATTGCCAAGAACCTGGTAGCTGCAGGCGTGGCGGATGAGGTATTGGTGCAGGTTTCCTATGCGATCGGTGTGGCGCAACCCACGTCTATCAATGTAAATACGTTTGGTACGGCTAAAGTAAAACTCACCGATGGCGAAATAGGTAAACTGGTAGAAAGCATTTTTGACCTGCGTCCTTATTTTATTGAGCAGCGCCTGAAGCTGAGAACACCGATGTACAGTGAAACAGCCGCTTACGGTCATATGGGCCGTAAAAATGAGGTGGTGACCAAGGAATTTGTTTCTCCCAACGGGAAGATTAAAAAAGTGAAGGTGGAACTGTTTACCTGGGAAAAACTGGATTTTGTGCCTAAGGTGAAGAAAGCGTTCGGTTTAAAATAAAAAATTGAGAAAATAGAACGGACCCCTGCCGATAAGGCAGGGGTTTTTTATTTTACAGTTAGCAGCTGTCGGGGTATATTTAGTAATTGAAATGAGGGTTATTCTGGAATCACATACAAAAATCCCTTCCTCATGAAAAAAAATCTATCCGTAGCCGCTATAGCTTCCCTGGTAATGATGGTTGCCCTGCGATGGGAGGGAGCCAGCCTTACAACCCCGGCCAGCCCAAGGGCGATCGTTGACCTCGAATTTGCAGACACGCCCCACCGCCTCAACGAATTATTGGCCGTATGGAACCTATCCGTTGTAAAAGGCAATATCTGGCTGGATTTTTTATTTATCGTAAGTTATGTTCTCTTCCTCTCCATTGCCGCTGAACTATGCGCCATGAAATGGCCCGAAGGCATCCTGCGTCAAACCGGGATCCTGCTGGCAAGAGCCGCCTATGTAGCCGGTTTGTTCGACATTACCGAAAACCTGCTCATGCTCCAAAGTATTACCGGTAATTTTTCAGATGGCTCTTTGCGGCTTACGTATTATTGCGCCGCCATTAAATTCATATTGGCCGCATTGGTTCTCTTGTACGTGTTGATTTCATTACCGGTTGCAATCCGTAAAGACAAAAGCTGATATTTGCAGATGCCCGTAAAACAAAGTTCACTTATTATAGGACGCCAGCCACTGATCGAGGCCCTGCAATCCGGCAAGGGGATCGATAAAATACTGCTGCAGAAAAATACAACAGGTGATGGTATTATTACAATCAGGCAACTTGCCAGGGAGCAGAATGTTCCCATACAGGTGGTACCCGCCGAAAAGCTCAACGGACTGAGCAAGGCGAACCACCAGGGCGTAATGGCTTTTGTTGCGCGTGTTCAGTATATGGATCTGCAACAGGTAATTGATCACGTGGTATCGAATGGTGAACTGCCCCTGTTCCTGATGCTCGACGGGGTTACGGATGTCAGGAATATAGGCGCTATCGCAAGAAGCGCCGTCTGTTGTGGCGCGCAGGCGATCATCATTCCGGACAAGGGCGTAGGCGCATTAAATGAAGAGGCCATGAAAAGCAGCGCCGGTGCGCTGGAAATGATACATATCTGCCGGGTGAACAGTTTATTAAAAGCAGTAGATACCTTACACCTTAACGGAATAAAAGTATTTACGAGCGAAATGCGCGCAGCAGAAAATGTATACGCACTTCCTTTCACAGATCCCTGCTGTATTATTATGGGCGACGAAGGCAAAGGCGTGCAACCTTATCTTGCCAAAGCAGCCGATCATTTTTTCAAAATACCTATGGCCGCAGCGTTTGATTCATTCAATGTATCTGTGGCAACAGGGATCATACTGTATGAGGCTATGAAACATCGCATGCAGAAATAAATAAATCAACAAGAAAGTATGGATTTGTTACGAATGACTGCCACTTCCGACCTCAGCCTGGTCGAATGCCCGCGTGATGCTATGCAGGGCTGGCCGCATCTCATTCCTACTGCTCAGAAAATAAAATATCTCAATGCTTTATTAAATGTGGGTTTCGATACACTCGACTTCGGAAGTTTTGTTTCTCCCAAAGCCATACCGCAAATGGCAGATACCAAACAGGTGCTTGCCGGCCTGGAGCCGTTTGCAAGTAATACGAAACTGCTGGCCATTGTTGCCAATGTGCGCGGAGCGGAAGAAGCCGCGGTGTTTGAGGAGATAAGCTACCTGGGTTTTCCTTTTTCCCTTTCCCCTACTTTCCAGCTACGCAATACCAACAGCACCCTGCAGGAAGCTGTGCAAAGGGTGGAAGCGATACAGGAATTATGTATCAAAAACAAAAAAGAGCTGGTACTATACCTGAGCATGGGCTTTGGCAACCCATATGGCGACCCCTACAACGCGGATATATTACTACACTGGGCGGGAGAGATGGTAAAGAAAGACATCGGCATCCTGTCGCTGGCCGATACCGTGGGTTTAGCTACCCCTGAGCAGGTTGGCCGGGCATAGGAAACACTGATCCCACAATATCCGCAAACGCTTATTGGCGTACACCTGCACTCGACCCCGCAAAACTGGAAGGCAAAGGTGGATGCGGCACTGGCGGCGGGTTGTAAACGGTTCGACGGCGCACTCAAAGGCATCGGCGGCTGCCCCATGGCACAGGATGAATTAGTAGGAAATATGGATTCTGAAAGGATGATAGATTATTTTGCAAAGAAGGGCTTGCTGGCTGGATTGAATATGGATGCGTTACAGGACAGCCTGCGGATAGCCGGCGAAATATTTATATAATCTCTGTGAATCTCAGAGAAGTTCACAGAGAACGGCTCAAATTGAATAGCGGAACAAATGATACTTCAGATTACTAAAAACACGGGTAAGCCACATATCATCAAATACATTCGCGATGATCAAACGGAAACATGGATGCAAAGCGATGGTTTTTTTGTACGGCATGACCTTAGTCATTATGCGATTGAATCTATACTCAATTTCCGTACAGCGTTTAACGGGATGCTGAACAAAGGAATGGATATCAAAGACTTTGAGAACAAGGACAATCGAATGGCGTTAGCAGTTACCAGCGAAGCATTTTATGCTGAAAATATGGCCAATCTTTTCCTGATAGAAATAGCGCAGGGCGAGTTCCCCGATTTTAATGCGGTACAGCAACAATCTTTGCTATCTTTTGCCAGCCACATTCCGGTGATTACGCTGGCAGAAGAGAAAATTAACGCAATCCGTACTTATCTTCGGCAATTATTGCAGCAATGGGAAGCATTGCCCGCAGGTAACCTATTAGTATTAAGTTTCTCCCTATGAAGTTGCATTTTGAATTTCCTATAAAAAAAATACAGCGGCCCATACACCACCGGCACAAGTTGTTGCTCCTGGGTTCCTGTTTTACCGAGAGCATAGGGGAGAAGTTACGAAAACATAAATTCGATACGCTCGAAAACCCAAACGGGATCCTGTTCAACCCGGTAAGTGTGGCGGAAGCCGTGGGCTCGTGTATTGAAAACAAAGAGGTAGCTGCTCCCGATATATTTGAATACAATGAAACCTGGCACAGCTGGAAACACCATAGCCGTTTCTCCGGCGTTACACAGGAAGAATGTATTCACAAGATCAATACATCTACTTCCGCCGCGCATCATTACCTGACACAAGCGGATCATTTGCTGGTAACGCTGGGTTCCGCATGGGTCTATACCTTAACCGAAAAGGCAACTAACGCAGAAAGCGGAAGTGTAGCAGCCAATAACCATAAGGCGCCGGCCGACTGGTTTACCAAAAGCTTAATGGGTGTTTCCGAAACAATCCTGGTTTTGCAGGAAATGCTGGAGAAATTATTTCGTTTCAACCCAGGGCTGACGGTCATTTTTACGATCAGCCCGGTAAGGCATTTGCGGGAAGGCGCGGTACAAAATAACCGCAGTAAAGCGGTGTTGATACAGGCCGTACACCAACTGGTTGACCAATATGACTCTTTATATTATTTTCCTGCGTATGAATTAGTAATAGATGACCTGCGCGATTACCGTTTTTATGCGGAGGATATGGTGCATCCGAATTACCAGGCTACGCAGTATGTGTGGGAAAAATTTACAGATGCCTGTATGGAAGAGGAAACCAAACTTCTTTTGAAGGAAATCGCTGAGATCAACCTGGCTCATCAGCACAAGCCCTTCAATCCACTTACACAACAGCATCAAAAATTTCTTGAATCCTATCTTATAAAGACAAATAATTTGCAGGAGAGATGCCCCTATCTTGACCTGGATACCGAGATAAGGTATTTTGAAAATGGGATGCAATAGTTCAGCGTACTAATACCTGATTTTATTAACAGCCACACTTCGACATTCGACAGTCACTATTTGACATTCGAGATCCCTCAATGTATCCGATCCCCCCTCACTTCCATCTCTTCCATAATGCCTGCCTCATACACCAGCCATTCCTGCCATCGCTTACGAACACGGTCTTTTGGCAGATAGGTTTCAGCGAGTTCAATGAATAAAGTATAATGCCCGGCTTCGCTTTCCATAAAGCGACGGTAAAAATTGCGCATATAAGCATCATTCAAACCCTCACTCAATCTTTTAAAACGCTCGCAGCTCCTGGCTTCTATCAGCGCCATGGTAAGCAGCTGATCCAGTAACCGGTCTTCCGGGCTGCCGCCTTTTTTTTGAAACTCGATCAGCTTATTTACATACGCATCCTTTCGCTGCTTACCCAGTTTCAGCCCTCTTTTTTTCAGTTCATTCAACACCAGCCTGAAATGCCCCCATTCCTCCGCCACGATCGGTGCCAGCTCGAACACTAATTTTTCCCGGTCAGAATATTTTTGAATCAGCGTAATGCAGGTAGTCGCGGCTTTCTGTTCACAATAAGCGTGATCGGTCAGGATCGCCTCCAGGGAGATCCCCGCCAGATCAACCCACCGCGGATCGGTAGGCAGGTGAAGACCCAGGATGTTCTTAGTGTGTTCGGAGAGAGGCATAGGTAAGAATTTAGGCGTAAGGGGTAAGGCATAAGGCATAAGGCATAAGGCGTAAGGGGTAAGGCATAAGTAGTACTTTCCGGTTAACTATAACTGACTTACGCCTTATGCCTTACGCCTTGCCTTCCCCTCCTTTCACAAATATCTGCCACAATCCGCTATTTTTACCACATGTATCCGGATGATTTTTTACAAAAGAAATTAGATGAGCGCCGCAACAACGGGTCATTCCGTGAATTGCGGTTGCCTGGGGGCAAAACCGACTTCTGCTCCAACGACTACCTCGGTATCGCCACCAACGCCAAACTCCAAACCCCAAACCCCAAACTGTCCCCAGGTTCTACAGGGTCAAGGCTTTTATCCGGTAACTATCCCTTGATTGAAAAAACAGAACAGGAGATCGCGGTATTTCATGCATCTCCCGCGGCTTTATTATTTAATTCAGGGTATGATGCGAATGTGGGATTACTATCCGCTGTTCCGCAGAAAGGAGATACGGTGCTGTATGATCAATTATGTCATGCTTCCATCCGCGATGGTATCCGGCTCTCATTTGCCCGGGCTTTTTCATTTGCGCATAATGATATGGCAGACCTGGAAAAAAAGATGGTTCAGGCCACGGGTACTGTTTTTATTGTGACCGAATCGGTATTCAGTATGGATGGGGATCTCTGCCCGCTCGTAGAACTGGTTGTCATCAGCAAAACATACCATGCGCACCTGATTATTGACGAGGCACATGCTACAGGCGTAATCGGTGAGAGTGGAGAGGGCCTCGTACAGCAATTACAAATGCAGGATGCGGTTTTCGCACGGGTACACACTTTTGGCAAAGCCTGTGGCTGTCATGGAGCGGTGGTGCTGGGTTCTGTGGCGCTGAGGGATTACCTGATCAATTTTGCGAGAAGTTTTGTGTTCTCCACCGCTTTGCCGGAACATGCAGTAGCGGTTATCAGCGAAAGCTACCGGCTGTTTCCCCTAATGCACGCTGAGCGGATGCAATTGCAGGAACTGGCCAGGCAATTTCAGTCGGCCAGGATTGCTTATGAAAAATTGGTTTCAACAACACCCATACAGGTCGTGATCATTCCGGGGAATGAAGCGGTTAAAAAAGTAGCAACAGAATTGCAACAAAACGGCCTGGATGTAAGGGCTATTTTATATCCTACAGTTCCAAAAGGTAAGGAGAGATTAAGAGTGGTGTTGCATGCTTTTAATACGGGTAGCGAAGTGAAGCGGTTAATTGGGTTATTGGGAGGTGATTAATTAATCTCACTGAAGTATTTAATAATGGAACACTCGCAGAGTCAGAACTACTGGCGTACTAAATTGCCGCAATAAGTTATCTTTGCCAATGCAATTGAATGAACCGCTTTCCGGATTACTTGCCGGTCTCTCTATCAAATCTTTGAACCCGATGCAGGAATCTGCATCCGAAACCATACTTTCCAAACAGGATACATTACTCTTATCACCAACAGGTTCCGGTAAAACACTGGCATTCCTGCTGCCTGTATACCGTTTACTAAAAGAGAACGAAGGAAAAGTACAATGCCTTATACTAACCCCTTCCCGGGAACTTGCGATCCAGATAGAACAGGTATGGAAAAAAATGGCAACAGGTTATAAGGTCAGTTGCTGTTATGGCGGCCACGATATGCAGACCGAGATCCAGAACCTTGCCGAGCCACCCGCTTTGCTGGTAGGTACGCCCGGCCGTATCGCAGACCATATTAAGCGCGCCAGTTTTGTACCCGATGCGCTTACCACCATCGTGTTTGATGAGTTCGAT
>JANXRX010000330.1 GCA_025352905.1 Bacteroidota bacterium | reverse complement strand
GTTTCCGCACTGATAGAATGAAAGGTATCGTGATCGCCGCCATGTTACAAAGCCAGCAGTCATGGCTGCCGGTTTTACATGAACCTGTTTCTTTTGAGGAAATAATGTCCCAGCCCCCGCTGGCACAACAATTGATTGCCTATTGCGGAGAAGGATCTAAAAAAATCATTAATGAACTGCCATCATCACCCGAAACCCGGATGCTGATCGGGCCGGAAGGCGATTTTACAGCGGAGGAGATTGAGTTAGCCCTGCAGAATCAATATCTCCCGGTTAGCCTTGGTGAAACCCGGTTACGTACAGAAACAGCAGGTATCGTAGCCGCCTCCCTTCTCATCAACAAATAGCTGCTTTACCTCAATCACAACCTGTTATCCAATGAAGATCAGAACGCTACTAATTCTTTGTGTATCCGTATTTTTTTTATTCGCTTGCAAATCCAAAAGAAAAAGAGGCGCCGGACTGACAGATAGCAGCGTTACCCGGAAATCCTCTTTTAACCATCTTTTTTTCGATAGTACCTATATTGACTATTTTCTTGAGCAGAACCCGCAGTATGAACCTTTTTCTGAGCAGTTAGATGATTTTTACCGCCACCGCAATTTCGAATTCGCCTGGTTTGATCCGAAAGGTCTGGCAGAACAGGTGCATAATTTCATGAACCTTCAGGATAACTATATCAGCGAGTTTAAGGACAGCGCCATGGCCAATCCTGAACTGCAGCGTTTGCATGATTCACTTGATGAGAAAGTATTCAAACCTGTTGCGAATGATTCCATCATATTAAAAACGGAGCTGTTGCTTACTGCCCAGTTTTTCCGCTATGCTTCCAAAGTATACAAAGGCAGCGATATTGACGCCCAGAAACTGGGTTGGTTTATTCCCCGGAAGAAAGTGGATCTAAGTGCATTGCTGAGTGCGACCCTTGCATCTAAAACAAAGGATCCGGAACAGTACGCCCCGCAAAATGCAGAGTATAAAAAATTACAGGAATATATTGGCCGGTATGTTGATATGCAGAAAATGGAAACCCGCGACAGCATCCCCTATGTATCCAAAAAGGGATGGAAAAAGGGCGATTCTTCACTCGCTATCAGTAAGATCAAAAAAAGATTACAGTTGCTGGGAGATATGCCTGGAAAAGACAGTTCGGCTGTGTATGATACGGCGCTGTCGTTGGCTGCCAGCGCCTTCCAGAAAAGGATGGGCCTTTTACCCGATGGCGTTATCGGAAATAAAATGATAGCGGAGCTGAATGTGCCGCTTAGCAAACGGATCAGACAGTTACTGATCAACCTGGAAAGGGTAAGATGGATGCCGGCCGAAAATGACAGCAATTATATATTGGTGAATTTGCCTGAATATAAAATGCACGTGTATGAGCGCGGAAAACCAAAATTCGATATGAACGTGATCGTTGGTTCGGCCGCAAACAGTACCGTGATCTTTACCGGCAGGTTAAAAAATATTGTGTTCAGTCCGTACTGGAACATTCCCGAAAGCATTGTAAGAAAGGAAGTGATGCGGGATATGCAGATGATCCCGAATTATCTTGCCAAAAACCATATGGAGATCACAGGGCATAAAGGCGATCTGCCGGAGATACGGCAGAAACCTGGCGCCGATAATTCATTGGGACTGGTAAAATTCCTGTTTCCCAACAATTACAATATCTATTTTCATGATACGCCTAACCGCAACCTGTTCGAGCAAAACAGCCGGAATCTGAGTCATGGCTGTATCCGTTTGGGCGAACCCAAAAAATTTGCTGAATACCTTCTTCGTGATAAACCCGAATGGACCTCGCAATCCATTGATGCTGCGATGCATTTGTCTACCGAAAAATGGGTGACCCTGGATAAAACTGTGCCTGTTTTTCTTGTGTACTTCACCGCATGGGTCGATGATAACGGCTCCCTTAATTTCAGGAAAGACATCTACGGCCATGATGAAAAAATGGGCGAGAAACTGTTTGAAAACTGATTTCTCCTACATTCATTTGTATATTAGCATTTCCGAAAACAGGATTCGCTTATGCAATTGATTGAAGTAACAGATCGTATCACTGCCAAAGATTTTTTACAGGTTAATGTACTGCTGAATCAGCATAACCCGATCTATATCCGCCCATTGGATAATGAGGTCAATGATGTATTTGACCCTGCCAAAAACAAAACCTACAAATATGGTGAAACCAAACGCTGGATAGCAAAAGACACAAGCGGTAAACTGGTTGGCCGGATCGCTGCGTTCACCAATGCAAAATATATTAATAAGGGCACGGAATTTTCTACGGGAGGAGTTGGATTTTTTGACAGTATAGATGATCAGCAGGTGGCTAATGCCTTATTTGATATAGCTAAACAATGGTTGCAGGAAAAAGGCATGGAAGCGATGGACGGACCGATCAATTTTGGCGACCGGGATAAATGGTGGGGGCTGATGGTGGAAGGTTTTGATAGCGAGCCTGCATATGGCATGCCCTTCAATCCTCCTTATTATGAATCCTTGTTCAGCAACTACGGTTTCCATAATTATTACAACCAATACTATTATTCCATCAATGTGGATGACCCGCTTCCTCCGCGGTTCGCTGAAAGACATGCCAAGTTCAAATCAAAACCCGGGTATCTTGCCAAACATGTAAAATTGAATGACCTGGATAAATATGCCGGTGATTTTGCTACGGTATATAATGCTGCCTGGGCGCAGCATGGCGAAGCGAAAGAGATCACCAAAGAACAGGTGATCAAACTGTTTAAAACCATGAAACCTATTATGGATGAACGCGCTGTATGGTTCGCCTATTACCGGGAAGAGCCGGTTGCCATGTTCATCAATATCCCTGATCTTAACCAGTACTTCAAACATTTTAACGGCAGATTAGGCTGGTTTCAGAAGCTGCAGTTGTTGTGGATGAAAAAAAGAGGCTATAATAAACGGCTTACCGGGCTGGCATTTGGCGTGGTGCCCAAATACCAGGCATTAGGGATAGATAGTTTTATGATATATGAAAGCGCGCAACTCATACAATTCAAAGGCTGGTATTCACAATATGAAATGGGCTGGGCGGGCGACTGGAACCCGAAAATGGTCAATATTTACAAGAGTCTTGGCGGCAGCCAGAGCCGGCGCATGATCACTTTCCGTTACCTCTTCAACCGAAGCCAGGCATTTGAGCGGCACCCGGAAATGGAATACAAAGGATAATGCGGTGTAAAAAATTACATTGACACGGTCATCAGAAACCGGGATTGGCTGCTTATCTTGCAAGACAGTTATGGACAAATTTATCGTTTCAGCCAGGAAGTACCGCCCGCAGAATTTTAATACTGTAGTGGGGCAGATGCATATCACCACTACCCTCAAAAATGCGATCAGGAATAATCAGCTGGCACATGCGTTCCTTTTTTGCGGACCCAGGGGTGTTGGTAAAACCACCTGCGCACGTATCCTGGCCAAGACCATCAACTGTACCAATCAAACACCGGAGGGTGAAGCCTGTAATACCTGTAACAGTTGCGTATCCTTTGATGCCGGCACTTCTTTGAATATTCATGAACTGGATGCTGCCAGCAATAACTCTGTAGATGATATCCGTTCACTGGTAGAACAGGTGCGTTTTGCACCACAGGCAGGTAAATACAAAGTGTATATTGTAGATGAGGTACACATGCTGAGCGCCAGCGCTTTTAACGCATTTCTGAAAACACTGGAAGAGCCTCCCTCCTATGCTATTTTTATCCTGGCCACTACAGAAAAACATAAGATACTACCCACGATCCTGAGCCGTTGCCAGATATTTGATTTTAAACGCATCACCAATAATGATACGGTAATTCACCTGCAGGAAATCGTTGACAAAGAGGAGATCAAGGCAGAAAAAGCAGCCTTACAGGTAATTGCGCAGAAAAGCGAAGGTTGTATGCGCGATTCGCTGAGTATCCTTGATAAGATCGTAAGTTTTACCAACGGGGTTGTTACCTATCAGAATACATTAGAGCACCTGAATATCCTGGATGAAGATTACTATTTTAAAATGCTGGAAGCCATGCAGGAGCAGGATATGGCAGCGGCTATGTTACTGTACGACCAGATCAACCGCAAAGGTTTTGAGGGCGACCTGGTATTGAATGGTTTTGCAGAATTTATCAGGAACCTCCTGGTAAGTAAAGATCCAAAATCCGCTGCCCTGCTCGAAGTGGTGGAAGGAATGCAGGAAAAATATACCAGTACCGCCACCAATACAGGCATTTCTTACCTGGTAAGTGCATTGAATATCCTGAATGAAGCAGAGATCAACTTTAAAATGGCCCGTAATAAACGGCTGCATGTTGAGCTGACACTGATCAAGCTCAATTTTCTGCAACAGGCCATTGATCTTTCGATGGATAGCAATGTGATAGTTAAAAAAAAACGGCTTGACGGACCTATAGCATTTAAAACACGCGCCATTCCGCAGTTACAGGCAAAGACACCCGATATACCCGCACCATCCGCAGGATCCAGGCTTTATGTTGAACAAGCGGTAACAGTTGCACCGGCACCAAAAACTGTTCAACCCGAAACCAAACCCATTGCACCGGCTCCCATACCTAAACCGGCTGTCGTAAACGGAACACGGAAAAATTTATTAAGCACCCTGCGTGAAAAATATGGTGATCAATACGCTATAGAAGAAGTAAAGGAAGCAGAGGTTCTTTCCATGGAAAGACTGGTACAGTGTTGGGATACCTACAGCAGTTTGCTGGAAAAACAATTAAAACATTCTTCTGCAGGTACTTTCAGAGCAGCGCGACTGGCTATTGAGAATGAGATCCGTTTCACCATTACGGTTTCCGCGATCACCTCGCAAAAATTTGTTGAACAGGAAAAGATGATGCTGATCGATCACCTGCATAAAGAATTCAATAACCGCGCCATCACATTTGAAGTATTGGTAGAAGCCGGCGAACAGGAAGATATTCCCGCGCATATGCGCCTGAACAGCAAGCAGAAATTTGAACACATTGCAGAACAGTATCCTTTGGTAAAGGAGTTGAGAGACAGGTTGAAGCTGGAGATAGATTATTAGCGGCTATATTTTTTTCGTGTTTTCAAATCCATTCTTCAGCAACCACTGCAACACCTTATCCCGCTGATCACCCTGAACAATCATTTCTCCGTCTTTAACACTACCACCGGTTCCGCAAAAATTTTTTAGTTTTTTCCCCAGGTCCTCCAGGTCGGTAACGGTTCCGGCAAAGCCAGTTATTAACGTAACCGCTTTACCCGCCCGCTGTTTTTTATCAAGAAGGATCCGCAGTTTTTGTTTCGGCGGCAACAGGGTTTCTGTCACTTCCGCCGGGTCCTCTTCAAAACGGAAATCCGGATCCGTACTGAAAACAAATCCCCTTGTATCCGGTTTATTTTTTTTGCTCATATTGCCGGTTATAAAATGACTGCTTTTAAACTCAGGTCAAGACTCTGTGCCTGGTGAATCAGCCCGCCCACACTTATGAAATCAACACCGGTGGCCGCATACGCTGCAATATTTTCCAGGTTGATGCCGCCGCTTGCTTCTGTTTCAAATGCGCCGTTTATCAATTGCAATGCTTTTGTGATGTTTTCCGGTGAAAAATTATCCAGCATTACACGAAATACTTTGTCTCTGCCCATTGAGCACACCATTTCCACATCTGCCAAAGAGCGCGTTTCCACTTCTATCTTCAGACCGGGTTGTTTCTTTTGAACATATTCCCACGCACTGCTGATGGCAGCCGCTATTCCACCACAATAATCAATGTGGTTGTCTTTCAGCATGATCATATCATACAACCCGAAACGGTGATTTGTGCCGCCGCCTATCCGCACCGCTTCTTTTTCGAGCAGGCGGAAATTAGGTGTGGTTTTCCGGGTATCGAGTAAACGGGTAGTATATCCTTTTAATTTTTCCGTGTAGGCATGGGTCAGCGTGGCAATACCACTCATTCTTTGCATACAATTCAATACCAGCCGCTCGCAGGTTAGAATAGTATGTGCAGATGCTTCTACTTCAAAAGCCACTTCTCCATTCCGCATCTCATCGCCATCTTTCTTATAGGCTGTGACTACTGCAGAAGGCTGCTGGTAATGGAATATCTTTTCCGCTACGGCCATCCCGGCAAGGATCCCATCCTGCTTGATCTTAAGAACCGCCTTCCCTTTTTTATCTGCAGGTATACAACTCAGGGTAGAATGATCGCCGCTTCCAATATCTTCCTGCAGGGCCTCTTTTACCAGATGTTGTAATAGCTCGTCAAAGAATTTCATATGGTAAATGTAGGGGCGTTAACGAAAAACCCCGCAGATCGCGGGGAGAAATTTGAAAATACCAGCTGTTGTTGGTCAGGCGACCAACAACAGCAAAAATTAATTAATCCTGATCGTTATAATCGCATGCTTCCCGCCTTTCTGTTTCAGCATTACGGTAATATTAAAGCCCTTGGCGCCATTCAGTAATTTACCCGTCATATACATGGTATTACCAATCTCGCGGTCAGATGCTTTTTCAAACCCTTTGATCCCATTCTCTGTAAAAAAAGACTTCAGGGCAATTGAAGCCTGGTTCCGGCCGATATTTTTTACTTCGTCTTTATCAAGCAGTTTCATATCCACATAATCATCAAAATATTTGGCTATCTCATCCGCGTTTCCTGATTTCAGGGATTGTACGATCGCTTCCGTATCCGTCTGTGTTGTAAATGACATCCCAAAAAGGGCCATCGCCGTTAAAAAAAATAATTTTTTCATGTTACATGGGTTTCAGTACATCCATTGGCTAAAAACATGCCAAATTCTGTTTCCATACGTATTTCGTTAAAGTTAACACCTATTCAGCAATCCAAAAAACTGTAATTTTATACTATGCATAAAAAAGTAATATTAGTGATTATGGATGGATGGGGACTTGGAAAACTGAGCTCCGCCGATGCCATACAAAATGCCCATGTTCCTTTTGTCAGTTCTCTCTATAGCAAGTATCCCAATACTACGCTGGTCACCTTCGGCGAACAGGTGGGCCTCCCCGATGGCCAGATGGGAAATAGTGAAGTGGGTCACCTCAATCTTGGTGCCGGAAGGATCGTTTACCAGGAACTGCAAAGGATCAACGTAGCGATAAAAGAAGGTGAGTTTGCCAAAAATCCTTCTTTACTGGCTGCTATACAATTTGCAAAAGCCAATCAAAAACCACTGCATCTTCTTGGTCTCGTGAGTGATGGCGGTGTGCATTCGCATACGAGCCACATCAAAGCCATTTGCGATGTTTGTAAACAGGAAGGGCTGACAGAAGTATATATCCATGCTTTCACAGACGGGCGGGATACCGACCCGAAAAGCGGTCTTGGTTTTATCACCGATTTGCAGCAACACCTGAATATATCAACAGGAAAGATCGCTACTGTCAGCGGCCGGTATTACGCGATGGACAGGGATAAACGCTGGGAAAGAATTAAACTGGCGTATGACTGCCTGGTAAAAGGGGAAGGACCCAAAGCAACAGATGCCCTTGCCGTACTGGAGCAATCGTATGCGGCGGGTATTACTGATGAATTCATTAAACCTACCGTGGTCGTTGATGAGGCGCAGCAGCCGCTGGCAGTGATCAGGGATGGCGATGTGGCCATCTGCTTTAATTTCAGAACGGACCGCTGCCGCGAGATAACAGAGGTATTAACACAGGTTGATCACGCTGATATGGATATGCATACACTCGACCTGCATTTTACCACGATGACATTGTACGATCAGAAGTTCCGGAATATTCATGTTGTATTTCAGAATGATAACCTTACCAATACACTTGGTGAAGTATTGGCTGCCAATCATAAAAAACAGATCCGTATAGCGGAAACAGAAAAATACCCGCACGTGACTTTCTTTTTCAGCGGTGGCCGCGAGGAGCCTTTTGCAGGCGAAACACGGATCATGGCTCCCTCACCCAAAGTGGCCACCTATGACCTACAGCCGGAAATGAGCGCTGTTGAGCTCACGGATAAACTGGTACCCGAGATCGAGAATGAAACAGCGGATTTTATTTGCCTGAACTTTGCCAATACGGATATGGTGGGTCATACAGGTGTATTCAGCGCCGCCATCATTGCTGCACAAACAGTGGATGCCTGTGTGAACAGGGTGGTTACCGCTGCACTGGCACATGGTTATACCGTTTTCCTGACAGCCGATCATGGAAATGCGGATTATATGATCAATGAAGACGGCTCACCCAACACGGCGCATACCCTGAATCCTGTACCTTTTTTTATTATTGATAAGGAATGGAATGGAGCGCTTAAAACCGGTAAGCTGGGTGATCTCGCTCCTACCATACTTACGGTAATGGGGTTGCCGATACCGGCGGAGATGAAAGGGAATGTGCTGATTTAATTTGAAAATGCGGTAATTTGAAAATTGAAAATTGATCGTTTATGAAACCTTTCAAAAAGATACTCGTCCTTTTATTAATTGTATTCATCGTTATACAGGCATTCAGGCCTGCCAAAAATGTATCGGGTGAAAATTCGAATAGCATCGCCAAAAATTACCCTCTACCGGAAGAAGTAAAAACCATCCTGGTAAAAGCCTGCAACGATTGTCATAGCAACCAAACCGCTTATCCTTGGTATGCTGAGATACAGCCGGTTGGCTGGTGGCTGGGAAACCATATCAAAGATGGGAAAAGACATTTTAACCTTGATGAATTCAGTGGTTACCGTATTGGCAGGCAGTATAAAAAACTGCAGGAATGTGCGGAACAGGTGAAAAAGGGTGAAATGCCATTAGACTCGTATACCTGGATCCATAAGAAAGCAATACTTACAGATACCGAAAAACAGGCTCTCTATAATTGGTGCTCAATGCTCCGGGATACCATCAAAGCCAGGTATGCAGCAGACAGCCTTGTCGTCCCGAAAAGGAAGTCGAGTTAAATCGTTTACTTTGCATCATGCAAATCAAATCTGCCAGGTATGTTATTTCCTCTGCCCTGGTAACACAATGCCCCAAACCCGATAAGCCTGAATATGCCTTCATCGGCAGAAGCAATGTTGGTAAATCATCCTTAATAAACATGGTTACGCAGCAAAAGAACCTGGCCAAAACATCAGGCACACCTGGTAAGACACAGCTGATCAATCATTTTGAAATAGAAAGTTCAACCAGCGACAGGGGGCCAAAAGAAAAATGGTTCCTGGTTGATCTGCCGGGTTATGGATACGCCAAAAGATCTATTTCTGACAGGAACCGCTGGGAGCAGATGATCGATGGATACCTTCGCAAACGCGAGAACCTGGTACAGGTATTCGTGTTGATAGACAGTCGGCATACACCCCAAAAAAATGACCTTGAATTTGTGAACCAGCTGGATAAATGGGGCGTTCCTTTTTCACTGGTGTTTACAAAGTCAGACAAAGAGAAGCCGGCCGTAGTAGAAAGGAACGTAAAAGCTTTCATGGATAAGCTGAGGGAAACCTGGCAATTTCTTCCCCGGTATTTTGTAACCAGCGCCGAAAAAAAATCGGGCAGAGAAGAGGTGTTGCAATTTATACTGGATTGGAATAAGGAAGTATTGGCCAAACAGAAAGGGTGAAGAATATCGAATGTTTTCCTCAATTCACCACCTTATCTGCGCAGCAACTGCTGGCAAAGGCTTCCGGTTTGGCTTTGAAAGCAAAGCCCATACCCAGGATATAACCCATGGCTTCACGTAAAGCATCATTGCTTTTAAATTGCGGGTTGGTATTGATATCTGCATGCACTTCCATATCTACCTGGTGCGCAATAAAAAGATCGCAAAGCTCATAGGCGATCTCAATGCTTTTGGCCACTTCTACCAGCATCCGCTCCTTGATATGAAATTTCTGTTTTGTTTTTTCATTGTGGATATACATAAAGCCCCCGCTATGTTCGCGCAGAAAAACGATGACCGTGGCAAACTCGGTATCTTCTCCTTTTACCTGGCTGTCTGTGCCGATACAAACCTTGAGTTTGATACCATTGGCCGTTTCTCTTTTGATAGCTTCTTCCACCGCCTCTTTGATAGGAAGTGTGATATTTTCGCCATTAAATTTTCTCCAGCGCATAAGCGTAATGTTTTTGTAATATAACGATTAAAAGCAAATGGGTGGGTATTTGGAAATGATCTTATTATTAACAGGCGTGGAAAACAGAACTGGTTTGGAGTTTGGAGTCTTGTGTTGGGGCCTTTAAAAGCATTATTTGGTATCTTTGGGGGATGAAAGTGAGTGGGTTTACCTTCATTAAGAATGCGGTACAATTTGAATACCCGGTTGTGGAATCGATACTTTCCGTTCTTCCTTTGTGTGATGAGATGATCGTTGCTGTGGGAGACTCTTCGGATACTACCCGGGAATTGATCGCGGCGATCCCGTCGGATAAGATCCGGATAATCGATACTGTATGGAACCCTGCCCTGCGGGAAGGCGGCGCCGTATTGGCCGATGAAACAAATAAAGCTTTTCATGCGATTACAGGTAAGAGCGACTGGTGTCTGTATATTCAGGGCGATGAAGTGCTTCATGAGCAATACCTGGATTCAGTAAGAAAAGGGATGCTCGAATGGAAGGACGATCCGGAAGTGGAGGGTCTGCTGTTCAAATACAAACATTTTTATGGCTCTTTCGATTATGTAGCCAATTCTTCAAGATGGTACCGCAATGAGATCCGGGTTATCCGGCAGGATCCGGCCATTTATTCGTACAGGGATGCACAGGGTTTTCGTAAAGGCAATGATAAAAAACTACATGTAAAACAACTGGATGCCTACCTGTATCACTATGGGTGGGTGCGTCCGCCAAAGACCATGTTGGCCAAACAAAAGAACTTTGGCGGCTACTGGGATGGTGGCCTGCGTACAGAAGAGGAGAATAAACAATTGTTCACCGGTGATTTTGATTATTCGAAAATTGATAAACTGGAAAGATTTACCGGCACGCATCCGCAGGTGATGGAAGAAAGGATCAAACGCATGAACTGGAGATTTGATTATGATCTTTCCTATAATAAAAAAACGCTAAAAGATTTTTTTAAGAACACAGTTGAAAAAATCACCGGGAACAGGCCTTTTGATCACAATAACTTTATCAAACTTCGCTAAGGTTTCTAAAAATTAGGTTTAAAGAACATTTTCACGCAGTATAGCCGTTTGCGGTAAGTGGGTTTGTTCTTGCTGCTTAATATTTCGTGGTAGTTCTTGAAAAAGAATGCGCTGCGCTGAAAACTCCAACCCCGGTGAAAATGGCCGATCATTTCATCCATGATCTTTTTGGTCTCCCCGTTATTGATCGGCGCAGAAGCCAGGATCTGCAATTCCTGTAATTTATCCGAAAATTGTTTTTCCACCGGGTCTTTCAGTTTTTTATTGCCTGAGTCTTTTGTGCCTACTGTATTATTATCGTGCTGCCGGTATTTGACCAGTAGTTTGTCAATAAATTTTATCCCATTGTTACCCGCTGCACAGAACCCGATCCAGAGGTCAAAGAATATTTCCTCCGGAAAAGGCAACACCTGTTTCACAAAATCTGCTTTCATCAACATCGAATGCCCGGGTACGGAATTGGACAGGAGAAATGGCGTTCCGGAGTAATAGGACCGCAGATTCATCATATCACTAAAAGATTTATGCAGGGATTCCGCTTTGTCATCCACCAGTAATGAATCCGCATACACAGCGTCATGCCCGCCTATCCCGTTTACCAGGATCTCAATTTTTTGCGGGTCCCATATATCATCCTGGTCGGATAAGGCGATAAAAAATCCTTTGCAGTGTTTGATGGCTTTTTCAAATGTTTTGGTCACCCCCAGGTTCTGCCCGTTCTGCACAAGTACGATAAACGGGTGGCTCAGCTGGTATTCACGGATAATAGCCACCGTATCGTCTTTGGAATGATCATCCACGATCACTATCTCGATATTTGTATATGTCTGGTGAACAATGGAATCCAGCTGCTCAGCAAGATACCTGGCCCCGTTATAGGTAGCCATGGCAACAGATACCAGTTTCAGGTCATTGTTCATTCTGATAAAAGCTTAAATACCATCAAATATAAATTATTCCGGAAGCCAGACCGGGGCAAATCTGCCGATATTATGACAATTTCGAGGCGATACGTTAATTTTGCTGTTTTTCTGATAACTCCAACTGCATGAAATTACTCCTACAATATCTCAAACCTTATAAATGGCTTGTAGCGCTTGCGCTGTTTCTGGCCGCTATTAACCAGTCATTTTCCATGCTTGACCCCTATTTTTTTGGCAGGCTTCTCGACAGGTATGGCGTACACCCGCATGAGCTGGGCTATTTTGGCATAGATAAAAAATTTATCGTTACGGGTGTGCGTTCACAATCAGATTTTATCTGGGGTGTATTCGGTATGCTGGGTATATTGATCAGTGTGGCCATGGTATCACGGATCGCCAAAGCATTCCAGGATTATTTCAGTAACGTGATCGTACAGAAATTTGGCGCCAAGATCTTTACCGATGGATTAAAACATTCCATGGAGCTGCCTTACCAGGAATTTGAGGACCAGCGGAGTGGCGAAACTCTCTCGATACTTACCAAGGTAAGAACCGATACAGAAAAGTTCATTATCTCGTTTATCAACGTGTTGTTCAGCATTTTAGTGGGCATCGTTTTTATTTCTGTTTACTCCTTCCGCCTGCATTGGGCCATCATGCCTATCTATACCCTTGGTATTGTCTTTTTATCGCTGCTAACCAGTATCCTGAGTAAAAAAATAAAGGTGATCCAGAAAACCATCGTTAAAGAAACCACCACGCTTGCCGGTAGTACCACCGAAAGTTTACGCAATATTGAGCTGGTAAAAAGCCTGGGGCTCACCGACCAGGAGATCAACCGTTTAAATAAGAATACTTATAAGATACTGGGGCTGGAACTGAGAAAAGTAAAAAGTATCCGTTCACTGAGTTTTATCCAGGGAACTTTTGTAAACCTGCTGCGCCAGGTGATCATGTTTACACTTTTATGGCTGGTGTTTGGCGGAAAGCTTACCGCGGGTGAGGTAATGACACTTACTTTCTACTCATTTTTCATATTCGGGCCACTGCAGGAAATAGGTAATATCATTTTATCCTACCGCGAAGCAGAAGCATCCCTCAATAATTTTCATAACCTGATGCAAAAACCTTCTGAACCAAGGCCCCATCACCCACAGCATGTTGGGGATATTGAATTGCTATCATTTGAAGCCATTTCCTTTAAACACCAGACGGCACAGTACAAAGCGTTGGAGAATATAAATTTCACAGTGTCGAAAGGGGAAACCATTGCGTTTGTAGGACCGAGCGGCGCCGGCAAGAGTACCCTTATGAAATTATTGGTAGGATTGTATCATTCCCAGGAGGGCACTATCCTCTATAATAATATCAACAGCAAGGACATTGTATTTGATGAATTACGCAGCCAGATAGGTTTTGTAACGCAGGATACACAACTGTTTGCCGGAACAATTAAAGAGAACCTTTTATTTGTTTACCCGGAAGCAACAGAAGCCGATCTGCTCGAAGCGCTGCATAAAGCGAGTTGCGATAATTTATTATCCAGGGCCGAAAAAGGGATTGATACCATGATTGGTGAAGGCGGCTTAAAACTAAGTGGGGGCGAAAAACAACGTTTGTCTATTGCCCGCGCATTAATCAGGAACCCGCACTTGCTGATCTTTGATGAGGCCACTTCAGCACTGGACAGTATCACGGAAGAAGAGATCACAAACACCATCAAAAATATCTCCAGCGAAAAACAACAGATTACCGTTATGATCGCACACCGCCTCAGTACCATTATGCATGCCGACCGGATCTATGTACTTGAAAAGGGCCAGGTAGTGGAAACCGGTAATCACTATGAACTATTGGTTGAAAAAGGATTGTATTACGCCATGTGGCGCCAGCAGATAGGAGAAAGAAAAATGATGGCGGCTTTAAATTAGAGTCATCTATTCTTTATCAAATTTCTTCTTGAAGTACTCCAGCACCGAAGGATCTTCCAGCCCTTCCATATCGCTTAGCTCCAGTTCCAGCGCTTTGGTACTGAGTTGTATTTCGAGTAAGGATAGGGCAAGGGATGCAGAGAATATAATGAGGCTGCATGCGAATGTTATATTGGCAAGCACCAGGTATTCGCGGTAGATAAAGAACATACAAAGTATGCAGCTTAAAAAGGTAACGACGCCAAGCGCCTGCATGTTTTTGATCAGTTTTAACCGGTACCGGAGGTTTTTAATCTGGCCATGGATAATCTGTTTCTGCTCATGACCGGCATATTTATCGTGCAGGCTCCTCACCCTGTTGGATAAGGCCAGGAACCGGTTGGTATATGCAAGCATGACCAGGCTGATAGCCGGGAATAATAAGGCGGGTGTATTGATTGAAATATCCATACGGGCAATTTACAAAAGATGCGCATAATTTAGTAATATCGATAATATTTCAAATACCTGCTTATGAAAAAGTTACTATTCCTGGTTCTTTTGTGCCCATTACTGGCACTTGCACAAAGCTATGATACGCAATGGCTATCTGCTAACTACACTAAAAAAGAAGTGTATATACCTATGCGCGACGGGATCAAATTGTTCACTTCTGTGTACATCCCCAAAGACAATACAGAGAAGCACCCGTTCCTGCTCACACGTACTCCTTATTCATGCGCGCCTTACGGCGAAGCCAACCTGAAGAATTTTGCAGCAAGGGGTCATTATAAAGAATACCTGAAAGAGGGTTATATCATGGTAACACAGGATGTAAGGGGCCGCTGGATGAGTGAAGGAACTTTTGCGGATGTGCGCCCGTATCAACCCGGCAAAAAAGGCAACGAAACAGATGAGGCAAGTGATACCTATGATACTATCGACTGGCTAATAAAAAATATTGATAACAACAATGGCAAGCTGGGTGTGTTCGGTATCTCCTACCCGGGCTTTTATTCCACCGTGGCGGCTTTATCCAATCACCCTGCCCTGAAAGCAGTGAGCCCGCAAGCGCCGGTTACCGACTGGTTCATCGGTGATGATTTTCACCATAACGGTGCGTTCATGCAGATGGATGCATTTGCCTTTTACAGCGGCTTTGGCAAACCCAGACCTTTTCCAACTACGGTTGGGCCTACCGGATTTACTTTTCCCACTATGGATGGATACGAGTTTTACCTGCGTACGGGCACGCTGCAGAACCTGAATAAACTGATGGGCGATAGTATCGCTTTCTATAAAGAAATGTATGCCCACCCCAATTACGACGACTGGTGGAAAGCACGCAACCCGAGAAATTTTGTACAGAATATTTCTCCGGATGTGGCCACGCTTGAAGTGGGCGGCTTGTTTGATGCGGAAGATTGTTTTGGCGCATGGAACGTGTATAAATCTGTGGAAGCAAAAGCAAAAAACAATAATAAAATCGTGATGGGTCCCTGGTATCATGGACAGTGGGCCAGTGGTGATGGTACCTCTCTTGGTAATGTACAGTTTGGAAGTAATACCAGCGAATGGTATGCGCAGAATATAGAAGTTCCTTTTTTCAATTATTATTTAAAGGGTAAAGGAACGGTTGACAGGATCAGTGAAGCCAATATTTTCTTTACCGGCGAAAACACCTGGCACCAGCTGCCGCAATGGCCCGTTGCCAATATGAAACCAACTGCCATGTACCTGCAAAACAAAGGGAAACTTTCTTTTGATAAGATGCCGGAAAAACAACCTTCGTTTGCCGAGTATATAAGCGACCCCGCCAAACCGGTACCCTACACAGAAGATGTACATTTCCGCAGAACAAGGGAATACATGACCGATGACCAGCGCTTTGCAGCGCGCAGGCCCGATGTGCTGGTGTTCCAGACAGAGCCACTTACAGAAGACCTGACAGTTGGCGGACCGCTGGTGGCCGACCTAATGGTAAGTATTTCTACAACGGATGCGGATTTTGTGGTAAAGCTGATAGATGTGTTCCCGGATGATTTTGCCTACCCGAATGCAGCAGCCACGCCAACCTCGGGAAGAAGCTTTCCACAGGCGGGACCCTACCTGATGAATGATTACCAGATGCTGGTCCGCGGTGATGTGATGCGTGGAAAATTTCGCAATAGTTTTGAAAAACCCGAAGCATTTGTGCCTGGTAAACCTACACAGGTAAAATATACCATGCCCGATATAGCACACACTTTTAAGAAAGGCCACCGTATCATGGTACAGGTACAAAGCAGCTGGTTCCCGCTGGTTGACAGGAACCCGCAAAAGTTCACGGATATCTACAAAGCCAGTGAAGCCGATTTTCAGAAAGCAACCATCAGGGTGTATCAAAATGAATCCAAGATCATTTTGCCTGTGATAAAGTGATCGTGAGACTTGAGGCGTCAGTCGTGAGTGGCTACTTTACGTTACTCATGACTGACGTCTCACTATTCACGTCTCACGCCTCACGATTTTGCATTGATCGGGAAGCTTAATTTGAAGGCAATATTTCTTCCCATATTATAAATACCATTTCTTCCTGTAAAGTTGCCGGGATATTCTTCAAAGTATTTTAAACGGCTCAGGTGATCCTGGTAAGCGGTGTTAAACAGGTTATTCCCCATAATATAGGCACTCACAACGGTCTTTCCTTTTTT
>JANXRX010000329.1 GCA_025352905.1 Bacteroidota bacterium | reverse complement strand
CCGTTTTGATGATCAGTTCACCATCTTCATTTACCGTTAATGCAGAAACAGGTTCTTCGTTGGGAACGTCTCCGGAAGAAGGATCTTCTGATAATGCGTCAGCTACGGGTTGGTCGGTAAAATCTTCGGGTCTGATAACGGTGCCTTCCACGATCTGTTCAGACAATACTTCCCTGATCCTGGGCAGATCAGCAGGTGTATTGATGCCAAAATAATCCATAAAATTGCGTGATGTGGCATACACCAATGGTTTGCCCGGCATATTATCGTTGCGGCCGCTGATGAGGATCAGCTCTTTTTCTAATAATTTCTGGATACTGTAATCGCTGTTCACGCCGCGTATCGCTTCTATCTCACCTTTTGTAATAGGTTGTTTATAGGCAATGATGGCCAATGTTTCCAAGGCTGCGTTGGAAAGCCGTTTCAGGAACTTATCTCCATTCAGTTGCGCGATGGTTGAATGAAAACTTGTTTTGGTGAGAAACTGCCAGCCACCACCGCTTTGTTTTACTTCAAAAGGGTAAAATTCAGAATCATATTTTTCACGGATGCCTTCCAGCGCACTTTCCACCTGGTCAAGCGTTGTGCGTTCTTCCATGAAACCAAAAGTGTTATTGATCAACTCTACAATATCTAAGGAGGTCAGCGGTTTTTCGCTGGCAAAAATAAGCACTTCAATATGTGGTATGATCTGGCTAAGTTCCATGCGAGTAATTAATAATTAGTAATTGCTTTTATCCCTGTAAAGCAGCGGCCCCACTCACGATCTCGGTTAACTCGGTAGTAATGGCAGCCTGCCTGGCGCGGTTGTAACTGATCTTTAAAGATTTCAGCAGTTCATTGGCATTTTCACTCGCTTTGTCCATTGCAGTCATACGGGCGCCATGCTCACTGGCATTGCCATCCAGCACGGCTTTATACAACTGCGTGTTCAGGATCTTGGGCATCAGTTCGGCAATCAGTTCTTCTTTTGCCGGCTCAAAAATGAAATCACTTTTTTTACCGCCTGCTTTTTTGGCCACTTTTGGGATGGGTAAAAACGGTTCTGCCGTAAAACGTTGGGTAGCTGCATTCTTAAATTCGCTGTAAATAATTTCAACAGCATCAAACTCTTTATTCTCAAATGCTTTCATAGCAGCCTGTGCGGCCGCCTGAACGTTTTCGAACTTGAGGTGCAGGTAAATATCTTTAAAAGTAGCATCAGTTGTGTAGCCTGATTTGGTAAGACCTTCCCATCCTTTTTTACCAATGTTCCAGATGGTTACTTTCCCTTTTTTTAACTGTGTGGGATATTTTTCGGCGATGGTGCTTTTGGCTAGTTTAATGATATTGGCATTGTAGCCACCGCATAAACCCCTGTCGCTGGTGATAACGATCAGTAATACTTTTTCTACTGCTCTTTCTTCCGCCAGCTTCATACTCATACCGCCTTCAATGCTGCTCACGATATTGCTGAGCATTTCCTGTAATTTCTGGGCATAGGGCCTCATTTGCGTGATCGAATCCTGCGCACGGCGCAACTTGGCTGCACTCACCATTTTCATCGCTTTGGTGATCTGCTGGGTGCTTTGTACGCTTTTTATCCGGTTACGTACCTCTTTTAACTGTCCTGCCATAATTGTCTGGTTTCAAATTTTCAAAACAGGGCGCGGCCCTTATTCTGGATATTTCTTTGGGGTGCAAAAGTAACAGAATCAGCCTGAAATTCCACCGATCGGGGCAAAAATCAGAGGATGGTGGATAAAATCGTCATTGGGGCATTAGTCAATAGTAATTAGGTCATTGGTCTTTGGTTTCCTCAAAAAGACCGAAGACCAATGACTTCTTCTACTTAAACTGGTAACTCACCCCCAACCCCGCCCCCGTAGGTCCCACCTGCCAGTTTCCCAGCGCCTGCTCCAGTAATTTGCCGTTTTTGCGGTGAGCAGTGTATTGGATGATGTCAAAAATGAGTAAAAATCCCCCCTGTAACAACAGGCTGTTGCCATAGCCCTGTGGCTGATCGCGGTTTAACCGCAGTCCCCTTTCTTTCAGGTACATTCCCGTCGTAATATAGGCGGCATCCAGGCCGATGTTCAGCAGGAGTATTTTTTCGATCTTTTGCTGTTCCCGTATATTGTCGCCAAAGCTGAAGTGCCGGGATAATTGCTTTTTGGCTGTCCACAGGCCCATACCTGCCAATGCAAGGTTGAAAGTGTTCCAATAAACGTTCATCTGGTGGAAATAATGATCCTTTCCGGTTAAATTACTCGCAGAAATGCTCCCCTGTACAATATTAACCCCTGCCCATGCCCCGAGGATATACATATGTGTTTTATTCAGGTTGATCCTTACCGCGGCAATGGAGTCCTGTAAACTTAGCCGGGCAGTGGTGGTTACTGTATCAGCCATATCTTTTTGGGCAAACGCCTGTCCGTAGAGGAAAACAGCGACCAGTACAAGGGATTTTTTTAAATGCTGCATAGGAATACGTTAAGTAATTGATAAAGATCGGACGATTTTAACTGGCAGTTCCGCTTGTCTCAAATTCTTTACCTTTGGCGGCTCTTAACCAGGGTGCCAAATTGGCTCAAAAAAGTTTTTCGCATCCTTTTTGACTGTTAAAATTTTTCATACAACCGTTCAAGCTATATGTTGAAGTTCATTTCTAAGTTATTCGGAGGCAGTAAAAGCGAAAAAGATGTGCAGCAATTGATGCCCATTGTTGATAAGACCAAACAGTTTTTCGATGAATACCAGGGAGTAAGCAATGATGCCCTGCGTAACAAAACGGTTGAATTCCGCCAAAGGATCAAGGATCATCTTGCAGAGATCGATTCTGCGATCGAGGAAAGAAAACAGGCTGCTGAAGCCTTGTTACTCAATGATATCCATGGCCGCGATGCCATTTACCAGGAAGTGGATAAACTGAAGAAGGACCGCGATAAAAAAATTGAAGAGGTGTTGGCTGTGATCCAGCCCGAAGCGTTTGCCGTGGTTAAAGAAACTGCGCGCAGGTTTACCCAACATACAGAGATGGTATCTGCTGCCACTGATCTGGACAGGGAACTGAGTGTTAAGAAGAAAGAGTATATCAGCATTTCAGGAAATAACTCCATATTTAAAAATACCTGGACCGCGGGTGGCGGACAGGTTACCTGGAACATGGTACATTATGATGTACAGCTTATCGGCGGTAGC
The DNA here is from genome assembly GCA_025352905.1 of Bacteroidota bacterium. Taxonomy (GTDB): domain Bacteria; phylum Bacteroidota; class Bacteroidia; order Chitinophagales; family Chitinophagaceae; genus Sediminibacterium. The sequence continues at coordinate 3,099 of JANXRX010000329.1, read as the reverse complement.
GTTCTGCACCAGGGAAAGATCGCCGAGATGGCAACTGGTGAGGGTAAAACACTGGTATCCACTTTACCCGCTTACCTGAATGCACTGGCCGGTGAAGGGGTGCATATCGTTACCGTGAATGATTACCTGGCGCGCAGGGATAGTGAATGGAACGGTACCATTTTTGAATGGCTCGGTCTTCGCGTGGATTGTATTGATAAACATGAGCCTAACAGTGAGGCGAGGCGCAATGCCTACCTCGCGGATATTACCTATGGTACCAATAACGAATTCGGTTTTGATTACCTGCGGGATAACATGGTACATACACCGGAAGAAATGGTACAGCGTAAGCACCATTTTGCCATGGTGGATGAAGTGGATTCCGTTCTGATCGATGACGCCAGAACACCATTGATCATATCTGGCCCGATCGGGCATGTTACCGGCGAACAACAATTCTTTGAACTGAAACCACGGATAGAAAAACTGGTAGATGCACAGAAAAGGGCAACCAATCAATTCTTAAATGAGGCGAAGAAGAAAATAGGTGAGGGAAATGATGATCCGAAAGACGGTGCACTCGCCCTGTTTCGCGCGCATCGCGGGTTACCAAAAAATAATGCATTGATCAAATACCTGAGCGAACCGGGTATGCGTGTGAAACTGCAGAAAGCAGAAAATTATTATCTCGCCGACCAGTCGAAGGAAATGCCCAAGGCCGATGAGGAACTGTATTTCTATATTGATGAAAAAAATAACTCGGTTGAGTTAACAGATAAAGGGATCCAGCTCATCACCCGTTCGGGAGAGGACCCCAATTTCTTTGTATTGCCCGATATCAGCCTTTCCCTTGCATCGGCAGATACAGATACATCCCTTACGGCAGAAGAAAGACTGCATAAGAAAGAAGCGATCATCAACGAATACTCCGTAAAGGCCGACCGTATTCATACCGTTCAGCAATTGCTGAAAGCCTATACCTTATTTGATAAGGATGTTGAGTATGTAGTGATGGATGGCGGTGTAAAGATCGTGGATGAACAGACAGGACGTATACTCGACGGGCGAAGGTATTCGGATGGGCTGCACCAGGCTATTGAAGCCAAAGAAAATGTAAAGATCGAGGCGGCTACGCAAACCTATGCCACGGTTACTTTACAGAACTATTTCAGGATGTACCACAAACTTGCTGGTATGACCGGTACTGCGGAAACAGAAGCATCAGAGTTATGGGACATCTATAAACTGGATGTGGTTACCATCCCTACCAATGTTACGGCCATCCGTATAGACGACCAGGATCTGGTATTCAAAACCAAGCGCGAAAAATTTGGCGCGGTGATAGATGAGATCGAAAAACTGATCGCTGCCGGTCGCCCGGCGCTGGTAGGTACCACTTCGGTGGAAGTGAGTGAATTGCTCAGCCGGATGCTTCGCCAGAAACAGATCGCACATAACGTACTGAATGCAAAACAACACGCGCGTGAGGCCCAGATCGTAACAGAAGCTGGTTTTGCCGGGGCTGTTACCATTGCTACGAATATGGCGGGCAGGGGTACGGATATTAAACTTGGGCCGGGTGTAAAAGAAGCGGGTGGTTTGGCCATTCTCGGTACGGAAAGACATGAATCGCGCAGGGTAGACAGGCAGTTAAGAGGGCGTGCAGGAAGACAGGGTGATCCGGGGTCTTCATTGTTCTTTGTTTCGCTTGAAGACGACCTGATGCGGATGTTTGGCAGTGAACGTATTGCCAAAGTGATGGATTTTGCCGGGTATAAAGAAGGCGAAGTGATCCAGCACAGTATGATCACCAAATCCATTGAAAGGGCGCAGAAAAAAGTAGAAGAAAATAACTTCGGGATCCGGAAACGGTTGCTCGAATACGATGATGTGATGAATAAACAGCGTACGGTTATCTACAGCAAGCGTAACCACGCTTTGTTTGGGGAGCGGCTGGCGCTTGACCTGGATAATGCATTCTATTCTGTGGCGGAAGAATTGGTTGCATCTTTTAAGGAACAGAACGACCATGAAGGTTTCCGTTTGGCAGTGATCGTAAATTTCGGACTCGATTCGGCTATCACCCCTGAGGAACTCAGCCGGTTATCGCAACAGCAACTCGCCGAAAAACTATACAGTGAGGCAGCGGATAGCTATGAAAGAAAAAAACAGGAACTGATGACGCAGGCCATGCCTGTTTTTAAGAATATTAAACAGCAGCAGGGTTCTCATATTGAGAATGTGATCGTTCCGTTCACCGATGGACGGAGAGTAATACAGGCGCTTGCCAATATGAGCAAGACCCTTGAAACAAAAGGTTCCGAACTGGTTAATTCATTGGAAAGAACCGTTACCCTTGGTTTTATCGATGATGCATGGAAAGAGCATCTTCGTTCTATGGACGACCTGAAACAAAGTGTACAGACCGCTACCTATGAACAGAAAGATCCGTTGGTGATCTATAAGATGGAAGCCTTTGAACTGTTCCGGAAAATGGATGGTGAGGTGAACCGCGATATCGTTCAGTTCCTCTCTCATGCAGGCATTCCTTTGAATGATGGAGATGAATTAAAAGAGGGCCGTCAGAAAAAAACAGACATGAGCCGTATGAGCGCCAACAAAGAAGATGTGGATGCGCCGCCAACGGAAAACGACTATTATGATCCAACACCTGTGAAACAGCAGCCGGTGGTAGTGGCCCCCAAGATCGGCAGAAATGATCCCTGCCCGTGTGGAAGCGGGAAGAAGTATAAGGCCTGTCATGGACGAGATGCGTCTTAATTAACAATTAATAATTGGGTATTTGTACGCTACGTTGATAGAGAAGCATTAGCTACTTTGATGGCAAATGTTTTTATGAAAGCCGATAATGTTGTACTTGATAAGAGCTACTTTTTTGCATTGCGAATAGTTCGGCTTTATAGATATTTAAGAGACAAAAAGAAAGAATTTCATCTCTCTGGTCAACTGGTTAGATCCGGAACCTCGATAAGCGCAAACATTGAAGAAGCAGTAGGTGGGTCGTCAAGGAAAGATTTTAGGGCTAAGTCGGATATTGCCTATAAAGAGGCAAGAGAAACAAAGTTTTGGCTCCGGTTATTAAAGGACAGTTCCTTA
>JANXRX010000327.1 GCA_025352905.1 Bacteroidota bacterium | reverse complement strand
TAACCATGCAGAATCTTTTTCATGATGGCGGTTATTCTACAACCGGGGTTAGTGATGGGGTGCTTAATAAACTCGGGATCGCAGAATGATATAATTTTTGTATGATTAGTATGCGTAAATCAAATCATACAAATCTGGTAGTGTCTCAGCTTGGTTGAATAAAAATAATTACAATATGTTATTAGTAATTGAATTATGCATGGGAGAACAATTTTATCAATAGTGATACGATCTATTTCAATAACCTGGTTGCTTCAAAAGAAGCGTTTCTTTCGGAGTGGATGGTGCCGGTAAAAGATAGTTGGCTAGCGAAACGGTTACCTGTGGATTCAATTTGAAAATTTCTCTTTATGCGTTTGGATTATCTCTGCCCTATGTTGTGGACGAATGATATGGAGAAAAGCATTTCATTCTATACAGATGTATTGGGATTTGAGTTGGATGAATATAACAAAGAATGGGCCTGGTGCCACATGCATAAAGACAAAGTGAGTTTCATGTTTACCAGCCCAAACGAACATACTCCGTATAATAGCCAACCTGTATTAACCGGCAGCTTTTATATTTATACAGAAGCGGTGGATGAGATCTGGGAACATCTTAAAGACAAGGCAACCGTTAGTTACGGCATTGCTAACTTTCCTCACAATATGCGTGAATTTGCCATACTGGATAATAACGGATACATGTTACAATTCGGAAGGGAACTAAAATCCGGCGAGGTCATCGATGAGACAAATCTGCGCCCTTAATCATTAAATCAGCGATTATGAAAATACTTTTAGATATACCCGCGGGCATGGTTGAATATATAGGCTACTTCGGTTCCTTTTTAACCTCGATCACGTTTATACCCCAGGTATATAAATCCTGGCAGTCAAAAAGTGTCGGCGACCTGAGCATCTGGATGATCCTGATCGTATTAACCAGCAGTATTGTATGGCTCATCTACGCCTTCGCCATCAACAGCGGCCCTGTAATCGTAGCGAACACAGTAGTACTCGTACTCACGCTCGTATTGTTCTATTTCAAACTTCGTTTTAAGAACTGATTAATAAAATAACTGCCGCAAAAACAAAGAGCCATTCAAAACTGAATGGCTCTTTAATATTATACACCCCCTCCCAGCGGGCTTGGGGGTCGGGTAGGGTCAGTATTCATCTTCGTTAAACATAAAATCTTCCTGGCTTGGGTAATCGGGCCAGATATCTTCGATGCTCTCGTATACTTCCCCTTCATCCTCGAGTTCCTGGAGGTTTTCAACCACTTCCAGCGGTGCACCGCTACGGATAGAATAATCGATCAATTCATCCTTTGTTGCGGGCCAGGGGGCCTCTTCCAGGTAACTTGCTAATTCTAAAGTCCAGAACATATTTTACCTTTTAATTTTTTGCAAATGTAGCCGTATAAATGAAACCACCAAATACGTGTTTGTGCGCCTGTGCAAAGAAATGTTCAAAAATTGCCCGTTCTGCCCTCCCTGTTGTAGGTTTGCAGCAGTTATTTTAACCCTAACGAATGCTGAAAGCTGAACATATTAGTAAAAATTATGGTGCTCTACCGGTGCTCAAAGAGGTATCCATAGAAGTGAACCGGGGCGAGATCGTAAGTATCGTGGGGTCCTCCGGCGCCGGCAAAAGCACTTTATTACACATATTGGGCAGCCTCGACAGCGCAGATTCGGGCAGTATCTGGCTCGATAATCAGCGGATCGACCAACTCAGCGGCAAAAAGCTGGCAGCTTTCCGTAATAACCATATCGGTTTCGTATTCCAGTTCCACCATCTCCTGCCCGAATTTTCTGCGCTGGAAAATGTTTCCATACCTGCATGGATTGCCGGCAAAAAAAAGAAGGAAACCGCCGACAGGGCGGCAGAATTGTTGACAACTTTAGGGCTGGGTAACCGGCTCGATCACAAACCGCAACAATTATCGGGGGGCGAGCAACAGCGTGTAGCAGTGGCGCGGGCGCTGATCAATGACCCGCAAATTGTTTTTGCAGATGAGCCTACGGGTAATCTCGACAGCACACATGCCAGGGAATTACATGGGCTTTTTGTACAACTCAGGAATGAGCTGCAGCAGACCTTTCTTATCGTTACCCATAACGAAGAACTGGCAGCCATGAGCAACCGGACCTTACACATGAAAGATGGAAAAATAATCGGGTAATTTGTTTATTTTACGGTTTCATCAATAATGCCAGAATGAAAAATCCTGCTGTAAAATATGGAGTCTATGCATTGATCATAACGGTGATCTGGACGCTTATTGAACATTTCCTCGGCTACAATACCACTAAGCATGAGATCGGTCAGTATACGCGTATGCTGGCCACGGTTGTTTTCTGGATAATGGTGATTATGGCCATTGTAGCATTAAGAAAACAACAGGGCGGATCGCTGACTTTTGGACAAGGCTTTACAGCAAGTGTTATTATTTCTGTTGTATATAGTTTTGGCGTTAGTATCTGGTACGCGATCTATGGCGAGATCATTAACACCCAATATAAACCAACACTTATCGCTTTTGAACGAAGTAAACTGGAAACTGCCCATGCAGCTCCTGAAATAATAGCCGCAAAAATGAAAGAAGTTGACATGACAACCGGCGGATCCGTTCTTTCCTATATTTTCCTGTTTGTATTTATGAGTTTATTGGGGATTGTAATAGGCGCGATTGCGTCATTGCTCTTAAAAAGGAAAAGGGCCTAACCCCTGTCATCTATCCTACACCCGCGGCTTCCAGGGATTTTCTGCAATATGTAGCAGGTGCCCGGTATATCTTGCCAGTACAAATAAGTGATCGCTCAGCCGGTTAAGGTATTTGATCACCAATGGTTCTACAAACAATTCCTGTTCCTGCATATTCACACAGGATCTTTCCGCCCTTCTGCAAATACACCTCGCTATATGTATCGTTGAAATATGGATATGTCCGCCCGGCAGGATAAAAGATTTCATCGGGGGTAACACTTCATTCATTGCGTCGATCTCTTTTTCCAGCAAACTGATATCCGCCTCTTTCAGATCGGGGATCTTCATCAATGGTTCTTTTTCGGGGTCACAGGCAAGTGAGGAGCCAATGGTAAACAAACGGTCCTGTATCTCTTTCAGTATTTTTTGGGAATGATCATCCGTCAGCAGGTCGGTTACCAAGCCGATATAGGAATTCAGTTCATCAACCGTTCCATATGTTTCAATACGAATATGGCTCTTCGGCACTTTGGTGCCACCTATTAAAGAGGTTTTACCAAGATCGCCCGTTTTCGTATAAATCTTCATATCTACAGTTTGGCGTTTGGGGTAAACAGGTAACAATTTAAACTAACTCCAAACCCCAAACTGTTTAATGTGTGATGCTCGACAGTTCTTTTGTTTTATCACTTTCTACCACACCGTCTCTCAATCTTACCACGCGATGGGCGTATTTGGCAATATCCTCTTCGTGGGTAACCAGTACAACGGTATTACCTGCTTCCCTGATTTTTCCGAATATTTCCATTACCTCTACCGAGGTCTTTGAGTCGAGGTTACCGGTTGGCTCATCCGCAAGTAACAAAGAAGGATTGTTTACCAATGCGCGGGCAATGGCCACCCTTTGTATCTGTCCGCCGCTTAATTCGTTTGATTTGTGGTGGCTTCTTTCTTCCAGTCCTACTTTTTTCAATGCCTCCATCGCCCTTTCCATTCTTTCTTTCTTGGGTATGCCTGCATAGATCAATGGTAAAGCCACATTTTCAGCCGCGCTTAACCTTGGCAGCAGGTTGAACTGCTGAAATACAAAACCAATCTCGGTATTCCTCACTTCCGCCAGGTCATCATCCAGCATCTTGCTCACATCTTTCCCGTTCAGAATGTACTTGCCGCCTGTAGGTGAATCAAGGCAACCCAATATATTCATCAGCGTGCTTTTTCCACTACCGGAAGGGCCCATTAAAGCCACGTATTCATTTTTAAAAATATCCAGACTGATCCCTTTCAACACCGGTATCGCCTGGGTACCCATAAAATAGCTTTTCTCAATCTCCTCTAACCGGATAATTACTTCGTTCATAAGGATCGTGTTTCGTTTAAACTTACAATGAAATTATTTCTTGATTACTTTCGGCACCTTAAAGAATACCGCATCCTTTACGGGTGAATTCAGTAAAGCTTCTTCA
>JANXRX010000307.1 GCA_025352905.1 Bacteroidota bacterium | reverse complement strand
AAACCATTGGTGTATGCCACATCACGCAATTTTATGGATTATTTTGGCATCAATACCCCCGCCGATCTGCCCAGGATCCGGGAAGTATTGTCTGAACAGATCGTAGAAGGCACCGTTATCAGGCCCGAAGATTTTACCGACCAACCCGTAGCTGACGCATTATCAGAAGATCCGTCTTCCGGAGACGTTCCCAACGAAGAACCTGTTTCTGCATTAACGGTAAATGAAGATGGTGAACTGATCATCAAAACGGATGAAGAACCCGGTACGCAGGAAGAAAAAGGTCCCGAAGAAACCGCTTAATATCACCGCAACAAATTCTTCCGCTCATCCGTTATCTGTCATCCGTCATCTTTCTTATCTTCGGGGCATGTCACAACCCCTATCCCCGGAACAATTACTAACTATTGCCAATGAGTTTGGTACGCCCCTTTATGTGTACCACGCCGAAAAAATTACGGAGCAATACGGCAAACTGCAGCAGGCTTTTCAGCAAAGCAATACCCGTTTTTTTTATGCGGGTAAGGCGCTTACCAATATCAATATCCTCAAACATATCCGTTCGCTGGGTTGTCATATGGATTGCAGTTCCATCAACGAAGTAAGCCTTGCGATAAGGGCAGGTTTTGAACCCGGTAATATCCTGTACACGAGTAATGGCATTGCTTTCAGCGAAATAGAAGAAGCCGTTGCATTGGGTGTGAATGTGAACATAGACAGCTTGTCTAACCTCGAAAAATTTGGAAAAAAATATGGGCATGACTATCCTGTTGGTATCCGCTTACGACCGAATATCATGGCAGGCGGTAACCTGAAGATCTCTACAGGGCACGGCAATAGTAAGTTCGGTATTCCACTGGAACAACTGGATAATATACTGGCGCTAATAAAACAGCATGATCTTTTCATCTGCGGGTTGCATGTACATACGGGGAGTGAGATCAAAGATGTTTCTGTTTTTATGCAGGTGGCTGATATCTTTTCGGAGCTGGTACCCGATTTTCCTGACGTCAGTTTTCTTGACCTGGGCGGTGGTTTTAAAGTTCCGTATAAAGAAGAAGAAACCGGAACCGATATTAGTTTGCTGGGCGAAAAAGTGGCTGATTTCCTGGCAAAACTGTCAAAGACGCATCAGCGCGATTTCCAGGCCTGGTTCGAGCCGGGAAAATTTATCGTAAGCGAATCGGGTTATTTTATCACACAGATAAATGTGCTGAAACAAAGTGGCAATACCATTTTTGCGGGTGTGAACAGTGGTTTTAATCACCTCATCAGGCCTATGTTCTATGAGGCTTACCACCGTATCCAGAATATCAGTAATCCCAACGGCCCGCTACACCATTATACGGTTGTTGGAAATATCTGCGAAACAGATACGTTTGCCTCCGATCGCCAGTTACCGCTTATCAGCGAAGGCGACTATCTCGTTTTTTATAATGCAGGTGCCTATGGCTTTGAAATGGCCAGTAATTACAATGCCCGTTTTAAACCTGCCCAGGTTTTAGTGATCAATGGAAAACCACACCTGGTAAGCAGGCGCGATGTTTTTGAGGATCTTTTGCGCAACCAGGTGGAAGTGCTGTAGAAAGAAGTTTATATTGCATTACGATGATCGAGATACAGAACGTACATAAGCAATTTGGCGACCGGGTAATCCTGGATGATATCAGTGCGGTGATGGCGGCGGGCAAGTGTAACCTGATCATTGGCACCAGCGGCAGCGGTAAAACCGTGCTCACCAAATGCATGGTGGGCTTATTTGAGCCAGACAGTGGCTCGATCAAGTACGATGGCGCTGATATGATGACCATGGAAGAAGACCAGCGCAAGTTGCTTCGCCAACAGATTGGGATGCTGTTCCAGGGAACGGCGCTTTTTGATTCAATGACCGTTGAGCAGAATGTGTTGTTTCCGCTGGATATGTTTACCAAGTGGACGCAGGCGGAAAAAAAGAAAAGGGCGAATGAAGTGCTGGAAAGAGTAAATCTCCAGGATGCACATAAGCGTTTTCCTTCGGAGATCAGTGGCGGGATGAAAAAAAGAGTGGGTATTGCGCGTTCCATTGTGCTGAATCCGAAATACCTTTTTTGTGATGAACCCAATTCGGGTCTTGATCCGCAAACATCGATGGTGATCGATAAACTGATCAAAGAGATCACGCTGGAATATAATATCACCACCATCGTTGTTACACATGATATGAATAGTGTTATGGAGATCGGAGATCATATTGTATATCTCCACCAGGGTCATAAACAATGGGAGGGCAGCAATAAGGAGATCATTTTCAGCAAGGATGCACTGCTTAACAATTTTATCTTCGCATCTGAATTTCTACAGGATGCGAAACAGATGCGGATGATGCACCAACCCCCCGGCCCCACCCCCCTACCCCCTGAAAGGGGGAGTTAGGATAATAAATTTTAAAAGATGAATATGAAATACCTTTCTTTTATCGTCTGCTGCCTGTTTTTTACCGGGCTGTCTGCGCAAACCACGCGGGATACAGTGCCTCCGTATAAAAAAAATCCACTGATTCCCGCTTTCAGTATTTTACAGACTGATAGTACCGTTTTTACAAAAGATGAGTTACCCAAATACGATTACACCGCGATCATTTACTTTTCGCCCGATTGCGGGCATTGCCAGTATACCGTTGCGGAACTGATAAAAAAAATGGATAGCCTGCGAAATGTTTTTTTTGTTTTTGTTGCATTTAAGAGCGTACCCGAGATCAAGGAATTTTATGAACACTACGACCTGGCCCGGTTCCCCAATATCCGCATGGGCAGGGATACGAAATACTTTATACCCAGCTTTTATTATATCACTTACACGCCTTTTGTAGCCATTTACAACCGCCAGGGTACGCTGGTAAAAGTGTACGACCCGCCCAACCGGCCGGTAATGGAAGTGCCCGAACTGGTGGCGCTGGTAAATGCAAAATAAAAATTACTGTATAAAAGAACTGTCAAACCCTACCTTTGCCCCGTTAAAAATTCTTCATTTTAAATAGCTTTTATGAAAGTAACCGTTGTAGGTGCCGGTGCCGTTGGCGCAACCTGTGCCGATAATATTGCACGTGCCCAGCTGGCAGATGAACTGGTTCTCCTGGATATCAAAGAAGGTTTTGCAGAAGGCAAGGCACAGGATATGATGCAGACGGCTGCATTACTTGGTTTTGATACCCGTATCTCAGGCAGTACCAACGATTATTCAAAAACCGCCAAGTCGGATGTTGTCGTGATCACTTCCGGTTTACCGCGTAAACCCGGTATGACCCGTGAAGAACTGATCGGCACCAATGCCGGTATTGTAAAAGGCGTTACTGAAAATATTCTCAAATTTTCACCGGATGCCATCATCATTGTGATCAGCAACCCGATGGATACCATGACTTACCTGGCTTTACAATCGACAGGCCTGCCAAAGAACCGGATCATTGGTATGGGTGGTACTTTAGACAGCGCCCGTTTCAAATACCAGTTGAGCCAGCACCTCGGTTGCAGTCCATCAGACCTGAATGCAGTAGTGGTGGGTGGACATGGCGATACAACCATGATCCCCTTGATACGCCTTGCTACCTGGAACAGTGCCCCGGTGACAAAATTCTTGAGTGAGGATCAACAAAAACAAATTGTTGCCGACACCATGGTTGGCGGCGCCACTTTAACCAAATTACTCGGCACTTCTGCCTGGTATGCACCCGGAGCTGCCGGAGCCGCATTGGTGGAAAGTATTGTACGTGATGAGAAAAAACTGTTCACCTGCTGTGTTAGCCTTGACGGGGAATACGGACAAAAAGACATTTGTCTTGGCGTACCGGTAACCATCGGCCGGAATGGCTGGGAAAAGATCCTTGATTTTGGTTTGAATGCCGATGAGCAGGCATTGTTCAATAAAAGTGCTGAAGCGGTAAGAAGTATGAATGATGTGTTGAAGACTTTATAATGGTTACCTGAATCGTGGCTTGTAAGACCACATACAATAGAGAACCGGCGTTTTATTAACCGCCGGTTTTTTATTGCCCCACCTATTCATTGAGGCGGCAGATGGAGATGTATGAGATCTCTCAGTTTTGGATCGCTAGGCGCAGGCGCATTGGCATCTATAATTTTTCCGTCCTTTCCGAAAAGCATATAGCGCGGTAATTCAGTGATCTTGTATTCTTTTGCAAATGCCGAATTACTTCCTTCAGCCATTAAATAAGAACCCCAGCCGTTGATCTTTTCTATATCACTGGTCTTTATCCACCCTGCGAAAGATCTATCAAAAGAAATAGGAAGAAATCTTATTTTATCTTTTTGGAATGTTTTCCGCAACGTATCGGTATAGCGCAGTTCTTCTATGCATGGCACACAGGAACTGGCCCAGAAACTAATATAAAAAAGATCATCTTTTTGCCGAAAGTGGCGGTCCTCTCGCGAGAATACATCGTCCAGGGTTGTCTCTGATTCCAGTTCAGTCAACCAATCCATATACATGCTTATCAAACGGTTCTTGACGGTCTTGCCGGTGGTTTTCAAAAGGTTTTCTTTCTCCGAGAACTTCCTTGAGATAAGTTCTTCATATTTTTTGTTATTGGGATCGGCTTTATATAAAATGAGTTCTTCCTGGCTTACGGGTGCATTAGTAAGAAATGCGTCATGCAGCTCATTCGACCATAGAAAAGCTTTTGCCTGCCCGCTAAAACAGCTGTCAATTATTCTTCTGTTCCTTTCGTGCTCCCCGCCACGCGTGTCGGGTTTTGTTTTACCGGCGCGTTCAAAATATTTGTAAACCGATTCAACCGGGCTCCATTGGCCTCTGGTTGGGAGCTCGTTTTCGTTAATCGTTTTCAGGATCTGCCGTATACGTTCATTCAGCAAATGATACCTGGTCAACTGCTCCTCATAACCTGTATAGAAATTGATCATCGCTGCCAGCGAATCTGAATAAATCTGTTTATACAATTCACTGTACACCATTTCGCCAATACTTTTCACCTGCCTTAGAGAATCCAGGAGGCGGTGTTTCCGGTAACACACAAACTGGTTAATGCCAATGATATCGCTTTCAAGATCCAGCAATTCCTGGGTAGAACGGGGCTTTGTTTTAAAGATTAAGTCAACTGTTTTCCGGCTCATAGCCGCCGTTGAGTCAAAAAATATCTTTGTTGCCTCCAGCTCCAACGACCTTTTCTTGTCACCCGCTGAACTAAACACCAGTGAAGATTTATCAGCGCTCATGGTAATGGAAATATGTTCTCCCGGGTAAAGCAGGTAAGGAGTGCCATCACCGTTTACGGCTACAAAACAAGGTTGTTGAATAGGCAGCGATCCGGTCTTGCCAACCGGAAAAAAACTGAGCCGGTTTTGTAACCCGGTAGCATCCTGGTAATGAAATACCAAACCGGTTGTTGTATCTGGCCACATGGGATTATTCGTAAACATGCCGGCTTCTGCTGTGATCAGTACAGGCTTGGGGGAAGAAATTGTCTTTTTTGACTGGGCATTGCTAATAACCGGTATCAGCAGGGTGATTATCCAGGAATAAGTTCTCATTTGCAGGGTGTGTTTTGGTTGTAGGCCGTTCTATACGTAAGATCTTACTATTGTCTGTATTCCGTTAATGTCCTGCAGTTCCATGCATTTAAAATGTCCTTTCGGGCATTTATCATAACCAATTTTACTGCAGGGGCGGCAGGACAGGCCCCTGACCTCAGCCATATGATTCAAAATCTGTTCATTTCCATAATAAGGCCCCATCCCAAACTCCGGCACGGTATTGCCCCAGATACTGATCACCGGTTTTTTAAAGGCAGCGGCAATATGCATTAACCCGGTATCATGTGTTATGATCAGTTTTGACCTCCTTACCAGGTCAGCGCTTTCGTGGAGGCTGAATTTGCCACAGGCATTATAAATCTTGATTCCATCCATCGCAGCGATCTCCTCTCCGGCTAACCTGTCTTCGGCGCCACCCAATAAGATAATGGGATAGGTCAGCTCTGCACATAAATCCTTTAATTTATGTACCGGTAGTTTTTTGGTATTCAAAGCCGCACCGATCACAATGCCGATAAACCCAAATGCATGAGAAAGGGGTATATCATTAGCCGCAATATGATCTTTCGCTGGTATGAAATGATCCAGTCCTTTCCCGTCATTAACCACTCCCAGTTTGGCAACCGTAGCCAGGTACCTGTCAACAATATGTATATCGGGCAGCCGGTTAATCTTCAGGGCGGTTAACAGCCATTTCTGCAGGTTCAATTTATCAAACGAAGTATGCGGAATCCCTTTCAATGCTTTTTTGATCCGCAATGTCCGGAGGTTATGGTGAAGGTCAACGATATGGTCATACGCTTCATCCCGCAACTGGTGTATCAACAGGTCCCAGCTGCTGTCCAATACCCACACTTTATCGATATGCGGGTTAGGACTGATCAATGGCCTGAATTCCTTCTTGGTAAGAAAATGGATCTGCACACCCGGTACCTGTTCTTTCAGGCAACGGATCACCGGTGTGGTGAGCACAATATCGCCAATTGAAGAGAAACGGATGATGAGGATCTTCATAACACTAATTTATAGCGAATTACACGAATTTGAAACGAAAGATACTTCGTGTAATTAGTTACCATTCGTGTTATATTTCTACGTAGTTCAAATCCTTGTGAAAAGTTTCTTCTGTAAAATAAAATGCCACCAGGGTAATACTCATCACCACTATACCGGTAACCATCCCGCTCGTGAGTAGATCCCAGCCCCATGTTTTCTGGAAAAGATTTAAAAACATCAGGTTGATCAAAGGCAGCGCGCCGCGGACCATATTAGGAATCGTGGTGGCCGCTGTCGCACGCAGGTTGGTACCGAACTGTTCCGCCCCCATGGTAATAAAGATGGCCCAGAAACCGGTACTGAAACCCAGCACTGCGCAAATGGCATACATCCGGGTATCACTATTATTATAACTGCTGAAAAACAGGAACAGGGAGGCGACACATAATATAAAAAAACAAAGCAGCGCCTTCTTCCGGCTTTTAAAATACTGGCTCACCAGCCCGATCAGGATATCACCCACGGCGATGGCGGCATAAGCATACATAATAGCGCGTCCGCTCTCAATATGGTTATCGCCATACAGGTCCTTGGCAAACCGGTTACTTAAATTTACCAACACACCGATCACGTACCAGGTTGGCAGGCCGATTAATATGGCCAGGAAATATTTTTTGAACCGCTTCCCATTATTGAAGAACATTAAAAAATTTCCGCGCTGCACATGCTGCTGCTGTTTTACTGCATTGAACATACCACTCTCCGCAACAGAAATCCGCAGGATCAATAATACAATGCCTAAACCACCGCCAATCTTGTAACATAGGCGCCAGTCGTTCGTGGTCTTATAAACAAAATACGCAAACACCGCCCCAAACAAGCCGATACCCGCTACCAATGAGGTACCGATACCTCGTTTTTCTTTTGGCAGCAGTTCGCTTACCAAAGTAATTCCTGCACCCAGTTCACCGGCAAGCCCCACACCTGCCACAAACCTTGCCCAGGCATATTGATCCACCGTATGCACATACGCTGTTAC
>JANXRX010000299.1 GCA_025352905.1 Bacteroidota bacterium | reverse complement strand
CATCTTCGATCGCATCGAACAGGACCACCTGTCTTTCTATATATTGTGCAAACTTGAATAAGCGGTCCAGTTTATCAGCAGGCGTTTTTACATTGGTATGTTGTTCAAAAAAATGATTGATGATCTCCATCGGGTTCCTGCCCTCGGCATAACCATCTATACATGCCTGTAATAAAATAGGCAGCAAAGCGCCCACATTGGCAATACCCGAAAAAGGCAATGCTGCAAACAGGCTGTTATAAATAGTGTATTTGTCCGTTACATTCCGACGGAAATTAATGATGTATTGTGATGATGACATGGTTCGATTGCTTGTTTCCCAAGTTAATTCATTTGGGATAACCATAAAATAACAAAAACCATTCCGCCAATAGGGTAAAACAAGGCAGCGGTTAAAACGGGCAGACGCTGCATAACAATAAAATTCAGGCTATCTTTATAAAAATTTCCATGCATGCATCCCGACGATAAGGAGTTATTGTTCCAGTTCCGTGAACCGTCTACCAGGGAGCGTGCCTTTACTGCACTGATCAAAAAGTACCAGGAAAAACTCTATTGGCATATCCGGCGGATGGTGGTTAACCATGATGATGCCAATGATGTACTCCAGAATATGTTCATCAAGGTGTGGAAGGGACTGGATAATTTCAGGGAAGACAGCCAGCTGTATACCTGGCTATACCGGATTGCCACCAATGAGAGCCTTAGCTTTTTAGAGCAGGAAAAGAAAAGGAACGTGGTGAGCCTGGCCGATGAAGTGGAAAGCGGGCTGAGTAACAAAGTAAGGGCCGATACTAATTTTGACGCAAACAAGCTTGAGTGGCGCCTCCAGGTGGCTATTCAGCAACTGCCTGAAAAACAACGGGTTGTTTTCAATTTGCGGTATTATGATGAAATGCCCTACCAGGAAATGAGCCGGATCTTAGACACCAGCGAGGGCGCTTTAAAGGCCAGTTACCACCATGCAGCCAAGAAAATAGAGGAATTCTTAAAAAATTATTAAACTTGGCGATCAATTGATAGTCATAAAGGTTGTAAATGGAGCGTAGAAACGACATATCAGAGGAATTAGAACTGGTTGGGCCCATCCTGGCAGGTTCTGCGCGGGTGACCCCATTCAGGGTGCCGACTGGTTATTTTGACAACCTGCCGGCGGCTGTTATTGACCGGATTGGACTGGGAAATACCCTGCCTGCAGGGATGGATTCCCCGTTTGAAGTGTCTGGATCTTATTTTACAGAATTGCCTGGTTCGATCCTCGCAAAGATCACGGCTATGGCGGAAACAGACAATGAGCTGGCAGCCATTACCCCATTGTTATATTCTATTGGCAAACAAACTGTCTATACGGTTCCCACAGGTTATTTTGAACTTCTGGCAGTGACCCATCCCGGAAAAGAAGCCACGCAACCAGCCAAACTGGTGGGTCTGAAAAGTTACCGGCGCTGGATACAGTATGCGGCAGCAGCTGTTGTTACCGGTGTATTGATCAGTGGCGCATTCCTCTATACAGATTCGAAAAGCTACCAGGAAGAAGAAAAAACCATACAGTCGCCCGCTAACACAAATGCGTCTGTAACGGCTGAGCCGGTTACGATAGAAGAAGCACGGGGAGAAACAGCAGGCACCGGATTAACTATCCCTAAGATATCCACTGAAAAACACCCGGTTGATTTTGCCAAAAAAGTAGAACAGTTAAGCGAAGACGAGATCCAGAATTACCTGGAAGAGAATGCCGCTCCCGAACCCGTACAGATCATAGAAGATACTACCTCGGAGAAATGAAAAAGTTCCTTATCATAACACTAGTCATACTCACTACCACTGCTGCTTTTTCTCAACGCGCACCGGGTTTGGGAATGCGTGGAGCAAGAATACAGGGTTTGCGCATAGAATTCATTACCCGTCATTTAAAACTCACCCCGGAAGAAACGCCTTTCTGGACTGTTTTTTACCAATATACAAATGAGCTGCGGAAAGCAAGGTTAGAACAACCCGATGATGTGATAGCTACTGAAGAAAAAATATTGAACATAAAGAAAAAATACCGCCCTGATTTTAAGAGAGTGCTGGGCTCAGATGAGCGTGTAATGAAGGTATTTACGATCGACAAAGAATTTAATAATATGCTGAAAGCCGAGTTGCAGAAAAGAGGTTCACCCCAGCAGTACTGATCAGGGATATACCGGCGATTTGATATCATGATAGAATAAAAAAATCCATTTTTCCTTTTCTCCCTCCACCCACCATTGCTGGCGCAGTTCCATACTCTTTTTGCCATCGTAATCGTATTTGGCCACAAACCGGCTTTTCATCTGTTGTAATTGCGGGGCAACATCGCCACCAAAAAAGATTTTCTTTCCTTCTTCTTCAATCCAGAACACCTGGTGAAATTTACTGTGTGCACCGGTAAGACGGTAATGTATATAACCATCGATCATACCATCATCTTCCGTTAACCATTCTACGCGGCTGAATTCATTTAACAGCGCAAAATTTTCAGGCGTGTAAGAAGAACTGCCTGCCTCGGAAGCAAAATCAAATTCTCTTCTTTGCAAATAATAAGTAGCATAAGGAAAACTGATAAAACGCTGCTGACCCTGTTTGTCCTGCACGGTAATGCCGCCGGCATGGTCCCTGTGTAAATGACTTATTAATACCTTGGTAACCTGGGATGGATTGATCCCTGCTTTATTCAGGTTATTATGCAATTCCAGTGTGCCACTTGCATCGGTATGACCAAGGCCGGTGTCGAGTAAGATCACATCTTTACCGGTTATGATCACGAAGGGTTGTATCTCTACCAGCAAGCTGCCAACGGGCCTGCTGTTCAGTTGATCCTTTTCCAGGTTAAAAGGCAGGAATACCTTGCTCTTATCTATGGTAAATGCGCCTTCTGATAGTGGAATGATTCTCATTTTGGAGGGTTCAATTTATCTTAACACCATCTGCCTGTCTGCGTCTAATCTCAGGAGAATAAAAATAAGTACAGTAAAGGTTAACAGCGAAGATCCACCGTAACTCACCATAGGCAAAGTAATGCCCACAATGGGGAACAGGCCAATGGTCATGCTGATATTTACCGCTATATGGAAGAACAGGATACCAACTACGCTATATGCATATACCCTGCTAAAAGTACTCCGTTGCCGTTCGGCCATTCTTACAATGCGGAACAGAAGTAAAAGATAAATGCCCAAAAAACTCAGGCAGCCTGCAAAACCAAAAGCTTCACCCAAAGAGGTAAAGATAAAATCTGAGTGTTGTGCAGGAACATATTTACCTCTTGTTTGTGTGCCTTTTAAAAAACCCTTGCCTGTTAGCCCGCCGGAGCCGATGGCGATCTTACTTTGTCTTACATTATAATCATCCGGCTTGCGCGCGGCTTTCTCGCCTGCTTTTCTTTCTGATTTTTTATTTTTACTGCAATCGTATTCTTTGCCCACCATGCTGTAGATCCGCGTACTTTGGTAACACTCCATTACATTGTTGAAGATATAGGGCACTACAAACCGTTGTGTGCCTACGCAGAATAACCATGCACCGATAATGAGTACGAGCAGCGTTTTACTTCTCCGCGCCTGTTTTCGAAGCAGGTACAAAATAATGCCGGCAATAGCTGTAAGTGCCAGCGCCAGTGTATTCGGCTCTACAACAAGTGTAGCGATCACCAGGAAGGCAAAGGAAGATACGAAGATCAGGATCTGTGCCGGTAAACCCTCACGATACATCGCTATTAAAAAAGCAGAATATACCAGGGCCAGTCCGAGTTCATGCTGCATAGTAGATATTACAGCGGGCGTGATGGCGATCACACCTGCGAGCAACTGCGATTTTACTTTGCTGAAATCGGTTTCCTGCCGCGAGAGGAATTTGGCCAGCGCCAGCGCGGTAAATATTTTACAGAGCTCTGCAGGTTGCAGGTTAAAACCACCGCCAATCGGTATCCAGCTTTTTGACCCGTTGATACTCTTGCCCAGTACAAATGTGGCGAGCATAAGCAGGATACCAAATGCATACAGCAGGTTGGCAAGTGCGGTGAACAATTTACTGTCGGTAAGCAGGATGAACACCGCTATCAGGGCAGAGAAGCCGGCAAAGATCAGTTGCTTGCTGTAGTCGGTTTTACCGCCTACAAAAGAAGACAGCCAGCCGGTGCCGGTTTTATATTCTACCATAAAAATGCAGAGGATGCCGATCATCACCAGTATTCCATATAACCAGACGATCATCCAGTCAACACCCTCGGCTATATTATTATTGCGGCTGCTCATTACCTGCTGCTCCTTTTATATTTTTTATCATCATTGATCAACATAACACCTGCCGTGTGCACCGGTTTCTTTTTTGGTTGTTCGGGAACGGGTGGCGACTCGGAGTGCATGGCAGGTTCTATACTGTCTTCTGTTTCCGAAGAATCCTCCACTTCCTTAAGCATTTTCTGCTGCTGCTGCTCGCTGGCTTTTATTTGTTTTAAAGAATCAAGCCGCGACATTTCCCTGCGCATATATGCCGGGATCAGGTTCTTGTGCAGGAACTCTTCCTTCATATCATTTCTTTCCTTGCCGCGGATAGAATCCTTCAGGTATTTTTCAACCAGTAAACTGGCAATAGGGGCCGCGGCCCAGGCGCCCTGCCCTGCATTTTCACAGATCACCGCAATAGCGATCCTCGGGTTATCACGCGGCGCAAATGCGCCAAAGAAAGAATGGTCCTGCTGCGGTACCATGTGCCCGTTAATTTTCACAGAGTTCTGTACGGTACCAGTTTTACCGCACATAACAATATCAGGGATCTTTGATCTTGCTGCGGTGCCATAATCCACCACCGCCTGCATCCCTTCCTGTACGGCATTAAAAATAGTATCGGGGATGGCCTGGTCGGTATAATGTTTTACTTTATACGGATCGAGCATATTCATTTCATCGCCGCCTTCAATAGAATCTACCAGGTGCGGCGTATAATACCATCCTTTGTTTGCAATGATCGTCATTACATTGGCCAATTG
>JANXRX010000287.1 GCA_025352905.1 Bacteroidota bacterium | reverse complement strand
TTAGTGAGGATACCGGGCTGGAAGTAACCGCATTGAACGGGGAGCCGGGTGTTAAAAGCGCCCGCTATGCAGGTGAGGGAAGGGATTTCCAGGCCAATATTGACAAGCTCTTACAAAACCTGGAAGGAAAGAACCGGGGTGCGCAGTTCAGAACCGTGGTATCGCTGATTTTATCCGGTACCGAATACCTGTTTGAAGGCATTTGCAAAGGCAGGATCATAGAAAAACAAAAAGGCGCGGAGGGTTTTGGGTATGATCCTGTATTTATTCCTGAAGGATCAGACAAAACCTTTGCGGAAATGAGTATGGAAGAAAAAAATCAATTTAGCCACCGCAAAAAAGTGATCAGCAAACTATTGCAGTTTTTACAAAACCAGCCGATATGAACCGTATAAAAATTGATCTTCCGCCAAGTTTTCCATTTTCAACCCTTATCACGATCAGGATAACCGACCTGAATTATGGCGGGCATGTGGGTAACGATAGTTTTCTTTCGCTGATACACGAGGCGAGACAACAATTTCTTCTTTCCCATGGTTACAAAGAGCTCGCTATCGCCGGCACCGGCCTGATCATGGCAGATGTGGCCATTGAGTTTAAAAAGGAACTGAATTATGGTGATATCGTAAAAATATCCGTTGCTGCGGGAGGCTTTGATAAACTGGGGTTTGATCTTTTCTATAAATTGGAGCTGGTGAGTGGCGAAGAATTTGTTTTGGCAGGTAAAGCGAAAACAGGGATGCTATGTTATGATTATACTAATAAGAAACTGGTTACTGTGCCCGTGGAAGTGAGAGAAAACCTTACTTAGCCTGTTATTTTTTCAGCTATTCCATATCCGCCAACTCTCTTCCGCCTGTACTACCAGCATTTCCTGGCCGTTTTGTGTAGTGGCGCCTTGCAACCTGCCCTTCTCTAAAAATTTTGTTTCCGCAGGATTATAAATAAGATCATAGAGATGATGCTTCGCTGTAAGGTATTGGTAAGGAATATCGGGGCACTCATCTACATTGGGGTACATGCCCAATGGCGTAGTATTGATCAGTAATTGATTTTCAGAAAGAAATGTTTCATCCAACGCTTCATAAGAGAGCGTATCTGCCGTGTTTCTTGAAACATATTGAAACGCGATACCCAGCTTTTGTAACACATACGCCACTGCTGCCGAAGCGCCGCCGGTTCCAAATACGATGGCTTTTTGATGATGGGGTTGTAAAAATGGCAGCAGTGATTTTTCAAAACCCACCACATCTGTATTATACCCGATTAACTTTTCGTTTGTAAAATGAATACAATTACAGGCTCCGATCTGGTTAACCACATCAGATTTGTCTGTCAAAAAATCCAACACCTGCTTTTTATAAGGGATCGTAATATTGAGTCCTTCAAGCTCCTTACGGTTGTTCAGCAATTCCCGAAGTTCACTGATATCGGCGAAAGAATAATTCTCATATACGCAGTCGGTGATACCCAATTGCGCGAACTTCTCTGAAAAATATTTCTGTGAGAAGGAATGCGACAGCGGGAACCCTATCAAACCAAAGCGGCGCATGGTTTATTTTTTATCCAGGTAAAGATCAAAAGTATCCCCGCGCAGGCCGATACGCATGGCTTCGAGTGGTATCACTTCATTGGGGGCGATATTACCAAGGTTCACATTACAGCCGATCAGTTCCAGGAAATACAATTGCTGCGCTTTCTGCGGCGCTTCCCAGATGATTTTTTCATCGGGTATCTGTGTGAGGATCTCCTGCACCAACCCTTCACGCACTTCGCCGCTTCCGCGGTAGATGCCTACATTACCCGCCTCACGGGCCTCGGCTATTACGTAAGAAGATCCTGCTTCCAGTTCTGCACGCATCAATTCGATCCATTTATACGGGGCGATGATATGCGCTGCATCTTTACTGCCTACTTCACTTAACACGGTTGCGTGCTTCGTCAGTTTTTCGATATATCCGCATTTTTCCGCATGGGGTATACTGATAGAACCATCGCTCACTTCCACATAACTGATACCATAGTCTTTACATACGGCCAGATAATCATCGAACTGGTTACGGATCAGGAACGCTTCGAACAAAGTGCCGCCAAAATAAATGGGCATTTGATAACTGTGATACACTTCTATTTTTTCACGCAGGTTAGGGGTAACATACGAGGTTCCAAACCCCAGTTTTACGATATCCGTATGCGGGCCGCTCACGCTCATAAAATCGTGTACCTCGTTAATACTGAGGCCTTTGTCCATTACCATGGTCAAGCCTGAGGTTCTTGGTTTCTGCGTACGGTTGGGGATCTGCGATAGATTAAAATTCATTACGGGGTCTTTGTTTTGTCGACGGCAAAAATAAGGCAAACCGGCCACTTGTAATTGTCTACCTTTTTAGAAGGGATCTCTAAATCTTTTTCCCTTTCTTGTACCGGGCCACAATATCCACCACCTGGTTATTTTGCAGGATGGATGGGTTGAGTTCTATGAATTTCTTGAGGAACTTGGGCGCTTTTTCCATGGCCATTTCTAATTTGAGCAGTGCATCCTTGGTTTTACCCATGGCAAATAATACTGTACTGTAATAGAAAAGGAACAGGGGCTTGCCATCCGTGGCTTTCATGGCAGCAACACATTGTTCTATAGCTTCCTCGTATAGCTCTGCTTTTAACAGGCAGCGCAGCAACGCTTCCCAGCCGGCAACATTTTTAGGCTTATGCCTTACCACCGTTCCAAAATACTGTATGGCATCTTTGAACAGTTTCAGGTGCATCTTGCATTCGCCCATAGCCAGGTTATATTCCGGTACGGTGCGGTGTATACGCATGGCATTATCCAGTTGCTTGATGGCGCTCTGCCATTGCTCTTCCAGCATATAGGTTACCGCTATCTTATAATGCAGTTTACTGTCGTCAGGATTAAGGTGCACCGCTTTTTTATAATGGAACCTTGCCTGTGCATAGTTGCCCATACGGTGATAACAATGACCGATGGCCTCATAGATTACGTCTTCGGGGCGGGTCAGTTCCAACACTTTTTCAAGTACCTCTATCGCTTCTTTATATTTACGCAGGCGGAGATAAGCATCTCCCATATTGCGGTAAGCATAATCAAATTTTTCATCAATGGCCACGGCATATTGATAGGCATCAATCGATTTCTCATACAGCTTCAACCCTTGGTAAGCCGCAGCCAGGTTAAACCATGCGAGCTCACTAAAAGGAAAATCATCGATGATCTTCTGGTGCAGGCGGATACTCTCTTCATTACGACCGGTAAAATCGGTCCAGAAACAGATCTTATATAATGCCTCTTCGTTATTGGGTTCTTCTTCAAGTATCAGCTTCAGGCAGTCAAACACTTTATCAAACTCTTCGTAGTCATCATACACATCGGCCAGTTCAAATAACAGGTCGAGCCTTTCTTCCCCTTCAAATAATAAAAGAGCCGCTTCCAGCAATTCAACAGCTTTCGCCTGCTCATCAAGCGCCAGGTAAGCATCTGTTTTCAAGATATACAAATTCAGGTCGCTGCTATCATACAGTTCTGCCACTTCCAGTACATCAAGGGCCTCTTTATATTTACGGGTAGCCAGCAGCAGGTCCGCTTTCTTGATCATTAACTGGGAAGAATAGGGAAACTGGGATAAACCGATCTCAGCGGCTTCAAGCGCCTCTGGCAGGTTATCCTTTTCATCAAAATGGTCGATTATCCGCTCAAAGGCGTCTTCTTCGATAAAAGAGTGCTGACGGCCCTGTTTTAGGTTCTGGTATTGCCTGAGTAGTTCTTTTAGCTCTTCCCGGTCTTCGCGGTACGGATTTTCACGCATTGGCTATTAGGTTTATACAATTTAGGACAAAAAAGGTAGTTTTTTTGACTTTTAGTCAATTTTTTGAAGTTGTTAACGTGGGGTTAATAAAATGATAATTGTGCCATATTTAGGAAATACCTTACATTTGTTAATATGAAAAGACCGAATTACATACAAAAACTGGCTGTTGTTGCCCTTCTCGCGATGGGTATACAGGTAGTTGCGTATGCGGCTTTCACCATTTCGGGTCTTACCGATGAAAGAGCAAAGAACAATAAGTTCTCTTTACGTAACCTGAGTTCTTTATCGCATAAAGGTTTATCATTTACCTCGCTCAGGTCAAATCTTCAATACAAAGGCGGGCAAACATTCTCCGCTCCCAAAGAAACTTCCAACGGTTTAGAAGTAAGTTCCATGTTACGTTATGATAACGGTAACACCACTTACATCTATCCTTACAAATTTAAGATCAAAGCGCCAAGGTTCAAGACACCCTCTCCGGTTGCGCATTAACATTAAATTAATAATTAGTAATTAACAATTAATAATTAAAGAAGTTTAATTACACTTTAGTCTATTTGCCCTTATTGTTGCGGCGACCTCAATTATTAATTACTAATTATCAATTAATTCAACAGCCTGTATCCGCCTGTAGGGATATCAAACTTCGATGCCTGCACCGGGCTAAGGTTAATTTTCGTGGCGGTGTACCGGATCTTTTTGTTGTCTGTTTCCTGCGTCTCGTATTCGAGAACAAAACCGGGGATATCTTTGAACTGGTATTCAAATTCTTTTACAGAAGGTACAATATTGATTGCGTAAAATACAGCATACACAGTTCCATCCTTTAACTGCAGCATCGCTTTCTTACATTCATAACCAAGGATGGTCTTGGTTTCATTGGTCAGGTTGATTTTCATCCCGTCGTACCGTTTGTTCTCGCTGATCCACTTTGCGTTATCGAGCCGGGTCATGAATTTGTTGCCGCCAAACTCGCGCAGTATCACCGCTGTACCCGTATTCTTATCAAAGATCAGCGATTGCGAAAAAGAGGGACTCTGCAGATCTGTTCGGCTGTCGTTTCCCTTGATATAAACCATTTTGGTAATCGATTTAAGTGACTCTATCAGGTCCTTTTGATTCTTTTCAGTACTCCCCTCTTCCACCCCAATCGTGAAGGTCACACTGCACTCTGCCACCACCTTCTGCTGCGCCATTGAGGCGAAACTGAGGGTGGTGAAAATGAGTGTAGCTATTTTTTTCATAACAATGTTTTTGGCTATTTCTTCCCTTTATTCTTCATATCCTGCAATTTCTTTTGGCTCTCATTCATCTGCTCATACCGCTCCTGCCATTTGCTTTTTTTCTTAGGCGCTTTTCGTTTCTCATCTATCTTCAAAAGGATCTTATCATGGTTGATGATATAGTTCTGTATAACAAACTGGAGCCCTAAGGTGATCAGGTTAGAAACCGTATAGTACCAGGTAAGCGCTGATGGAAGCTTATTGAAGATAAACAACAACATAAAAGGAAAGATATACGGCATGTATTTCAGCGCCGGGTTATCCTGTGTTGGCGTCATGGCCATATTGTAAATAGAGATCAGGAAACTGGTGGCAACTGCCGTGATCGTGAACAAACTCACATGATCGCCGTAAGCAGGTATAGAAAAAGGCAGGTGGTAAATAGAATCGTAAGACGACAGATCCTGGCTCCATAAGAAAGCCTGCCCGCGCAGGGCAATATTGGAATTAAAGAAACTATAGAGGGCAAAGAAGATCGGGATCTGTAACAATGCCGGTATACAGCCACCGAGCGGATTAACCCCTGCTTCCCTGAATAATTTCATCTGTTCCATGGCAAACCCCTGCTGATCGGTACCGAATTTCTTTTTCAGGGTATCCAGTTCCGGGCGCAGCACTTTCATTTTGGCGCCACTGAGATAACTGCTGTAAGTAAGCGGTGAGGTAACCAACCGGATAAATAAAGTCAGTAACAATACCACCCAGCCATAATTCTTGACAAAACCGGCAAAGAAATCAAATACCGGCATGATGATGTATTTGTTAATCGGGCGCACAAAAGAATACAGATCCCTTCCGAGGTTTACGATCTTGTCCATCTCAGGCGCCTCTTTCTTCAGGATATTATAATCGCTGGGGCCGTAATATAATTGCAAAGGCACATTTACAGAAGCGCTCACCGGCAGTTTCATCTGCAGGTCAACATCTGCCGTGGCCAATGCATTGCTCGAATCAATTTTCCGCGCCCATTGTACCTGGCCGCCGGTAAAACTGTTCTTTGCAATAACCGTGGTATTAAAGAATTGCTGCACCACGCTTACCCATTGTACCGGTTTCTCAAATTTCCGTTGGGTTTTTGCAGATATATAGTCAAAGTCGTTGCCCTCCGAAAAACAGATATTCGACATCTGTCTTTCATATATGGCTGTTTTCTCATTCTGAAAACTGGCCGCGCGCCATTGCATATTCAACAGCCCCTGTGTCAATAATTTATCCGCACCCAGCATGGATATGTTCCAGTCGATCATGTATTCGTTCGGCTTGATAATGAACTGGTGCGTAATACTCTGCCCATTGGCAGCGGATAGCCCAAAACTGATCACCTGCGAGCCATCGGGGTTCTTGGTTACCGGCGATGCGGTAAAAAATAAACTACCGGTAAGCGCTGACTGGTTAGCCGAGGTATTTACATTATAGCCCAACTGGTTATTACCCGCCAGTTTTACCAGGCTGCTGTCAGACGATTTGTAATTCTTCAGTTCCACACTTTTAACCTGTCCGCCTTTATTGGTAAAAGTGATCTTCATCACTTCGTTTTCGATGGTAGCGAATTGTTCAGAACCAACAGCCGCTGTCGTAAAATCGCCGGCAGCGGAAAAACGGGTGGCCGAATCCCTTCGTAAAGAATCCAGGCGGGCAATGGCCGTATCCTGGGGTTTAACGTTGGCCGCCATCACCTTCCTGATCGAGTCTTCCTGTTTTTGTTTGATAGCCTGGAACTCGTTCTGCTGTTTGCTGCTGTACCAGAAGTAAGCAAAAAACAAAATACCCAGCAGTACAAACCCAATGACCGTATTCTTATCCGTCTTCATACTAGATTTTATTGAGCGGCAAAGGTAGTATTTGGATCGAAGAATGATATGGCAACTTTACCACCGGCGTTAAAATAGGTTTAAATCGAAAAATGAGGGATAAAATGCCGTTTTTTCATCGTTTCTTTATGCTTCCCGCTTCAACCGAGCAATTTTCCACTTTATTCCGTCTTTAAACCGTTTTTATGAAGGAAACATCTATGCCTATTTCCCAGCGGGAAGGGTATGCACCGGGTGGCTGGAACCGTTTTTTGTGGTGGTTATCAACCGCGGAAGGAGAATTATTACAGGATTGTGTGATTGACCGCAACCGTTACTCCATTGTGGGGATGACGGTGTTGGGAACCTGGCTTTTTGCCACGCTGGCCTGGAGCTATTTTTTCAGCACGGTGGTGAGCAATGTTTGGATGGCGCTGGCTGGCGGCCTGTTTATGGGTGGGATCATTCTTACGATCGACCGGTCGCTGATCAAAGGTATCAACCGTTCCAACAAAAGAAAGCTGGTGCCCCTTGGTTTCCGTGGCTTGCTGGCGTTAACGATAGGCTTGTTTATGGCGCAGCCTGCCCTGTTATACCTGTTTGATAAAGAGATCCATGTGCAGATCTCTCTCGACAATGAACAACGGAAAAGAGAAAAGAGCCGGCAGCAGGATTCTTTGTATGCCTCCGCACGTTTGCCATTGATCCAAAAGCGTGGCCAGCTACAAAAAGAATTGGATGGCCGTTACCAGGAGGTATCTGCGGCAAGAGACAATTTTATCAAAGAGACTGATGGCACCGGCGGCAGTAAAAAAATAGGGTTAAAAGATATTGCCCAGGCGAAGCAGAGAGAATATTTAAAACTGGATAATGATTATCGGCAACAGGAAACCCTGCTGCTGCCGCAAATAAAAGCCACCGACAGCGCTTTAGCCGTAATGGATGCATCGATCCGGAAAGAGCAGCAGTCATTTGAAAGTTTGCTGAATGATGGTTTTATCACACGTATAGAAGCGTTGAACCACCTGGTAAAAGACAACAGCGCCGTGGCTTTCCGTTATTATTTATTGGTTGCCATTTTATTATTGATAGAACTCATGCCTGTGATTGCCAAGAGCCTTTTGCCCGAAGGAACTTATGATGAAAAAGTAAAACTCCGCGAATCGATAGAAAGAGAACTCACCCAAAATAACCATCGGCGCGAGCTTAATCTGAAAGAATTGTATAACCAAACCGCGTTTGAACAGGATGCCGCCTTTATCAAAGAGTTCTTTGTTGAATCGGAACAGGAAAGAAGAGAGAAAATGAAGGAACAGCTAAAGGAATGGAAAGAAAATAAAACAAAGAGTTTCGACAGTACCTGGGAAGATCTGAAAAGAGATATGCTGACGAAACAGGAAAATTAAAAGCTGCGCCGATCGGCGCAGCTTTTAGTATTTTATTTGCCGCCAGGCGGGCAATACATTCTCAAATAATCCGTGTACAATTGTTGCAAATGCGCGGAAGTGCCGGCGCCTTCAAAAATGCCGTGTGTGCGGTTGGGATAACTCATCAGCTGAAACTGTTTTCCGTTAGCGATGAGTTCGTTGATCAGTTTTTCAGCATTATTGTAATGCACATTATCATCACCGGTACCGTGGACGTATAAAAGATGACCCTTCAGGTTTTTGGCATAAGTGATAGGCGATCCTTTTACAAAATCTTCCATATTCTCCTGCGGCAGGCCCATATACCGCTCCTGGTAAATATTATCATAGGTGAGCTGGTTGCCCACAGCTGCAATGGCTATCCCGGTTTTATAAATATCAGGATATTGGAACATCAGGTCAAGCGTTGCTGAGCCGCCGCCACTCCAGCCCCAAACTGCAACCCTTGATGTATCTATATAGGGCCATTTAAAAATTTCTTTAGCCCCGAGTGCCTGATCGCGGATATTGAGTCTGCCTATTTTCCGGTAAATAGATTTACGCCATTCCCTTCCCTTGGGTGCCGGGGTTCCGCGATTGTCAATCGTAATATAGATATACCCGTCGTTGGCCATACTTCCATTATACATCCGGTTATTGGCCGTGCCATAACGGTCAACCGCATTTTGCCCGGCAGGTTCCGTGTATACTAAAAATACAACCGGGTATTTTTTCGAGGCATCAAAATGAGCAGGCATGGCCATCCAGCCATCCATTTCAATTCCTTCCGCTGTGGTTACTTTGAAGAATTTCACATTGGACTTTGTTGAGTCGGCTACTTCTACCGCATGAAATACTTTGTGTCCATCCAATGCAGAATGATCGGGTAAGGATACCCATTCCCTTGAAGGAGCGGTATAATAATTAGAGAAAGAATGTTGTGCAAACTTAGCGGTTGGTGAAACGGAGTACGCATGTGTTCCATTCTGATTCAATGGCGATAGTCTTTCCGCCTCAGCGGAACCATCCAGCCTGGCCCGGTAGAGATAGCGTTGTGTTGCATTATTAGGTGAGGCATAAAAATATACAAAACCGCTCGCTTCATCCACCGCGCTAACACCCATCTCATCATAATTGCCTCTCGTAATGAGGGTTTGTTGTTTTCCATCCCTGCTGATGCGGTATAAATGCCGCCAGCCGTCTTTCTCGCTTGTCCAGATAAACTCTTTACCACCATTCAGCCAGAATTGATCTTCGAGCGTAACCGCCACATCAATCCATGCCGGGTCGGTCTCTTTCAAAATAGAACTTGCATTACCTGTGGCAATATCACATAACATCAGGTTGCTTTCATTCTGCTTCCGGTTGAAGTGCTGTATGATAAGCTGGGTACTATTGGCGGCCCATTCCATTCTTGGTACATAAGATTGTAAAACAGGATCGGTAGGAATTATCATCCATTTGGTTTTAACCGTTCCAATATCCACCACCCCTATTTTATACGGCGATGGCGCTTCACCGGCGCTTGGATATTCTACCGGTACCGTAAACGGATAAATGGAGTCTGTTGTATTTAGCATCAGGTAACTCTTTACATTGCTGGCATCGATCTGCCAGTAAGCGATCTTTTTACT
>JANXRX010000275.1 GCA_025352905.1 Bacteroidota bacterium | reverse complement strand
GTGGTTCCTATTACTCCACCGGTCAGTCCGCCCGTTACTATCGGAGCAGCCCAGCCATAAGTAGTGCCCGCCGGTATCACCCCATCAGTTCCGTTGGTTGGTGTTACATTAAAGAATACACCACTACAGCTGGTAACACTCATCGCATTAACCGCTGCATTTGGATTGATCGTTACCGTTAACTGGAATGTGACGCCGGTACAGCTGCCTGAAGTAGGTGTAACCGTATAGGTAGCGCTCTGCGCCGTATTGGTTGAGTTGGTTAAGGTTCCAAACAATCCGTTCTGCGTGGTTCCTATTGCTCCACCGGTCAGTCCGCCCGTTACTATCGGCGCTGACCAGCTGTATGTTGTTCCCGCAGGTATTACTCCATTGGTTCCGTTGGTCGGAGTAGCTGCAAAGCCTGTACCTGAACAGGTAGTAGCTGTCATAGCCGTAACAGCAGCGACAGGATTTAGCGTTACCGTAAATACAAAACTGGCTCCTGTACAAGCACCCGAAACAGGCGTAACCGTATAGGTAGCGCTTACCGCCGTATTACCCGTGTTTGTTAAAGTACCTGTGATATTACTCAGCGCAGATCCCTGGGAAGCCCCGCCGGTGAAGCCTGATCCGATAGGAGCGGTCCAGGTGTACGTTGTACCTGTGGGAATCGTACCATTCACCCCATCGGTTGGGGTAACTGTAAACGCTACGCCACTACAGGAGGTTGTAGTGATGGCAGAAACGATGGCTGCTGGATTGACAGTTACGGTAACTGTGAATGGATTACCGGTGCAGGTTCCGTTCAGTGGCGTTACCGAATACGTAGCGGTTTGTGCTATATTGGTTGGATTGGTTAAAGTACCCGTGATATTTGACGCGCCCGATCCGCTTGCGCCACCTGTCATGCTTCCTGTTACAGAAGGCGCTGACCAGGAATAGGTTGTTCCGGCCGGCACAAATCCGTCAGTTACATCAACCGGTGTTACCGTAAAACCTACCCCGCTACAGGTAGTGGCGCTAATTGCGTTGATGGTTGGAGTAGAGCCGGAGAACATGGCAGAGCCGGTTACAGCAGGTGTTGTTGCATCTGCCTGCAGAGTAAGTGAACCGAGTTCGGTGATTCTTTCCGGAAGAACGATTTCACGTTTATCGCTGATCACCAGGGAGGCGCCTGCAACAAATGCTATAGTAGGCTGTTCTTCAAATTTTTTTAATTGCCCCGAAGGTTTTTCATCAGCAGGGGTGCTGATCGCCTGCTGAAGATCATCCACAACAGTAGCGGTAGTGGTGATCAACCGGGTAATACCCAGGGTATTCAATGCACGCAGGTTCACAATACCCAACAACACCATAACCACAACAAGAATTGTGGTCTTCCTCATAAGCGGTATGTTGGGTAAATACTTGATCTACTAACCGTTTTTAAAATTGATGTGCATCTGTAATATTTTTATTCATACTCTTTTATTATACATACACTCAGTTCAAACACCCGACACAATTTTAAACAGCGCACCAAAATGATAAATGATAAACCACGCATTCAACTATCCTTGTGGTAATATCACTATACGGTTAACTGTTAATTCAATAGCTCTATCTGAAAAAGTAAAATAGATACGTTGTGATTTCATTAACGGATTTTTCAATCAAACTTCTCAGTATCATTGAGATACATTTTAGATAGCTGTATAAAGTATATGATCGCCAATAAAATGGAACCGATAATATTTTTTATACTACACAGATCACAAAAAAAGTTTGATCTGATATAGCTAAGCCTTGTATCTCTTTTAACAAATCTGGTTAATGATCTACAAATTTGTAGGCTTATCCATTATAAACAACTAGCTCCATTAACATTTTAAAAATAGCTGTATAGCTATATTATATAATTTTTAAGCTATATTTGAATCCAATTTTAAATTTTAACTTGTTCTCCTTTTTAAATCACCTTTAGTCCCATGTTCCATAACAGCCTGTTTCCCCTCTCTTTTTGGCCAAAAGGGCATATTCAGCCCTTATACCTGTCCACGGATTTTGGTTTGATCGAATATATCTTTCTGGCCGTCATCGTTATTATCCTGACAATTGTATTCGTTTTAGTAAAAACCCTACGTAAAAGAGAAAAAACGCTGAAGGAGATGGTAACGGCTAAAACCGAGGAATTACGGTATTCAATGCTCCAGTTAGAAGCAAATGAGATAGTACTGACCAATAACCTGGCTTTCCGGGAACGTATTATCAGTATTGTAATGCATGACCTGAAGTCGCCCCTCACTTTTGTACATAAGATCGCCACTTCGTTATATGAAACACATGCAGAATTGTCGAAAGAGGACCTCGAAAGACTCACTTTTGAGCTATATCATACCAGTTTTGACATTACTAACTTCGTTATCAACCTGTTCCAATGGTTGAACAGCACCCAGCAGAACTTTAAACTAAGCTTCACCATACAGCCGCTAAATGAATTTATCCGCACATCCTGTGCAGTATATATTAAGATGGCCAGCGAAAAGGGGCTACAATTTGAATTTCAAAGTCCCGATAGCCTTGTTTTGCGGACCGATTTCAGTCTTTTACTGATCGTTTTGCGAAACCTGCTCGATAATGCTATCAAGCATACCCATAAAGGCAGTATCTCAGTTTCGGGACATGCAACGGAAAGGCACCAGTTCGTTACCATCAGCGACACAGGATACGGCATCACTGCAGAAAAGATTATTGAATTGGAAAATGGAGTGATCACCAAAAAAACTTCAGAAAGTACCCAGATCGGGTATCGTATCGTGTATGACCTGGTGCAGAAAATGAAGGGAAATATTCATATCATAAGTTCGGAAGGAAAAGGAAGTAAGATAACTGTTCAATTGCCGATATAGCACCCGTTTTACTTTTACCTGTGCCCGCATCAGATAATTTTATACTGCCTCGCGATCGTCATCAATTCGATCAGGTTATTATTAGGGATCTTCAGTTTTTCAAAAACTTTTCCTTTATAAGTAGAAACGGTTGAAGAATGAATACTCAGAGAATCTGCAATCTCGGTAATACTTTTTCCGGTAAGTAATTCTTTAGCTACCTGGAATTCCCGATCGCTCAAACTGTCAAATGGATTATCGGTCCCACCGGTAAACAGCGATTCAGCCAATACCTGTTTCAAATTCTCACTCATATACACACGCTTTAACAGCGCATGCTCTATTGCTTTCAGGATCTCTTCATTCTCCGATGATTTATGCAGGAACCCTTTAATGCCAAGTTTAAAAAAACGTCTTGCATACACATTCTCATCATTCATCGTCAACACAATAATACTTGTCTTGGAATGATTCGAAGTGATATATTGTATCAGACGGGTAGGATCACTGTCAGGCATATTCAGATCCATCAGTATCAGGTCGAACGGGTAAGATCGCAAAAGATCAATTGCCTGTTTTTCATTCTCCGCCTCTTCGATATGATTTTCAACAAAATGTTGTTTAATGATCAGTTTAATACCGGCACGAACAACTGAGTGATCATCAACAATAAGAAAATTGGGCATTGTGAAAAGCTTAAGACAGTAAATTACATAGTTTACAATAACTGGAAAAATATAAAATCAACTCACAGTAACAGTAAATTTTTATTTCCTGTTATCCGCAACCTGATATGTTTATTCAGATTTCTTGCCTTGCCTTGGATAAAATACCGGCTGGAAGAATTGAGTCTGGTTCAGAAAACTGAGCAGCGTATCGCTTTTAAAAATATCACCGCCCAATACTGTTTTGATAGCGATCATCAATTCAGGTTCCTGGCGCGATTTATGTACATATCCTTTCACACCCATCTGGTAATAATCCATGGTTCCATATCCTTCATCAACCGAAGTGAGAATAATAATGGATGAACCCGGTCTGTGTTCATTGGCATATTCAATAATAGGAGTAGGCTTGCTGTTAGGCATATTCAGATCCAGTATTATCACATCGAAATGACCGTTCTGAAGAAGATTCATCGCCTGTATTTCATTTTCTGCTTCGCCAAAAGCCGCATCAGGATAGTGTTTCAAAATCATCTTCCGGGTAACCATCCGTATCAAAGCAATATCATCTATGATCAAAAAATGCTGCATAGCTTCGTTCAAATTATAATTAATTTCTAAAAAATCATCCGGTAATAACAGGGTTGATCCCTTTTTCACCGCTGATTTTTCCTAAATGTAAGTGGTATTATTGATTTACCCATTCAATAAGCCGACTTTAATGTATAAACTCTGATTGATGACCGGCCACCCTGTCAAGTCTAAAAAAAAGGTGCCTTCGGGGGAGAGGCACCATTATTACTAACCGGGGAATTTCGTTTTTAAGAACTATAAAGGTCATTCATTATCATTTACGGCCTGATAGCCGGTAATCGTTAAAAAAATAGCTGAAGTAACGGGAAAGAGAATAGCTGTTAAGCCAACTGGCTTAGAGATTAGGGGTGAGGGGTAGATTTTATGGATAGCTTACGCTTAGATAACTTTATACATCCTGGCCACTTCAATCAGTTCCGCCAGGTTATTATTCGTAATGCCCATCTTTTCGTACACTTTTCCTTTGTAAGTAGAAACGGTTGATTTGTCGATACTTAAACTAGCGGCAATCTCAGCAATGGATTTACCGCTGATCAGGTCTCGCGCAACTTCAAATTCACGGTCGCTTAACAGATCGAACGGGTTATAGGTACCACCGCCAACAATAGATTCGGCCAGCAATCCTTTCAGGTTACTGCTGATATATACACGGTTTTGCAGAACGGTTTGAATAGCCAGGAGGATCTCTTTATTGGCGCTTGCCTTATTAATAAATCCCTTTACACCCATTGCATAAAAACGACGGGCATATACGGTTTCTTCCTGCATAGTAAACACAAGTATGGGAGTATCGGGCTGACAGGTTTTAATATAATGTATCAACCGCACCGGGTCACTATCCGGCATATTAAGATCAAGAAAGATCAGGTCAAAAATGATATCTTTTATAAAAGGGAGACTCTGCTTTTCGTTCTCAGCTTCCTTTATTACCTCTGGCTGAAACTGTGAACTTAACATCAGAACAAGTCCGGCCCTAACCACTTCGTGATCGTCGATAATTAGCACATTTCTCATACAAGGCCAGAATAAATAGGTCTGTAAAGTTACCACAATGAGGCAACTTACATATAAAAATTCTGTTTATAAGAATGTCATATTTACACTACAGGGCATCCGGTTTTTTTTGAAACCAAAAGAAAATAATTTCCAGGGGTTTCATTAGCTGGAGGTAGGAGACACTTGCGGGTGGTAATAAATGTTTAGGTTGCCAGTGGATTTCTGCGGGATGGGATCACTGTTTCCTCATCATCACTCAGGTAAACCCAAAATTCATATAATGCGAAAATATCGCCGGGAACTTTCGGGCCATTCTGCTCTCCGTTCCGGTCGTATGAACCCAGAAATTCGCCATTATATTTGATCTCCGTCAACTTCTCTTCCAGCGTTAACTGCTTGAAATTTTCAATAGTCATAACCCAAAATGGTTTTGTTTCTGATAGTAATTGCGCCGCAATCTAATAAGAAAAAACAAGTTATTTTGAAAAAAGCTAGAAATACGGTTTGATAAGCGCGTGTTCCTTTAATTCTTCGAGGTTCTCAATGCTAAGCGGTTTGCTGATAAACTGGATCACCACAGGATACTGCTTGGCAAGTGCAAAATCTTCCGGATCTATCGTGGAAGACAGGATAACGATACGGGTTTCCGGCAAACGGGATGAATAAAGGGGCATATAGGATTGCAGGAAGTCCCAGCCATTCATCACGGGCATGTTAATATCAAGCAGGATCAGTTCAGGAGCCGTTTCCGGAGACGCTTCTTCAGCAAATAATTTTTCAAAATAATCCAATGCGTCACTTCCATCGATAGCGGTAACTACTTCTTCTGCAAAGCCTGTTCGTTTCAACAAAAGCTGAGAAATAGTAAGGGAAATACTATCATCATCAACACAAAGTACTTTTTTGATCATTAGTTGGTTTTTCAGGTCAATCAAAACATAAAATACAGGCGCTGCCTATTTGCTATTTCTTCCTTACTCCCCAATTCACAGGTAAGATACTTATTTTTGTCTGAATTAATACATCACTACCAAAGCTGTCGTATATGAGGGGTACCCTTTTCTACTTTCTTTTTGCCTTTTCCCAGAGAACTGTTTGCTCCATAAACACAAAACGTATCATCCCGGCAATGACCGCATAATTCATCAGGCAGAAATAGTAAGGGATAAAGAATAATTTTATCTTGATCCGGCGCTTTTCAAACAACCATCCCAGCGCGGAAGCGCTGTAAAACAGCAGTTGTGCCAGTAATAACCAGGTTATATAATTACCGGCTGTTTGCCTGGCAAACAGCACCGTATTAAGTAGCAATGCCAGCAGCATTAAATAGGGTGTAACCACCCATCGCAATAACCGGTGACTGATGTATTCGAAACTAAGCACCGGCTGTGAAAATATCCATAAAAGGCGCTTTAGGCGCAGCATGGATTGAACGCCCCCTGCGGCGATCCTGATCTTGCGTTTGAGTTCTTCACCCGTATTGGCTGAACTGGTTTCGGTTGCGTATGCGTCCGGCTCATAAATGATCCGGTAACCTTTCATGGCAATGTTCATAGAGATCATAAAATCATCCAGTATCGTATCCGGCAATACGGGTTCATACAACGCCGAACGGATACTGAATAACTCTCCTGCCGCCCCCACCACAGAATACAATTCTGAGTCCCATTTCTTTAAAACAGATTCGTATTTCCAGTAAAATCCCTCGCCCGCTGTTGCATCGGCTGAAGCATCGATCTGTACTCTTTTTTCGCCGGCTACTGCACCTACTTTCGCATCATTATAATGCCGGCTGATATTCAGCAGGGCATCTTCATTGATCATGGTATTGGCATCCGTAAAAACCACAGCTTCTGAACTTACTTCCTGCATGGCCCTGTGTACCGCCACAATTTTACCTGTGCGTCCTTCTTTGTGCATCAATTCTATTTGCGGATACCGGCTGATAATCTCAGGTGTGGCATCTGTAGACCCATCAGTGATAAAGATAAAGCGTATCTTATCCTCGGGGTACCGCAACCGGAGGGTATTCAGTATCTTTTCTTCTATACAATATGCCTCATTATATGCGGCTACGATAAGTGTAAGGGAAGGTGTAAATGTTTCCGCAACAGGTGCTTTGTGACCGCGTATCCATCGTAATATCTTCAGCAGGATATACAACACAAGGCCATACCCGATATAGGTATAGAAAATAACGATAAGACTCACCAGAAACAGGGTTACCAAGGGATCGATTTGTTGCCAAATATCGAATTTTAATACCTAAATCCTGATTAGGTTTAGAATTTTCAGCTTTAGCCTGACCGAATAATTATATTTACCCGTTAATAAACCTTTTTGTATGCTTAAAGTAGGCGTTTTTGGTGTAGGCCACCTGGGAAAGTTCCATTTAAATAACTGGAAAGAGATAGAAGGCGTAAAACTGGTTGGCTTTTTCGACCCGAATAATGACTCCGCAAAAGCAGTGGCCGAACAATATGGGTTAAAAAGATTCCTGGATGAAGATAAATTAATGGACGCCTGTGATATCATTGATGTGATCACCCCTACCGACCAGCATTTCGGTGTTTGCATGCAGGCCATCCGTAAGGGAAAGCATGTGTTTGTAGAAAAACCTTTAGCTTTTACCGTTCAGGAAGGGCGTGATCTGGTGAGTATGGTGCGGGAAGCGAATATAAAGATGCAGGTAGGCCATGTAGAAAGATTTAACCCCGCTTATCTCGCCATAAAAGACACTAACCTTAACCCGATGTTTATTGAGGTTCACAGGCTGGCACAATTCAACCCAAGAGGTACCGAGGTAAGTGTTATACTTGACCTGATGATCCACGATATTGATATTATACTCAGCCTTGTGAAAAGTGATGTGAAGACCATCTCAGCCAGCGGAGTGGCTGTAATGACGGAAACACCTGATATTGCCAATGTAAGAATAGAATTCAACAACGGTTGCGTAGCCAACCTTACCAGCAGCCGGATCAGCATGAAAAAAATGCGTAAGATGCGTCTCTTCCAGAAAGATGCTTACCTCGGTATTGATTTTCTTGAAAAAAAGACAGAGATCATTAAACTCAAACAACCTTCCGATACCAATGTATTTTCATTTGATATTGAAACACAGTACGGTAAAAAGACCATTGCCATTGCCAACCCCACCATCCAGCCATTGAATGCCATAAAACTGGAGCTGCAATCATTTGTAGATGCTATCGTGAATAACAAACCTACGGTCGTAAGCGAAATTGATGGGTTCCTTGCGATGGAAGTGGCACACCAGATACTCGAAAAAATAAATAACACGAGTATCCTTGTGTAATACGAATGAGTAACCAGAAAAAGAATATAACCGGCTACATTCCCAGTAATGTATTGGGCGCCACAGTAACAAATGTACAGGGCGCGCCGCTATCGCAACCGCAACAGAATCTTAAAAGACTGGTAGATATTTTCTTTTCATTTACCGGCCTGGTCGTTCTGAGTCCACTCATGCTTTTCATGGCTGTCAAAACCGCTGTTTCTTCAAGGGGCGGGATCCTGTACAGGCAGCAACGTATCGGTTATAAAGGAAGGCCCTTCACCATCTACAAATTCAGGAGTATGGTTGCAGATGCTGAAAAAAACGGGCCTGCTTTATCAAGCGATCACGATCCGCGTATTACCCAGTGGGGGAAATTTATGCGGAAATGGCGCCTGGATGAGCTTCCGCAATTGTGGAATATTTTGAAGGGGGATATGAGCATGGTAGGTCCAAGACCTGAAAGGGAAGAGTTTATCCGTCTGGTTACCGAGATCACTCCTTTTTACAGCTATCTCCTGAAAGTAAAGCCCGGCCTCACTTCCTCGGGTATGGTACAATATGGATATGCTTCCACGGTACCCGAAATAATTGAACGGATGGAATATGACCTCGTTTATATCGAAAATGTATCTCTTTTACTCGACCTCAAGATAATGATGCATACTATCCGCATCATTGTCTCTGGAAAAGGAAAATGATGATCCGATCCCTTACCATACTACCCTCCCTCTCCGTCAATACAAAAAAATGGGATCATTGTATAGATAAGAATGAAAATGGACTGATCTATTCCAGCACTGTTTTTTTGAATACACTTGCTGAAAACTGGCATGGCCTGGTCATCAATGATTATGAAGCAGTGATGCCCCTGCCCTGGAAAAAAAAAGCCGGTATCTACTATTATTATATGCCCCCGTTCATACAACAACTGGGTATAACCGGCATGATAGAGGCAGATAACCTTCAGCAGGTAATTACGGCTGTTCTTGCTTTTGCAAAATACGGGGATCATCACTTTAACTTTTCCAATCGTATGGTAACTGATATAGTAAAGGTTACCCAACGAACCAACCTGCTGATCGATCTTAGCCAAAGTTACGATCAGATACGGGCCGGGTATACACACGATGCAGTAGCTAATATCCGTAAAGCAGCGGGCACAGAACCTACCTGCATAGAACTGCCGCCAGAACAGGCGATAGCATTATACCGGAGTCTTTACAGGAAAAAGATTCCGTCTGCAAAAGACATTGATCATTCCCGTTTTAGCAAGTTGTGTACTCATCTGCAGGCAAACAATCAATGTATCGCCAGGGCCGTCGTAGATACCGAGGGTACTTTGTTATGCAGCGGGATATTTCTTACAGATGAAAAGCGGGTATATAATGTTGCCAACGCTGTTACGCAGCAGGGGCGTAGAAAAGAAGCCAATTATTTTTTGTTCGACAGGATGTTGCATGAATTTTCAGGCAGAAACCTGGTTTTTGATTTCGAAGGATCCGACCTTCCGGGTGTAAAGCCGTTTTATGAAAAGTTCGGCGCAATAAATCAGCCGTATTTCCATTATCACCATAACCGTTTACCCGGACTGCTGCGTTTTTTAAAACGCTGACCTCCCGGCAAGTATTTTTTCCGCGATCACGAGATCCAGTGGCCGGGTTATTTTAATATTATCGTATTCACCTTCTACCAGCGAAACTGTTTTTCCGGATGCTTCCACTACGGTGGCTTCATCCGTAAATATATTTTGATAGTCTGTGTCAAACGCCGGGAGTAACCAGGTGCTTAAAAAGGCCTGGGGTGTTTGAACGATGCGTAAAGCGTTCCTGTCTGTCGCTTTGTGTGTAGGGCCATCTATTATCCGGATACTGTCTGTTGGCACAACAACCGGTATGGCGCTTCCTGTTTGCAAAGCCTGTTCATAACAACGCTGCAACAGGTTAGGCGTAACGAGGCAACGAACGGCATCGTGTACAAAAACCACAGAAGGTTCGCTTACCTGTTTTAAACCGTTTTGAACAGAATGAAAACGGGTGGGGCCGCCTTCTGCTATGATAACGGGGTTTTGAGGAGTAAGATCATTGATCACAGACGCACCGGTGGCTGTATACTCTTTGGGTAGTACCAGTATGATCTGTATATCCGGGAAACAGTTCAGAAACGTATCCACCGAATACCATAGAAGTGGTTTTTGCTGTAATAATAAAAACTGCTTGGGAACAGTTGTGCCCATGCGTTCCCCATTTCCACCGGCCACAATTACAGCATATTTTTTCATACTGGTAACTCATTTATAAATAGCCACTTCCGCTAATCCCCGGTTATTTTTAACCCCCCGGTACATACCGGCGCTGTTGAATATTAGGGCCGCATTACCTTCTGCATCCACACCAATCATACCCCCCTCGCCCTGTATCGCAACTAATTTTTTATTAACCACCACATCCATCGCATCCTGCAAAGAAAGACCCTTGTATTCCATCAGGCAGCTTACATCATAGGCAGCTACACTCATGATAAACATTTCTCCATGGCCGGTGCAGCTGATAGCACAGGTTTTGTTATTGGCGTAGGTTCCTGCACCGATCATCGGGCTGTCGC
Source organism: Bacteroidota bacterium (assembly GCA_025352905.1). Taxonomy (GTDB): domain Bacteria; phylum Bacteroidota; class Bacteroidia; order Chitinophagales; family Chitinophagaceae; genus Sediminibacterium. The sequence continues at coordinate 7,120 of JANXRX010000275.1, read as the reverse complement.
CGATCCTTCCGTATTTTTTATTGGTCATCCCTCCCGTAGAGGTTCCCGCTGCAATGTTCCCATCTACATCACAGGCAACCGCGCCAACGGTGCCGAATTTTTTATCGCGAAGTAATTCTTCCAGGTGGTGGTTCGTATGATCCAGTGAATAGTTATCAGAATCACGTATCGCTTTCCATTGATCGTAACGGAACTGTGAAAAGAAATATTCATCCGGCTCCAGCTTTATGCCCTGTTTGATCGCAAAGTCATTGGCCCCTTTACCACTCAGGAAAACATGGTTACTGTTACGCATCACTTCTGTGGCCAGTTCTATCGGGTTGCGCACATTACGTACGCCCGCCACAGCGCCCGCAGAAAGATCTATTCCATTCATGATCGCGGCATCCATTTCCTGTACCCCTTTTTTAGTGAATACAGACCCTTTGCCCGCATTAAACAACACATTGTCTTCCAGCAGCACCAGGGCAGCTTTAACCGCATTCACAGCGGTTCCGCCCTCTTTCAAAACCGCATAACTGATGTCAAGGGCCTGCTGCAACCCATTCATATAGGCCTCTTCAATTTCAGGGGTCATATCTTCTTTCAAAATAGTGCCCGCCCCCCCGTGTATTGCAATCGTAAATGTTGACATTAGATTTATTTTAACAGCGTTTCACATTCGTGCAACAACTTCTCTTTATCAATTGCCACCGTTCCCACTTCTTCGCAAACCACACCGCCTGCTATATTGGCCATTTCTGCCGCAAGATGTATTTCCCTGGTAGCGGCATATACCAGCGCAGCTACCGCGATCACCGTATCACCGGCGCCGCTTACATCGGCAATGTTCCGGATATGCGTAGGGATCTGTTCGGATTCGATTCCCTGCTGGTAAAAAATACCATTCTCAGAAAGTGTAATAAATGATATCTCATGGCTCAATTGCGCTTGCAGGAGTTTGTGCATGTTTTGCAGGGAAGCAAGGTCAACCGTATCAGTTAACAGGCCCAGGCCCTCTTTTACTTCTTTCAAATTGGGCTTGAACAGGGTCACCTCTTTAAAGCTGAGAAAATTCTTTCGTTTAGGATCAACTGCTGTTACCACATTATGTTCCCGGCAGATAGCTGTGAGCTCTTTTATGATCCTTTCTGTCAGTATTCCTTTGTTGTAATCCTCAAAAATCAATACATCCGGCGCAGACACGGTAAAATAAGCTTTGATTTTTTCTATCAGCCCATCTTCCAGTTCTGTATCAATATCAGTAACCATTTCAGTATCCAGCCGCATCATTTGCTGGTTACGGCTCATCACACGGGTCTTATTGGTCGTGATCCTTTTATCCGAAGAAATAATATAAGAAGTATTAATATGGTTTTCCTGTAACAGTCTTGTCAACTGTTCGCCGTTCTCATCTTTGCCAATTATTGAAAAAATAGTTGTTTGCGCACCGAGCGACATCGTATTCAATGCAACATTGGCTGCTCCGCCAACCCTTAATTCTTTTTTTTTCAGGGCCACAACAGGTACCGGGGCCTCGGGTGAGATCCGGTCCACACTTCCCCACCAGTAAGTATCCAGCATTACATCACCCACCACAGCAACCTTGAGAGAGGCAAGATCAGAAAATAATTTAACGAAGTTCATTAAGCTGTTTTTTTTGAATTCCTGACCGCAAGATAATACAAAGGAATGCCTATCAGCGTAATGATCAGTCCCGGCCACGTAAATTCACGTTTATATATGAATAGCAGTATACAAAAACTGCTGCCCATTACTATATACAGAGCCGGTAATACCGGGTAACCAAATGCTCTGTAGGGCCGTTCTGCATCCGGCCTTTTTTTACGTAGAATGAAAATGCCGGCAATGGTCAGCACATAAAATATCACAACCACAAAAGAGACCATATCCAGCAGGTCGCCATATTTCCCGCTTAAACATAAGAGCCCTGCTACAATACATTGTGCCCATAGCGCCCATCCGGGTACTGCATTCTTATTCAGGGTCCCTGCTTTTTTAAAGAACAGGCCGTCCTGCGACATAGTATAATATACCCGGGCGCCCGCCAGTATCAGGCCGTTATTACAGCCAAAGGTTGAGATCATGATCATGATAGCGATCACATAAGTGCCAATATCGCCAAAGATCACATTGGAGGCAGCAACAGCTACCCTGTCTGATTTCGCAAAAGCAATATCATGCAGCGGCATCACCGCCAGGTACATCAGGTTGGTGGATACATAAATAACCGTTACGATCAGGGTACCCAGGAACAGGCTAAGCCCGATATTCTTTTTGGGATTTTTGATCTCCCCGGCAATAAAGGTCACATTGTTCCAGGCATCACTGCTGAAAATAGAGCCCACCATAGACGCTGCAATGGCCCCTACCGCTGCGGCGCCCATTAACGGCATAAGGATAGTTGCGTCGAAATTGATGGGCGTATCGGCGCTGTTTACCATTTTCTGCATATGCCAGGCATCGGCCCAGTTGGCATGCCAGACATTGCCCTTGGCCATGATCAGCCCGAACACGATCAGCCCGAATAGGGAAAGCAATTTAGTAACGGTAAAAGTGGTCTGTATAAATTTGCCTCCTTTGATACCCCGTGTATTGATATAAGTGAGAAAAATGATCAGGAGGATAGATACTAGTTGAGCTGTATGCACTTTTAGTGAACCGATACTGAACAGGATATTTGCATCCGTCATCTCGAGTGAAGGGAAAAAATAGCCTGCGAATTTGCAAAAAGCAACTCCCACAGCTGCAATCGTGCCGGTCTGGATCACAGCAAAAAAACTCCATCCATATAAAAAACCTACCAGTGGGTTATAAGATTCTTTCAGGTACACATACTGGCCGCCTGCTTTAGGGAACATAGCACTTAACTCACCATAACTCAGGGCGGCCGTAAGCGTCATAAACCCGGTAATGAGCCATACCATGATCAGCCACCCGGCGCTTCCTACATTACGCGTAATATCGGCGCTTACAATAAAGATACCCGAACCGATCATGCTTCCGGCCACGACCATGGTAGCATCGAACAGGCCAAGGGTGGGTTTAAAAGTGGTTGTTTCGCTCATAAAAAAATCCCGCTGTTTATAACGGGATTTGAAGATAATAAATATGATCGAAGTTTTATTTCTTCTTCTTATATAAGGCATTCAGACCCCTAACCACATCGGGAGTAATATCATACAGGCTGTCTTTCAGGTACATCAGGTCGGGAGAACTGTTAAAGATAAAAGCATAACCCTTATCCTTATTATACTGCTTCAGATAGTCCTCGATCTTCTTTTTTACATCCTGTAGTTTTTTGAACTGTTCATCCTGGAACTCATCACTCATCATTTTTTCTTTTCCCTGGAAAGCCCTCTCCATCTGCATCAGTTCCTGCTGCTTGCTGGCCTGTTCGGCCTGTGACAATGCCTGGGCAACTTTTTGAAAATCCTGCACTTTTGTATTGAATATCCCTTTCAGTTCGCCCAGTTGCTTGCTGTTTGCCTGTGCTTTTGCCTGCAACTCGTTTTGTATCTCTTTAAAATACTCAAACTGCGCCTGTATCGAATCCCCTTCAAAATAAGCTATACGGAAATTGCCACTGGGAACACTTTTAGACGAAACCATGGAAGAAGTATCGGTCTTATCGGCTGCAAAATGCAGGTAAAACAGTACGGCAACAGCCAGAACAAGAACAATATTTAAAACGGTGGTAAAATTCTTTTTCATTATTCTTTTATGATTAATATGATAAAGGCCAGACAAATTTATTCTGAATAAATTGATTCTGCATGTTAAAAAAAGTAGGAAGCTCACGCCTCCTACTCATAATAATCATATCAAAATCCGCGCAATCCGCGATCCTTATTCGTCGTCATCAAAACTCATCGCTTCACGCGTAGTAGCCAGAACTTCGTACTCTTCCTTGCTTCCTACAATCATGTTGTCGAACTCTTTCTGACCGGAACCGGCAGGTATCAGGTGACCGGTGATCACGTTCTCTTTCAGACCCAGCATCAGATCAGCCTTGCCCTGTATGGCAGCCTGGCTCAATACCTTGGTGGTTTCCTGGAAAGAAGCGGCTGATATCCAGCTCTGCACACCCAATGATGCTTTGGTGATACCCAGTAATACAGGTGTTGCCGTTGCGGGTTTTGCATCCCTTACTTCCACCAGTTTTTTATCGCTCCGGCGGAGAATGGAATTCTCTTCCCTGAACTCACGCAGTGTAACGATCATGCCGGCTTTCATCTTGGTGCTTTCACCCGGGTTGGTGATCACTTTCTTATCATAGATCCTGTCATTCTCTTCTATAAAGTCAAACCTGTCTTCCAGGTCCTCTTCCAGGAATTTGGTATCCCCTGCATCAACGATCTCAACTTTCTTCATCATTTGGCGAACGATCACCTCAATGTGTTTATCATTGATACGTACACCCTGTAAACGGTATACTTCCTGGATCTCGTTTACCACGTATTCCTGAACCGCAAATGGTCCTTTAATGGCAAGGATATCGGCAGGCGCTATCTGTCCGTCAGACATAGGCGTACCCGCTTTTACAAAGTCGCCATCCTGTACAAGGATCTGTCTTGTGAGCGGAACCAGGTATTTTTTAACCATACCATCCCTTGACTCAACAATGATCTCGCGGTTACCTCTTTTTACATTACCAAAAGCTACCACACCATCAATTTCGCAAACAATGGCAGGATTACCCGGGTTACGCGCTTCAAACAGTTCCGTTACACGTGGCAGACCTCCCGTGATATCACGGAGTTTACCCAGTACACGTGGTATCTTAACCAATACCTGTCCTGCTTTCACATCTTCTGCTTCTTCAATAACAATGTGTGAGCCAACCGGTAAGTTATATTGTTTGATATCTTTTCCTTCAACGATCAGCGTAGGGATCTTGGTCTTATCCTTGGTTTCAATAACCACTTTTTCGCGGTGACCGGTCTGTTCATCAGACTCATCACGGTAAGTGATACCATCCAGAATATTCTCAAATTTGATCTTACCGTTCAGTTCGGCAATGATCACGTTGTTGAACGGATCCCAGGTACAGATCACATCGCCTTTTTTAACTACGGTACCATCCTTGATATTCAAGGTAGAGCCATAAGGAACGTTATTGGTGATCATCAAGCGATCATTCTTAACATCCATGATCCTCACTTCACCGGTACGGCCGATAACGATCTTCACTTTTTGTCCTTCGTTATTCAGTGCGTCAACGGTCCGTAAACCATCGAACTGGATCGTACCGTCAAATTTGGCATTCAGGGTTGATTCTACCGAAGCAGAACCCGCAACACCACCCACGTGGAAGGTACGCAGCGTTAACTGGGTACCCGGCTCACCAATAGATTGTGCAGCGATGATACCAACGGCATCACCTCTTTGTGCCAGGTAACCTGTTGCCAGGTTCTTACCATAACATTTTACACAAACACCGCGTTTACTTTCGCAGGTAAGTACTGAACGGATCTCCACATTTTCTATTCCGACTTCTTCAATTTTCTTGGCGTCTTCTGCAGAGATCTCTTCGCCCGCTACAATGATCAACTCATCGGTTACCGGGTTGTAAACATTATGCAGCGAGGTACGTCCCTCGATCCTGTCTGATAAGCCTTCAATAATATCTTCGTTATCTTTCAATGCGGTCATTGCATTTCCACGCAATGTGCCACAGTCTTCTTCAGAAATAACCACATCCTGCGATACGTCAACCAAACGACGTGTCAGGTAACCGGCATCGGCTGTTTTCAGGGCCGTATCCGCCAAACCTTTACGTGCACCGTGGGTAGAGATAAAGTAATCCAATACGTTCAGTCCGCCTTTAAAGTTAGACAGGATCGGATTTTCAATTACCTCGCTTCCCGTGCTTCCGCTTTTACGCGGTTTGGCCATCAGTCCACGAATACCTACCAGCTGTTTAACCTGTGTTTTACTACCACGGGCGCCGGAATCGAGCATCATAAATACAGAGTTGAATCCCTGTTTATCGATCGTCATTTCACGTATCAGGCTCTCGGTGATCTTCATATCCACACGTCCCCAGATATCGATCACCTGGTTATAACGTTCGTTATTGGTGATCAGGCCCATATTATAGCTCTCCCAAACCTCATCCACTTCTGCTTTGGCAGAATCCAGTAACTGGTTCCTTATCTCCGGTACGATCAGGTCATTTACACTAAACGACAATCCACCGCGGAACGCCATACGGAACCCGAGTGTTTTGATATCATCCAGGAACTTGGCCGTTTTAGGAACATTGGTGATCTTGATGATATCTCCGATGATCTCACGAAGACTTTTCTTCGTCAGCAAGGCGTTGATATAACCCACTTCTACAGGTACGTGCTGGTTAAATAGTACACGACCCACGGTTGTTTCGATCAGTTTCTTAACGATCACGCCGTTCTCGCGAACATTCGTTTTCACTTTAATATTTGCATGGAGATCGATGCGTTGCTCATTATAAGCAATGATCACTTCGTCCATACTGTAGAAAGACATACCCTGTCCTTTTACAATTTCTGTTTCTGTTGTTTTCTTACCCTTGGTGATGTAGTAGAGGCCCAGTACCATGTCCTGAGAAGGAAGGGTGATAGGCGTACCGTTCTGCGGGTTAAGAATATTGTGCGAAGACAACATCAGCAATTGGGCTTCCAGTATTGCGGCATTGCTCAAAGGCACGTGCACCGCCATCTGGTCACCATCAAAATCGGCGTTGAATGAAGAGGTTACCAACGGGTGAAGCTGGATGGCCTTTCCTTCAACCAGTTTTGGCTGGAACGCCTGTATCGACAAGCGGTGAAGTGTTGGGGCCCTGTTCAGCATAACCGGGTGACCTTTCAATATATTTTCAAGGATATCCCAGATCACAGCTTCTTTGCGGTCAACCAGTTTCTTGGCAGACTTAACTGTTTTCACGATTCCTCTTTCAATTAATTTGCGGATAACAAATGGCTTGAACAGTTCAGCGGCCATATCTTTTGGTAAACCACACTCATGTATTTTCAGCTCAGGTCCTACCACGATCACAGAACGACCGGAGTAATCCACACGTTTACCTAAGAGGTTCTGACGGAAACGTCCCTGTTTACCTTTCAGTACATCAGACAGT
>JANXRX010000269.1 GCA_025352905.1 Bacteroidota bacterium | reverse complement strand
CGAGGATCTTCTCAAGATATTGTCAATGTTGAAGGCAATCGCCACCCCTAACCTGACAACAGTGTGAAAAGGTCACAATATGCCCGAGCGGCTAACCTTGATTAATTTTCGATATACGCTTATAGGCATATCTTTGTTTACTTACAGTCTGGCTGTACAGTTGCCGCTTCTGAAAGGACAACATGTAAGAAAAGGAAAAAATACTCTGCAGCCATGAGTAAATAATTCACTAACCTTAAATTTAAATCTATGCCGAAAAAGACAGCTGAACCTAAGAAGAATAAGCCTACTAAAAAGAAAAGCTCAGCACAGAAGAAAGCGGATCCAAAGAAAAAAGCACGGTAAGGAGAACTTGAGAAAGGAAGAATACCGCGCACGGTTCTGTGCACTGAATAGAAAAACCCACGACCAGCGTGGGTTTTCTTGTTTTGAAGTGGTGTGGGCCGGGATCGAACCGGCGACACAAGGATTTTCAGTCCTTTGCTCTACCGACTGAGCTACCGCACCTTCGCTGACCTTGTCGGTCATAACCTTGCGTTGTCCAAAGCTTCAGTGCGCAATGCGCACTTTACTTCTTTGTGGCTCTTTCAGGCTTGCCCATCGTAGCCTTAGCGCAGATGGGCTTTACCTATCGTAGCCTCAGCGCTTTTGGGCCTTCCCCATCCTAGCCTTAGCTCTTATGGGCCTTGCCCATCGTAGCTTCAGCGCAGATGGGCTGCAAATATAGGCGCGCCCGCCTATATTCAGAAATTATCCACAAAAAAATCTTCCCCTCCCAGGGGAGGCCGGCTGGGGTCCGGGGGGTCAGAACTCGCAATTATTCGGTGTCCGCGCAAATGCGATCACGTCCCTGATATTCGTCATTCCCGTAATAAACAATACCATCCTCTCAAAACCAAGCCCGAACCCCGCATGCGGCACCGTACCAAAACGACGCGTATCCAGGTACCAGCTCAATTCCTCTGCAGGAATAGCCATTTCTTTCATCCGCTGCTCCAGCTTATCCAGCCGCTCTTCTCTTTGTGAGCCGCCCACGATCTCGCCTATGCCGGGGGCAAGTATATCCATGGCGGCAACGGTTTTACCATCATCATTCTGGCGCATATAGAACGCCTTGATCTGTTTAGGGTAATTCGTGAGGATCACCGGTTTCTTAAAATGCTTTTCCACCAGGTATCTCTCATGCTCACTCTGCAGATCAACACCCCAGCCCTCTACCGGGTACTGGAACTTCTTCTTTTTATTGTGATTACTCTCCCGCAGGATCTCTATCGCTTCCGTGTAAGTGAGCCGCTCAAAATCATTGTTCAGTACAAATGCCAGTTTTTCGATCAGCCCCAGCTCACTTCTTTTATCCTGCGGTAATTGTTTTTCTTCTTCGGCCAGTCGCTCGGCAAGAAACTTCAGGTCATCCGCGTTATGATCCAGCACATACCGGATCAGGTACTTGATAAACTCTTCCGCCAGGTTCATATTATCTTCCAGGTCGTGAAAAGCCATTTCCGGTTCAATCATCCAGAACTCAGCCAGGTGGCGGGTTGTATTGGAATTCTCTGCGCGGAATGTGGGACCGAAAGTATAGATCTCACTAAAAGCCATCGCGCCCAGTTCGCCTTCCAGTTGGCCGCTTACGGTTAGGTTGGTGCTCTTGCCAAAAAAATCTTCTTTATAATTGATACTGCCATCCTCATTTCGCGGCGGCGCATCAAAAGGCAGCGTGGTTACCCGGAACGTTTCGCCCGCACCCTCTGCATCACTGGCCGTGATCACGGGCGTATGTAAATACAAAAATCCCTTATCATGAAAGAACTGGTGCACCGCAAACGCCAGCGAATGACGCACACGGAAGACCGATCCGAACGTATTGGTGCGGAAACGCAGGTGCGCTTTTTCCCGTAAAAATTCAAGGCTGTGCTTCTTGGGCTGCAAAGGGTATTTCTCAGCATCACTATCCCCGAGGATCTCAATGGTATCGGCTTTTACCTCGAGCGACTGTCCCTTTCCCAAAGATTCCACCACTTCGCCGGTTACCTTGATAGAAGCGCCTGTCGTAAGCCGTTTCAGCAGGGCGTCCTCAAATGAACCCAGGGTGGCCACTACCTGTACATTATGATTGGTGCTGCCATCATTCAGGGCTATGAACTGGTTGTTGCGGAAAGTGCGCACCCAACCCATTACGGTCAGTTTTTCACCCGGCTTTCCCTCTGCGAGCAGCTGTTTGATCTTGGTCCTCTTGTTAAACATATTTTCTCTATTAGCGAATTCCCTTATTATTGGGCAGCAAAGATAACCAAACCGGCCGCTGAACCCCATTTTAACACCCCCGGCATCGCTTTTTCACCCAAAAAATTCTTGTTTTCCAAAAAACTGCCTTAACATTGCAGTGGAAATCAGGCTGATCGGTCCCATCTTTAGCTCATGACACATCAGTTTCCTCTCTTTCCGCTCAATATATACCATAACCTATCTGAGTTTTCATTTTTCCTTAGACTAGATTTTTAACCTTTGACAAACTGAATCATCCCCCATCACCAGACCTTTTTATTTATGTACGACATTTCGCAATTAAATGACATGCTCCTGCCTGAGTTGCTGGATATTGCCGAGCAGCTGAACATTTCCGGCGCTAAAAAATTAGACAAACAAGGCCTCATCTATAAAATAGTAGATGGCCAGGCAGTACAGGCCAGCGAAACAAAAGAAGATCCGAAAAAGAAAGGCGCCCGTACCCGCAAACCGGTTACACTTAAGACCGCCAACGGTACCGAAGAAGCAGAAGTAATGCAGGAAGCGCCCCAGGCCGCAGCCCCGGAGAAAGCCTCTGCTAAAAAAGGTCCTGTTCGCAAACCAAGAAACGAGAAACCTGCTGAAACACATACCGATGAACCGGGGCAACCCATGGAGCCGCAGGATCAGAACGCCCACACCGAAGCGGCAGGCGGCGATGAAAATGCGCACCAGGCCGGCGAGGCCGATCAGGCGCAGGATACCCCGCAACAACAATACCCCCGCCAGAACCAACGCAAAGAACCCGCATTCAATATCGAATTTGAAGGTGTGATCCTTGGTGAAGGCGTACTGGAAATGATGCCGGATGGATATGGTTTCTTACGCTCTTCTGATTACAACTATTTATCCTCACCGGATGATGTATATGTTTCTCCTTCCCAGATAAAATTATTCGGCTTAAAAACCGGCGATACCGTACACGGCGCCGTTCGTCCGCCGAAAGAAGGTGAAAAATATTTTGCTTTATTAAAGGTTGATAATATCAATGGAAAGCGCCCTGATGAAGTACGCGACCGCGTTCCGTTCGATTACCTCACGCCATTGTTCCCTTTTGAAAAACTGAACCTGTTCACCACTTCCAATAATTACAGCACCAGGATCATGGACATCTTCACGCCGATTGGTAAGGGCCAGCGGGGATTGATCGTGGCGCAACCGAAAGTGGGTAAGACCATGTTGCTGAAAGAAGTGGCCAACGCCATTGCCGCCAACCACCCTGAATGTTACCTGATGGTGGTATTGATAGATGAGCGCCCCGAAGAAGTTACCGATATGGAACGCAGCGTTCGCGCAGAAGTGATCGCCTCTACGTTTGATGAGCCCGCCGAAAAACACGTTAAGGTTTCCGCCATCGCTTTGCAGAAAGCAAAACGTTTGGTTGAGTGCGGACATGATGTGGTGATCTTATTAGATTCCATTACGCGTTTGGCAAGAGCACACAATACCGTTGCCCCCGCTTCCGGTAAAGTATTATCGGGTGGTGTGGAAGCTAACGCCATGCAGAAACCCAAACAGTTCTTTGGCGCCGCACGTAAAATTGAAC
>JANXRX010000247.1 GCA_025352905.1 Bacteroidota bacterium | reverse complement strand
TTACTGTTCTTATCCGTAATATTATAATCCGGTGGCGGTGGCGCGGGTATACATTCTGCACTGTCAAGTACGATTGTGCGGATCTCTTTCCAATGCGGTTCCGCAGCTGACCCATATAGAGGTGGTGTAGGCACCCAGCGGCCTGGAATATCTTTCACCGTATATTTTTCAGCGCCCCTTGTTTCAAGGTAATTATCTTTTTTACTCCAGCGGATAATCGAAACCGACACGCTATCTGCCAATAGCTGTGAGGCTTTTTCTACATCACCGGGTAACCCTTTATCACGCGCTACCTGCAGGATACTGTCTTTGTATAACTGCATACTTCCTTCAGGGAAAGTAACTGCCTCACCTACTTTTATATATGCCAGTAAAGCAGCCAGTTCAAAATCAGCGTCTTTTGTAATCGCGGGAACGGATATCTTTTTCAATCCGTGTACCTGGCCAACCAGCGACTGGTATTGGCCGGGATAACCCACAGAGATCACTTCATAGGCTGCTATGGCCGCATATACATAATTACGCGCGGCTATCATGGGGGGGAAATTGTTTCCCATGACTACTGTATTGAGTTCGTGTACGGTGTGACTGAATAATTCCGGATTGTGCAGGTATGCTTTATACGTATCGTTCGTGCGACAGGCGGATAAACATAATACGACACAAAGACCCAAAATGAGTCTTTTCATATTACTGAGATTTAAATCAACAAAATAGAGAATTTGCTTAATGAACCAACACTAAGCTTGTGGTGGTTTATCTAACCGGCCTAAATGAGGAGACGTCACATCGGTAATTGCCCGCATACCGGAAATAAAAGATGCATCGTTGGTTTCGTACTGCCATACGAAAGCATGATCATCCGTAAAATCCTGTACGGAGAATTTAGTAAGATGTGTATGGTTACCGGTTGATCTTTTAGAAGAATAGTTACCTGCTGCGAGGTCATTGGCAAAACGGGAGAAATCGTTCTGGATGCCTGCTTTGGAAATATTGGGTATACAAAGTAATTCAAGCGTATCGTTATACAAACGGCGCTTTACATATTTGTAATTGATCCCGTTTACGGTGATCTCACCATTTACCCTTTCAAAGGTCTGGGAGTTTGTGTAGTAAGGTAAGTTGGTGGCTACTTTGATGCTTACGAGATCAGACTCGTTATACAGCGCCTTATCCAGGCTGGCTTCCAAACGGCTATCCGATTTGTTTTCGAGATAGTTCATCAAAAAACGGTATCCGCCCCAATTAAACAGGAGCATGCCCATCAGCAGTATGGAAGCAATTCGTTTCACGATGTGTGAAAATAACACATTATTGTTTCACAGAAAATATTTTTTTTTCCACACCAACCCCGCTGATAGTAAGGCTTTTCCATTGTTTGGGCAGGGCCGATTTTACTTGGATAATTCCTTTGGGTGTGATCTCCAATCCGCCAAAACCCATCAGCACTCCCTGTAGAATACCACCGGCGCCCGTTGCGAAATAAGGGTTGGTTCCCCCCTTTGTTTCGGCTATCACCCTTAATGGCGGGTTCAGGTTAGGCAGGTAAGCATCCTGGAAAAAATGGAATGCCTTTTCCCCATCGCCCAGCCTTGCGTATAAAAGTGTAAAAATGGCTTGTGTCATTGCGGGCGTTCCTTCTGTTGGAACCCTTGTTTCATAATATTCCAGGTCCTTTCGCACCTGTTTTGGGTCCGACACTTCTTTTAAAGGATAGGCCAACAGGTTCACATCCGCCTGTTTAATGCCTTCCCCTTTATAAGCGGCATGCTCCTGTGTAACCCCGTTCTCCATTTTCAATACCGGGATATTATTGGCCACATTCATCCAGTCGGCATCGGGAGTTAGTCCGAGGAGTTTCGCAGCTTCCGTTGCATTTTGCAATACGGCTTTGGCCGCAGCGTTGGTCCATGCATCATTATCAACGTTCTCTGCCCATTCGTCCGCAGCAACTACATTTTTAATATCATATTTACCGGGGCCATTTCTTTCTACGCGGCTTGCCCAGAAATCTGCCGTTTCTTTCAGAACGGGCCAGCCCTTATCCTTTAACCAGTTCTTATCCTGTGTTACACAATAATAGTTCCATGCGGCAATGCCCACACAGGCAGTGATATGGTGTTCAAAAGGGCCGCTCAATGCCCAAACCGGCGTTTCTTCCACGCCACTCGCGGCACTTTCCCATGGGAACATCGCACCTTTATAACCGTGATTAAATGCATTACGCTTAGCGGCTGAAAGGCGCTGGTAACGATATTCTACCAGGCTCTTTGCCATCTCCGGGTGTAATACCAGTATGGATGGATACATCCATAATTCAGTATCCCAGAAAACATGTCCGTTATATCCGAGTCCGCTTAAACCCATCGGCGACGGACTTAGATCTGTTCCTTCTCTTACAAAGGAATATAAGTGATAGAGCATACTATGAACATCCTGCTGCGACTGGTCGTCACCTTCTATTACAATATCGCTTTTCCATAATTCATCCCATGCTTTGTTGTGAAAACTGATCAGTCTTTCCCTGCCTTCGAGCTTGGCAAAAATGGTCATCCGTTCGGCTTCATTTAACGGATCATCATGTTGTGCAGAGGTGATAGAAGATCCTGCTACAGAATATCGGTACGTTTCTCCTGCTTTTAATTTCTTGCTGAATTTCATGAGGTGCATATTATTATCCCACATCTCGTGTATCACCCTCGGTTCCTGTCCATGCGCTTCGCTGAATAAAAATGTATTGGAGGCGCACATCAATAATTTGCCGGTAGGGCTTTTGGCGGAAGAAGTAAGTAAACTGATCACTACATGCGGTCTGTCAATTTCATTATAATAATTCTGTACTTCCTTTAAAGCATCGGGCGCTTCCATCACACTGGCCGAGCCTATCGCAATATCTTTTTTAGCCGTGATACTGATATCCATCAAAACAGAGAAAGGTAATTGACGCAATGCATAGTAGGTATAAGAAACAATGGCATCATTTCCGTATTCAAAAGAAGCCGTAAAACTGGCATGGTGCATATCCAGCTGCTGTTTAAAATTCCGGGTGTTAGAACCACTGATCCTTTTCCCATCAATATCAAGCTGCATATTCAGCAGGTTAAAACTTCTCAGGAAATTACTAACCCTGCCGCGGCCATACAGGTCATAAGCGCCGGCTAACACCACATCTTTTACCTTAAATGGTTCGGGTGCAGAAACAATCCCGATCATTCCATTGGCAACAGTAATGCCATAATAGTTGGCAGGATCAATCTTATCCGCACTTATTTTCCAGATATCCGGCTGCTGGGCAGAGAGAGCGTTACATACTACAATAGAAATGAAGAAAGAAAATACCTTTTTCATAGGGTTTGATTTACAATCGAAGATTTATCTGACCGCGAAAAATAGTTACTGCTGTTTTTTAAATAAGCAAATTTTATCATTATTCATACCTACCATAATATACTGAACACCACTGGCCGACCGGACCGTAGCTATATCCCTGGCTTCGCCTTTAATCATCAGGCCAGTTTTAACCGGTTGCATGTATGCAAATCCATGATGACCGTTGTTTAGTAAAGTAGTTCCGTACGAGGCGTCGAAACGACCGGTTTGCGGTTTTAACCCATAAAAGTTTCCACCCATAAATATATCTTTTTTGCCATCCCCATTCAAATCGGTTACTACGATCCCAAATACAGGAGCCAGTTGTGCCATAATTGGCAATGGCTGCTTTTGAAAAGCGCCCTTACCATTATTCCAAAAAATACTGGTTTGTGTTTCTTCAACAGACAAGATCTTAGCAGACTGTATCTGTTCCTTCGTCAGTATTTCTTCAATGGGTTTACCGGCATAGTCGGCGTATTTCAAAAACTTTTTCTTCAATATAGGCAATTGAGATTCCATTTCATCCTTCAGGTAGTAGGGATAAGCTTTCCCATCCGGTTTATAATAAACCGGGATACAGTCTGACTGACCGTTTTTATCAAAGTCACCTACAAATAATCTGGCAGGATGTAAGGAATCAGCTTTGATACTGGAGTTCAGCCCCATATTCCCCACTACCAGGTCGAGCGTGCCATTACCGTCTATATCAGCCACCGTTATACAGTTCCACCATCCTGATGAATGGGGTATTTCAGACTGCTTCTTTAATTTCCCATTTGCATATTTGAAAATACTTACCGGCATCCAGTCGCCAACTACTATCAATTCCGGTTTACCATCGCCATCTATATCTGCCCACTGCGCATCTGTGATCATTCCTGCCTGGAGTAGTTCCGGGGCCAGTGCAGCGGTTACATCTTCAAATCTGCCCTGTCCCATATTCCTTAAAAGCACGCTGGCGGGGGCCATACCATAACTACCCGGCACATCCCGTGCGCCAATAAAAATATCCGGTTTACCATCGCCATCCATATCTCCTACCCTGATACAGGATGCATTCACAGCAACAGATGGCCAGCCTTTGGTGGCTGAACTAAAATGACCTTTCCCATCATTAATATATAATCTTGCCAGCAAATAGGGTGATCCCGGTTTGGCTTCATTACCACCGGAAGCAACTACCAGATCCAGATCGCCATCACCATCTGCATCAATAAACGAGGCGCCTACGCTTTCACAATACACATCTGCGATAAAACAATTCTGTTGCACCCTTTCAAAACGGCCATCCTTTTTTTGTATAAAAATTTTTGCTGTATCTCCTGCAGCAGCACCGATAAAAAAATCTTCCAGCCCATCTCCATTGATGTCTCCAACCGCTATTTTAGGCCCTTCTGTTGAAACCAGCTTTGGTATCAGGCGTTCCACATCAAAATCAACAAAATCATTTTCTTTATGGCGGGTATTTCCGATAAAAGAACGCAAGGAAATATCTTCGTACATTGTTTTTGTGGCAGGCGATGGAAGTTTTACCTGTTTCGCATCGGATTGAGTAAGCACGAATAACGAATCAACCCGCAGGTTCTTAATAACCTGTGTTTTTTGATCAGGCCATCTTACCTCCAGGCTGTCGATCTTCTGGCAGGTGTTTAAACCAAATAACATAACAGGATCAACGCTGCTTTGAAATCCGCGAGTGGGCATTTGCTCGAGCACCTGTTCTGTACCTTCATAAAACAAAGATACCCTGGCGCCATACCCCATAGTGTTTGGCGATTGGCCGTTGAGTTTTACTTTCAGAAAATGATGGTGTAATTGTTCCGAAGCATGGTTCTTATATATACCTGCCTCTGCATTTTCATTATTGATAACCAGGTCAAGATCACCATCGCCATCCAGGTCTGCGTACGCAGCACCGCTGCTGAATGTGGGCATGCCAAATCCCAGTTTTACGGAAGATTCTTTAAAGAGCAGGTTATGCTGGTTAATAAAAGCAAAATTGGGAATAGGAACGGAAGGCATTTTTTTCAACAGTTCGAAAAAATCATAACCCGATTGTTTAAGCCTGCCCAGGTTTTCGTCGCTGTTAAAATAAGTGAGGAAGTCCTGGCTTGTCAGGTCCCTTTGTATCCCGTTACAAACAAAAATATCTTTCCATCCATCATTATCAAAATCAAAACAAAGCGTACCCCAGCTCCAGCCGGTAGCATCAACACCGGCTAGTTGCGCGATTTCACTGAAAGTGCCATCCTGGTTATTCAGTTGAAGTGTGTTGGAGGTAAACTGGTGATGAAGGTCTAATCGGTTCCTGGCATTCTGTACGTCATAGCCATCAAATTTGATGGTCGTTTTTAATCGGTAATCATTCTCAGGAAGCATTTCTGCTGTAAATACGTCCAGGTAGCCATCATTATTTATATCGGCCATATCTGTTCCCATTGCGCCATTACTCATATGACCCAATGCGCTGGTAGCAACCTCTTTAAAGGTTCCGTTATGCTGGTTCAGGTATAAATAATCGTGCTCAAAAAAATCATTGGCAATGTATATGTCTTCCCATCCATCGTTATTTACATCGCCAACAGTAATGCCCAATCCAAAAGCGATTTCCGAACCATAGATACCTGCCTGGGCACTTACATCTGTAAACTTCCCGTTGTCATTCCTGTATAAACGATCTCCGTTAACAGGATCTCTTTGGTAGCGCGCATCTATTGTATAGCCAAAATTATCAATTGACCGCGGACTATTGTTCAGCACAAAACAATCTAAATCACCATCATGATCATAATCAAAAAAAACAGCCTGGGTAGATGCGCCTTTGTCATCTAACCCATAAGCATGTGCCGATTCTACAAAAGTTCCATTTTTTTGGTTAATATATAATTCGTTTGCCCGGTCATCTCCTTTCATAATTCCGGCATTGCAAACATAAATATCCAGCCAGCCATCGCCGTTGATATCTACCATGGTTACTCCGGTATGCCATTTATGTTTGCTGGTTATCTGCGACGAAGCGGTAACATCTTCAAAAACCATATTGCCTTTATTCAAATACAATTTATTTTCACCCAGGTTAGAAGTTAAAAAAATATCCGGTTTGCCATCATTGTTTATATCTCCGATGGCCACTCCTCCGCCATTGTAGAAATTGTGATAGTTAAGAATATTCATTTCCTTGCTATCCGCAACTGTATTGATAAAATGTATACCCGTTTGTTCGGAAGACAATAATTCAAACAAAGGGCTGTTCTCTTTACCCCTTTCCGTGTTCCTGCAGGAAAAGTTAAAAAATAAGCAACCAGCCAATAAGCAGGTCAAACAATGGGGTCGGTTGATCATACATTAATCTTCGGGTACCATTACCGTTTAATAACACAGCAAATTACCCATTTTATTGGTTCAATATCCCTTATTTTGCAATGGTTTTAACCTGATTTGATTATGAAAAAAATATTACTTGTTTTGATTGTGGCCATGGCACTGTTTACGTTCACAACTTATTTCTTTATACCCTCGCCATTAACCATTTCAGCAGTAACCATTATCAGAACAACTGATAATGGCACACAGCGATTTTTGACGGATAGCAGTAAATGGCCCTTATGGTGGAACTATAGTAACAAAGATTCTGCTGCACCAATAAAGTCATCAGGGCCTGTTTTTGGCAGCAATGGGGATAGCTTTCAGTTAACCCAAAAATTTTACAAGTCGATTAATATTCAAATACAACACAACCAGCAAAAAATCGATTCAAAATTAGTGATCATCCCGCTTGACCTCGACTCAACGGGTATTGAATGGAAATATACCCTGCCTGCAGCCATAAATCCCTTTACACGAATCAGTCAGTACCGGGATGCTAAAGAAATCAAAGGAAATATGGAAACGGTTTTGAACAACCTGAAACGATTTCTTTCCAAAACAGAAAATGTGTATGGCATTCCTATTGAGCGGAATTTCTTAAAAGATACCCTGTATGTAACCGCAAAAAAAATGGTTTCATCCTATCCTGGCACCGTTGAAATTTATCAGCTGATAAAAACCATCCAGGGTTATGCCGGTAAAAACGGCACAAAACAAACGGGTAACCCGATTTTTAATGTCACCGACTTTGGCAATCATCATTTTCAGCTGATGGCCGGTATCCCGATTGAAGTAAAAATTCCCGAAAAGGAAGGATTTGCGCTTAAACATATGGTCAGGGGCAGTTTCATGATCACGGAAGTAGTGGGGGGGAATTACACGGTTGACCAGGCATCAAAAAATCTGCAACTTTACTTTTCTGATTTTAACAGAACATCCATGGCTATGAATTTTACCATGTTGGTAACAGACAGGGTTTTGCAGCCAGATACCACCCGGTGGATCACAAAGATTTATCTACCTGTTTACTAAGAATTGTATCCGGGTTATGAGAATTATTTTATCGCCGCCTGATCGGCAAACTCAATAACCAATGCCGATTGGTTATTCCGGGCAAGGATAAATGCTTCTTTATGATTGATCAGGATCTTGCGTATATGTCTTACTTCTCCTTTTATGGCTAACCCATTTGCATTTTCTACGCTAAAGTTCCCATTACCCTTATTTAACAGGATGGTACCAAAATCGGCATCGTATCTGCCCATCTGGATATTATTCTGATAAAAATTACCCGCCAGCAAAATATCCGGCAGGTTATCATGATTGGCATCTACTACTATCGCATCCCGGTAGGAGCTGAGTTGTGCCTGCCAGGGTAATTCCTTTATCGTAAAATTGAGATGTCCATCATTGATTAGTAAAGCGTTTGCAAAGTAGTTTGCCTGTAAAACGGTGGAACTTTCCAGTTTGTTTGTAGAAAATATTTTTCCGAGATCGGCTTTGGCAAAATCTTCTGCATATAAAAATTTCTTTTTTAACAAAGGGATTTGCTTCTGCAATTCATCTTTATTGGCAAACGGCAATTCGCGGCCATTTAAGAAATAAGTGAGCACCTGTTCTTTTCTGCCATTGTCATCAAAATCATTATAATACAATTTCACAGGTTCTTTTTCACTCGCCTTTAACCGGCTGTTCAAACCCAGGTTCCCGGCGATCAGGTCGATATCGCCATCGTTGTCTATATCAACCGGCAACACAAAATTCCACCAGCCTTTTTTATCTGTCAATATTTTTTTACTAAACTTTCCATGGTCATTGATAAAGGCATAGATCCCATTCCACTCTGTGCAGATAATCAGGTCCTTGTCGCCATCTTTATCAATATCATACCAGATAGCCTGGGTTATCATGCCCAGCGTTGATAAATCCTTTGCGTATACATCGGTCACGTCCTTAAAATGACCTTTTCCGTCATTTTGCAATAAATATGACCTGGGCGTCTTACCATATTCAGAAGGAACGGTTCGCCCCCCAATAAATAAATCTACCGCCCCGTCGCCGTTAAAATCATACGGCTGTATACAGGAAGCATTCAAGAAAATACTATCAAAGGCATGATCTAACCGGGTAAACACTGCTTTGCCGTTATTCAAATAAACCCGCGGTTGCAGGTGGGGATCAGGGCCAAAAAACTCATTACCGCCGCTGGCAACTACCAGGTCAAGGTTACCATCATTGTTAACGTCTATCCATGTAGCATCAATATCTTCCAGGGAACTATCTGCATCAATGGCCGGGATGGGCTTTCTTTCAAATTTGCCAGCCTTTGTCTGCAAAAACAAACCCGATTTTTTATCCCTTGAAGAACCGATAAATACATCTTCAAGCCCATCATGATTAATATCTGCAACTGCCAGCGCCGGTCCTTCCGTAGATACCATATGCGGCATCAGGGGCTCCCGGTCAAATTCAGAAAACGAATTCTCTTCATGAACATAATTAAGTGCAACTTCAGAAGTAATATCCTTCATTACCCGTACAGGCTCTTTTGTAAACCCAGTAATTTTTCTGTAATCAAACGCAGGCAGCCCTTTTGCATATGTATAGTTAACTTTAGCAGTGGTAGCAGTTAACTGGATTCTTTGAAAACTATTATCCGGCCATACTAAGAAAGCTGAGTCAACTTTGGTTTTATCCAGCCCGATATGAATAGGGCCTTCCATACTGGATTGAAATCCGCGTACGGGGTTCTTTTCATATGTTCTGATACCACCGTTAGCAAATAAAATCACTTTGGCGCCTATCGCATTAATGTTTTTCGCTGACCCTTTTAGTTTAATTTCTACATAGGGTTTATCCTTTTTATCATTCGAGGTATTCCGGTACACCATGGCAGCCTCGTCAATATTATTTACAATAATATCAAGGTCGCCGTCATTATCAAAATCCGCATATACCGCTCCATTCGAATAGGTAGGCTTATCATTTGCTATTTGTTGACCCATATCGTTGAACAACAGGTTGCCGGTATTCCTGAACAGTTTATTGGGAATTTTTATTTGCGGAAACCTGTTTACCAGCGCCATATCCTTTTCATCTACTTTATTAGAAACTATTTTGCGCTGCAGTTCCTCATTAGAAACAAAGTTCACATAGTCCATATCGTTCATCCGCTTGGGTATTCCATTCGAAATGAAAAGATCTTTCAGACCATCGTTATCAAAATCCATCCAAAGCGGCGCCCAGCTCCAGTCAGTTGCGTATATGCCTGAATATAATCCCACCTCACTAAACATACCATTCCGCCGGTTTAACTGCAGGTTATTCCTGGTGTATTGATGATTATACCCGGCGCTGATCTTATATTGAAACAGGTCATAATCGTCTTCCCCCAATGATCTTTTTAAGATATAAGGATCAGAAGGCAGCATATCCATAGATATGATCTCCGGGTAACCATCATTATTAACATCGGCAATATCTACACCCATTGAAAACTGGCTGGTATGCATGATATGGTCATTGATCTCTTCTTTAAAAGTTCCGTTCTTTTGGTTAATATAGAAGTAGTCATTTTCATGGAAATCGTTGCCTACATAGATATCAGGATACCCATCCAAATTAATATCTGCAACAGCGATACCTAATCCATAGCTGATGGCTGAACTATTGATATTGGTTTGTTTGGTTACATCGGTAAACGTATTCCCATCATTCCTGAAAATACGGTCGCCGGATAAAGGGCTGTAGGTTCCCATAAAATTTTTACGCGGTGCAAAAGAACCATTTCTATGTACGGAATGATTTAACAGGAAACAATCCAGGTCACCATCCATATCATAATCAACAAAGACTGCCTGGGTACTGAACCCGGAAAAGTCAAGGCCGTATTGTTTAGCCTGGTCCTCATAAAAAGGAACGCCATTTTTATCGATGCCCTTACAGATCAACAGTTGATTGCGGCCATGCAGTGTTTCAAATTCACCTACCCGGCAGATATAGATATCCAGCAATCCATCGTTATTAATATCTACCACCGAAACACCGGTTGACCAGGCTCCATCCTGGGGTATTTTTGCTTCAGCGGTAACATCCTGGAAACGCAAACCGCCCTTATTGAGGTACAATTTATTTTCGCCCTGGTTGGCGCTGAAAAAAACATCTATTAACCCATCATTGTTAAAATCACCGGATCCCACCCCGCCCCCATTATAGAAATACATGTATTTGAACATGTTTAGTTCCTGTGTAGGTGTAAGCTTATTAGAAAAAACCAGTCCGGTTTGGCTGCTGTCCAGCACTTCAAACACAGGCGGCAGTTTAACAGTCGCAGGCCGGCAGGCAGCTAAGAAAATAAACAGGTAGATAAAATATTTGCTGTGAAACCCCTTCATATTAATTGCTTCTTTGCTTTTGTGATCCGGACGGGACTGTAGTTTTTTTTAACCTGAACAAAACCGGGAACATATCATTCCTAAGAAATAGAAATTCTTTATCGGAACCGGTTTTTATTTCTTGTATATCCCTCACCTGTCCGTTAACCTCTACACCCGATTCCTCACAACTAAGTGGTTGAAGTAGCCCATTCCCTTTATTGATCAGTACTACACCCCGGCCGGCGTCCAGCCTTTCCAATTGCGGCAAAAACCCATATTCATTTCCCGCAAGAATGATATCCGGTTTTCCATCTCCATTTATATCAGAACATTTAATTGCATTTACGGAGGTCAATTGTACAATGGCCGGAAGTTTTTGAATGGTAAACTGGCAGTTCCCATTATTCAGCGCTACAACAGACGCTGCATAATTAAACTTCTTTACTATACACGTTTTGATTATATCCGGTGTAAACAGCTCCTGTATTGGCTTTTTTGCGTAGTCTCTGTGTTTCAGATTTTTCTTTTTTAAACTGGGAACCTGGTCCTCCATTTCATGTTTCATAAAAACCGGCATATCCTTTCCATTAATCGTACTGGTAAGGATCCGGTCGCTGGTACCGTTTTGATCAAAATCATTCAGCCATAGTTTCACCGGGTGTTCTTTATCGGGATTGAGGTAACAATTTTCTCCTATGTTGCCTAAAATCAAATCCAGCTTACCATCCCCGTTAATATCAGCCACTGCAATGGACTCCCACCAGCCGAACATGTCTGAGAGGTTTGTTTTCACCTCGTCAAAATGATCTTTGTTGAAACTGAAAATCCTGGGCGTCATCCATTCCCCGGTAATGATTAACTCCTTTCGCTGATCGCCCGTTACATCAGCCCATACTGCCCCCGTTACCATCCCGATATGCGCAATATCTGGATTTTTTGTTTTGGCGATATCCGTAAAATGCCCTTTACCATCATTCAGGAACAGGTAGCTGGATGGGTCTATCCCATAGTTTCTCGGGTCGCTTCTTCCCCCGATAAAAAGATCTGTAAAGCCATCCTGGTTAAAGTCTTCGGCAATGGCTACCGATATGTTCATCCCGGTATTCGGAAATGCGTTTACATCAATATCAAAATTCCCTTTGCCGTCATTTTTATATAACCGCAATTGCATTTGACGTGTATCCGGCTTGTTGTTATTTCCACCGGGGCAAACGAGCAGATCCAGGTCGCCATCATGGTCATAGTCAAAAAACAAAACCGCTACATCTTCAAAGTCTTTAAACTGTTCAAATACTTTTTGTGGCTTTTTAACAAACCGGCCATTTTTATCCTGCAGGTATAACTGGCCAGGGTGGCCCGCTGTTCCGCCGATATAGAGATCTTCCAGGCCATCATTATTTACATCTCCGCAGGCGGCTTTTGGCCCTTCGCGTGAAAGCAATTTCGGTAGGTTCCGCTCATAATAAAAATCAATGTTATCATCTTCCGTATGTTTTTCAAATACGGTTGCTACAGAATCCAGTAAAGGTTTAGTTACCGGTTTTGTATAAGGTTGAAATAAACGGGTATTGGCAGGTTTGTTTAAAACATGCACCGTATCAATCTTTGGATGCAGGTAAGTGCTTACGGTCAGATCCGGCCAGATCACCTGCATAGAATCTATATTGGTATTGTTACCAAGTCCTATGATCTGTTTATAGTCCATGGATGATTGGAACCCTCTGCTGGGATTTACTTCACGGGTAATAATTTCGCTTCCCCTGAAAATATTGATCTTGCTGCCTATAGCGAAAGTGTTTTTATCTTTTCCAAGGAGCTTTATTCCAATATAGTGGTGTTTATTGATCTGCCGGCTATTATTACGGTAAACAAAGGCAGCCTGGTTTTCATTGTTTACAACCAGGTCAAGATCGCCGTCATTATCAAGGTCGCCATAGGCAGCGCCATTGGAAAAACTGGTTTGTGTAAGACCCCAGGGCTGGGCCATATCCTTAAACCGCAGATCATGTTGGTTACGGTAAGCTTTATTTAACAATGGGGTTTGTGGTATATGCCTGAGCACTTCATCCACATCCTGCTTCTGTCCGGTTAATACCATTTTCTGGATCACATCATTGGCAAAAAATTCAATAAAATCCAGGTCAGTTACATCCCTGTTTACGCCGTTGCAAACATAGATATCGTTAAAGCCGTCATTGTCCATATCAAACATCAATGCCCCCCAGCTCCAATCGGATCCTGATACACCGCTATAGTTCCCGGTTTCCATGAATTTACCCTGCTTATTATTGATCTGAAGACAGTTTTTTACATATTGATAATAAAACCCGGTCTTAAGTTTTGTTTGAAATAGATCAATATTATCAAAGGCCCCGGTAGTCTTTAGCCTGTAATCATTATCCGGCAGCATATCGGTATTAAAAATATCGGGGATGCCGTCATTATTGATATCAGCCAGGTCTGCACCCATGGAAGAAAAACTGGTGTGATCAAACCTTTCTTCAAATTCGTCTTTAAATGTTCCGTTCTTCTGGTTTACATAGAGATAATCCCGTTCATAGGAGTCGTTGGAAACATAGATGTCGGGATAACCATCTCCATTAATATCTCCCACAGATACACCCAAACCAAAACTGATCAGGCTGCTGTGAATACCCGCCTCCTTGGTTACCTCTTTAAAAAATCCATTGTCGTTCCGATACAGATGATTGCCGCCTCCTTTTAAAAAATCGCCCACTTTCCATTCGTTTTCAGGCATATCCCTTTTATTGCTGTACCCTAACTGGTTTACGGGTATAGGGCTGTTATCTATGATAAAACAATCCAGGTCGCCATCCATATCATAATCAAAAAATGAAACCTGTGTTGAATACCCTTTGTGGTCCAATCCATATTTGGCAGCAGACTCGGTAAATGTAAGGTCGTGATTATTAATGTACAGCTTATTCCGGCGGTTGCCGTTTGTCATATTGCCCGAATTACAAACATATATATCGAGCCAGCCATCGTTATTGATATCTACAAATACAACACCGGTGCTCCACATGCTATCCTGTTTAAAACCGGCTTTGGCGGTAATGTCATCAAAATGAAAATCTCCTTTATTCAGGTATAGTTTATTTTCTCCCATATTGGAAGTAAAAAAAACATCCGGGAGCCCGTCATTATTAATATCACCCAGGGCCACTCCGCCTCCATTATAAAAATTACGGAACAGGAAGCTGTTTTCTTTTTTCCCGTCAGCCACATCATTCCGGAAGTTGATACCTGTATTTTCTACCAGGTCAAATAAAGCGGGTTCTGTTTTCTGTTTGCAGGAAAAAAACGCCAGGAAATAAAAAAGGAGCGTAAAATATTTAATACACTTCATCAGGAGGCAATTGATAAACAGTTGGCGGAATTAACACTCAAAGTAATGAAAAAGCAAATGATTTTGCCTGTTAATGTTTAGGCTGATTATCTGTAAAACCGGGGAGGTCTTATAAAAGTAAATGGCCCGAATGGGGCCTTTTACTTTTATAACAACTACTTAATTCAGATATTAATAACCAGGATTCTGCTTCAGGTTTGGATTTGCGGCCAAAGATGAATTAGGGATCGGGAATAACAGGTTCTTAGGATCATCTGTTGGTTTGTACTGCCATGGTTTCAGGAATACGCCAAAACGCTGAAGATCTGTTCTTCTAACACTTTCCCAATACAATTCACGGCCTCTTTCAGCTAACAGTGAGTTAGGACCGTCAACGTTTCCACCTGTAGCGCTACTGGTGCTTGGAGCCACCGGATCAACCAACAGCAATGGACCTGCCATTGGTGCGGCGTTTCTTGCAGCCCTGAGTTGGTTTACCATGGTTAAAGCGCCGGCAGCATCACCTGTTCTCAGTTTTGCTTCAGCAACCATCAACACAACATCAGCATACCGGAAGATCATCAGGTCATTACCGGCATTGCCCTGGTATTGAGGATAATCAGGTACATATTTAATAACACGGATACCGGTAACTTCTAAGTTGGTTCCTTGTTCTTTCATATCGCTAGCGATCGCAGGTACAAAAGCCAGTGGAGCGCCTTTTCTATCCACTTCCGCTACGCCTTTTTCATTGAATTGCTGTCCAACCAGAAACCCTGGATTGATACCGGAAATGGTTTTAGAATTCTGATAGTTACGGCCACCTAACCTGCCATCATAGAGGGTATCAGTTGGTCCGTAAGCAGTTGCTTTTGCCGTGGTATTAAAAGAAGCATAAAAATCTCCAATTGTTGAGAACCCGTTCCAACCGGCATTTGGATTAGCCGGAGTATATGAGTTATAGTGGAGTGTCATGTTCCAGCGGGCAGTGATACCAGAGTTATTGGCACCCACACCAGAGGTGTTTACATAACGGAAAATGCCTTCTGGTGAAGCGTCATTGGTAGCATTAAAGTTATCAAAGTAGTTGGCAGCATAAGAATACTTACCACTTGAAATAATTGCATTTCCCAAAGCAATTACCTGCGCCATATCAGCCGCTGCAAAAGTTGGAGCAGCGCGGTTTGTCCAGGTACCCTGCTGTAAGTAGCATTTCATTAATAAGACCCTGCAGGCATTAGGATTTGCCAGATCACTTCCATTGCTGGCTGGTAAATTTGGTAAAGCTGCATTTAATTCAGAAATCAGGAAAGCGGCACCATCTGCACCGGATTTAACAACAGGCGCTAACAATAAGTTATCACCCGGGTTCCTGATAGGGAACTGGCCGTAAAGGTCTAACAGGTAGTATAAAGCAAGTGCGCGGATAAATTTAGCTTCTGCCGCTTGTCCTGCAGTTGGGTTAAAGCCCAATACGTTAGTAGCATCAAAGTTGATCTTATTCAGGGCGTTGAATACACCGGTTACCTGGCCATGGTCGGCATTCCAGGTATGGTTATGCACCACTCTCCAAACACCATTATCATCCCAGTCACCACCCCTGGTTGGTACCAGCGATTCGTCTGTACTGTTTTCCATCAGGGAGAATAACTGATCCTGCCCGGTTAAAGGACCGCCTAAATCTGCATAAGCGGCAGACAACAGCAGGCCTGTACCTGAGGCACCCAGGGCACTGGATACCTGGCCGTTGGTAAGCGTACTGCCCAGGTTTTCGTTAAGCTTTGTACAACCGGCTATTGCAATAATTGCAAGAACGGGAAGTGCAAATTTGGTTATCATTTTATATGGTTTCATGCTTCTGAATTTTGTAGTTGATTATAAAGAAAAATTAATTCCAAAACTAATATTCCTGGCCGTTGGATAAGGTACATACTCAATTGACCTTGATGGATATGAGTTATTGCTCTTATCGATATTCACCTCTGGATCAAATCCGGTAAACTTGGTAATTACGAACAAGTTGCTTCCGCTGATAAAGGCAGACATATTCCTGAGGTATTTACCCTGGTTACCCAAATTATAACGCACAGTCAGGTTTCTTAGTTTAAAATAATTTCCATTTTCCAGGAATCTTGTAGAAGCACCTACGCCGCTTGCCACACCTTCCGGTGAATTGCTGGCCGCTTTGTCGATATTTCTACCTTGTGCGATGCCTGCAATGTTTGTTACAGAAGTAGCGGTATTGTTATACAGTAAGAAACCGGTAGTAGCTCCCGTATTCATAGTAAAGGTCCATTTTTTCAAACGTACGGTAGTACCAAATCCGAAGATATTTTTCGGATTGGGATCTCCTGCAAACTGCGGATTTGCTCCTATCAGTTGGTTACCGCTTGCATCATATCCCTGGAATGGTTTCAGGTAGAACACGTTAACCGGTTGGTTATTAGTGATCACCTGGGCCAAAGTTCCTGATACACCCTGTCCACTTATGAAACCCGTCTGTACCTGTAAGTCTAAACCCGTATTAGGATCAACGAATTTTTTAACCATGTTTTTATTATACGCATAGTTAAAGTTGATATCCCAAGACAGGTTTGTTTTGTCAATCACATTAAAACCAAAGGCAAACTCAATACCTGAGTTAATGATATTGGCATTAGGCAGATTGATGAAAGAAGTAGAATTTGGTGCTGGTTGTATAGCCGTTGTTGCAAATAAGATATCGGATGTTGTTTTATTATAGTAATCGATTGATCCGTATATCTTACCACCGCTTAAAGTGAATTCAGCGCCGATATCTACTGAATTAGTTTTTTCCCATTTCAGATTCGGGTTACCGTTTACTACCTGTGGTGCGTTATTATAAGCGGTCAGGGCAAATTGCTCTTGTGAAGAACCTGCAGGATATTCCTGGTTACCGGTTATACCATAAGAAGCGCGGAGAGCCAGGTTAGCAAACAGTTTATTATCCTTCATGAATTTTTCATTGCTAACATTCCATTTCACACCCGCTGAAGGGAAATAACCATATTTGTTATTGGCGCCGAATTTACTGGAACCATCAGCTCTAAGCGTTCCGGTAAACAAAAACTCATCTTTATAATTCAAGGTAGCTCTTCCAAAATA
This sequence comes from Bacteroidota bacterium, assembly GCA_025352905.1. Classification (GTDB taxonomy): domain Bacteria; phylum Bacteroidota; class Bacteroidia; order Chitinophagales; family Chitinophagaceae; genus Sediminibacterium. Next base: position 1,953 of record JANXRX010000247.1, on the reverse strand, counting down.
AGACTGTAACTCAGTCTGTGGATTTGCAAAAGAGAAGAATGGACTTTGCGTTTTAGCATCAGAGAAGATCCTTGTATAAGGAATAGATATCCTGTTATTCTGTGTAAGGTTCGTATTGAATCCTGTTGCAGAAACACCATCGCCGCTAAAATTTGTTTTGAAATATTCATAACCAATTAAAGCTTCAATGGAAAGATCTTTAGTGATCCTGTCATGATAGTTCAAAGTATGGGTGATTGTTTGAGAATTCAATTTGGCATTACCTATCGCAGCAAATCCCAAACCGGCAATCGTTTGTCCCTGTAACCAGCCTTCGGTATTTATTTCACGTCTGCCGGTACCGCTATTTAAACCAAATAGCATTTTGTAATCAAATTTGTCGCTGATCTTATAAGAAGCAGAAATATTACCTAAGAAGGCATATACGCTGCTCAAATCTGAATAAGCTTCCTGGAATGCTCTTGGGTTACCAGAACCGTTTGAGGGGAAGTTAAAAGAACCATCGTTGTTAAATAAAGGCTGTGTTGGGTTCCAGCTAAGCGCAGAAGAAATAATATTACCTGCAGAACCGGCATTATTAGATACACTGGTTAATACTTCTGAATAATTACCCGCGATTAAACCGAAATCAATGGATAACCTTTTATCCATGAATTTATAGCTACCATTAAACGTAGCTAAATATTTGTCCAGTTCAGATTTTTTCAAAAACCCTTTGTTATCAGAAGCCAGTAATGAAGCGCGGAAACGACCGTTATCATTACCACCGCTTAATGACAAATTATAATTCTGTGAGAAAGTGCTTTGCGTAACAGCGGCTAAAGCATCTGTATTTGCACCACCATCAAGGGAAGCTGGCTGGTTGTATTTTTTCAGTGCGGCGCGGTATCCGGCGGCATCTAAAATCTCAAACCTTTTCATGTACCCGATATTGGTGCCATAGTTAACACCAAAATCTACTTTCATCGGTCCGGCAGTTGCTTTTTTGGTGGTAATCATAATTACACCATTTGCACCACGTGAACCATAAATAGCAGAAGAAGAAGCGTCTTTTAAAACAGTAATCTCACCAATCGTTGCGGGATCAATGAACAAGAGCGGATTTGAATTGTACGTGCTTCCAAAAGTACTACCCAGGTTTGGCCTGGCTGTTCCTCCATCTAACGGAACCCCATCCACAACATATAGTGGATTGTTGTTCGCACGAACAGAAGAAGTACCCCTGATCTGGATAGTTGCGGCAGCGCCGGGCTGACCATTGTTGTTGGTAACTTCCAAACCAGCTACTTTATTTTGCAGTAACTGATCAGGCGCCATAATAACACCCTGGTTAAAGTTTTTAGCCTGGATCGATACAACAGAACCGGTCTGGTCCTTTTTCCGGGCAGTACCATAACCAATTACAACGATGTCGTTCAGTTGGTCTGTGCCTGGTGTGAGAGATACATCTACAGAAGTTTTACCCTGGATGCTTACTTCCTGAGAGCCGTAGCCTACAGTAGAAATAACCAAAGTAGTAGCGGAACCAGGTACGGAAATTTTAAAAGTACCGTCGTTACCTGTCTGTGTTCCTGTTTTGGATCCTTTAACAACTACTGAGGCACCAACCAAAGCGGATCCGTCTTTGGAATCGGTTACTTTACCCGAGATAGTTTTGTTTTGAGCTTGCGCGGATAACGTGCACAAGCAAGCAATGAAACCCACAAGTGTGGGCATGACAAGCTTTCTAATAGACATAAATGGCAGTTTATTGGTTATTAAGCGTGTACAAAGTACACATTTTTTGTTCCAAAAAAATTTTTTTGTTAAAATTTTGAAATTTTAAGCAAAAAATAATCGGAACGCAAACGTGCACAACCGGTAATCAGACCAGCAGGAGTTAAAAAATGATGCATTGTGGTGAAAAAAACGGTGTTTTCCTCGTTTATGGGGCTATACTATATAGTATGTATG
>JANXRX010000226.1 GCA_025352905.1 Bacteroidota bacterium | reverse complement strand
ACCCAGTTATGGTGAAGAACACCTGCGCCATCTGTCTACCCGCGGCTGCTGGCACAGAGATTGCCCGGCGCTTTCAACGAGTACCATCACGATTCTCCTCGTCTACCAAAGTTTACAACATGCTTGCCTTCTAACTTTCCTTTACGAAACATCGCCCGGTCAGACGTAAGTCCATTGCCGAGTATTCTGCACTGCTGCCTCCAAAGGAGATCAGACCTTGTCTCAGTTCTGATGTGGCTGTCGATTCGCTCGAGCCAACCATGGATCAGTGGCTTGGTTAGGCCTTTACCCTACCAACTACCTTGAATCCAAGGCTAAGCCATCTTGAGGCGATGTATCTTTCCAGTATCCGGAGTAGGCGTTTCCACCTGTTGCCGGACCTCAAGGTAGGTCTCAACCCACTACTCACCCGTGTACCGCCTCCATGAACTCTCACGGCTGCGCGATTCGCATGTGTCAAACGTGTTTCAAGCGTTCCTTCAGAGCCAGAATCATGACTCATATATTCCGAACTATGCCGATGTCGGCAGAGATCTATTGTAAAGCGCTATAGATTGTTACTTACACCGGTTACAGGCCGGCTCCAATAAAGAAGATCAGAAGGGCAAAGGTGAACGGCAGGAAAGCCTCCCAGCCGATACCCATGAGCTGGTCATAGCGGTAGCGAGGGAAGTTACCGCGGACGAAGATGATCATGAAGGCTACCGCACACGCCTTAGCACCAATGATGAACGATCCAGGGATGAACGGTAGGGACGATGTCCAGCCACCCATGAAGAGTAGGGCCATCATATAGGAAAGGACCAGCATGTTACCATACTCACCAAGAAAGAACAGGGCAAAGGTCATTGAAGAGTATTCAATATTGTACCCGGCAACGATCTCCGCCTCTGCCTCGGGAAGGTCAAACGGCGCACGATTGGTTTCGGCAAGGATCGAGATAAAGAATACAACTGCTAGTGGCAGAAGGGGCGCCATCAGCCAAGAGGCTGTCTGGGCGCGAACCACCTCAGCAAGGTTAAGGGAGTTAACCAGAAGAAGGATCGTTAGGAAGATGAGGGCAAGGAAGATCTCATACGAGATCATCTGCGCTGAACTACGGAGACTACCAAGGAAGGCGTATTTCGAGTTACTCGACCAGCCACTGAGGATAATACCATACACCCCTAGCGAGGAGATCGCTAGAAGATATAGCAGGCTAACATCGGAGACCAGGAAGTTTACACGGGAATAGAGGTCAACCGGGATAACGGCCCAGCTTGTAACCCTAAGACCAAAGGTTAGGATAGGAGCGAGGACAAAGAGGCTCTTGTTAGCGCGGTTAGGCATAACAACCTCCTTTACAGCAAGTTTAAGGCCGTCGGCAATAGCCTGAAGAGAACCCCACAGGCCGACTACGTTTGGACCACGACGACGTTGGAGAGAGGCCAGAACCTTACGTTCGGCAACGGTAAAGAACGCAATCCCTACGAGGAGGGCTACGATCGTGATAGCAATCATTACAGAGGTTGATAGTTTCATATTGCTAACGCTTGCGAGTTACGCTCGCGATGGGCTACAACCCCCAGGGCCGGTAGCACGAAGAGGATATGGAAGAAGTAACCAACCGTAAGGAACTGGTTGATAGTAACCAGCGTCGGCGTAGCGGCTTTACCTCCAACCCACCCAAGTAGAATTACATCTAGGATAAACAGAGTGAAGAACACGTGATGGAACGTTTTGAAACGAGGCCCAGAAGTCTCACTACGATCAAGATGAGGCAGAGCATATAGAAGACCCATTGAGGCCCCCATAGCAATGGCACCACCTAGTTTGCTTGGAACCGATTTAAGAATCGCATAGTACGGCAGGAAGTACCACTCCGGAACGATATGACTTGGAGTAGTCATAGCAGAAGCCGGAATGTAGTTGTCTGGATGACCAAACAGGTTCGGCGCCCAGATACAGATACACCAGAAGAACGTAAACGACACAAGGAACGCGAAGAGGTCTTTGTAGAAGAAGTATGGGAAGAATGGAACGTAGTCAACGTCGGTTGTCTCTACACCCATCGGGTTAGACGACCCTACACG
>JANXRX010000210.1 GCA_025352905.1 Bacteroidota bacterium | reverse complement strand
TGGCCGGTTAGTGGCTGTTAAAAACTATATACACCCTGTTAAGCTGATCATTCAAACAGCGCAATCCCTGGGGATGGAGCCTGTTCAGTTGATCGAAAAGGAGATCGATGAAAGTATGCGTGGCTGGTATGAAAAACAGGGAGCTTTATCCGTGTACGAAAAATTCAAGGGCACGCCCGTGATCTACGGCTGCTGTTTAAAAAAGAAGGATGTTACTGACTAATGTTTTGATAGCAGGTACGATATCTGATGCGCCTGCAAACATCCGCCTGCGTTATGGCAGCATCCTGTCCGTTTCCGATAGTGCGCAAAAAGATTCCATTGTTATCGACCTTTCCGGGGCAACTGCTTACCCGGGTTTTATCAATTCGCACGATCACCTTGATTTTAATTTATTTCCTGCCACCGGTAACCGGCTATATGACAATTACCGGGAATGGGGACGGGATATCCATGCAAACAATAAAGCGGAGATCAATCATATATTGCAGATACCCACCGCCATAAGAACCCTTTGGGGCATGTACAAAAATCTTGTTAATGGGTTTACTACAGTGGTGAATCATGGAAAGAAACTGGTGATTGATGATCCATTCATTACGGTTTACCAGGATGCCTATTCATTACATTCCACTGGTTTTGAAAAATACTGGAAGCTGAAACTGAATGTTCCTTTCCACCGGGGCAGGGCCGTAGCCATGCATATTGGCGAAGGAACGGATAGCTTATCACACGAGGAGATCAACCAGTTGAAAAAATGGAATTTTTTACAAAAGGATATCATTGGTATACATGGCGTGGCGATGAACAGCAGCCAGGCAAAAGACTTTAAGGCGCTGGTCTGGTGCCCGGCGTCCAACCATTTTTTACTGGGCGAAACAGCGCGTATTGATCAACTTAAAAAAAATACAAAGATTTTATTCGGAAGTGATTCTACATTAACGGCCGACTGGAATATCTGGCAGCACCTGCGCCCGGCTCTTATCAAAAACATGCTTACGCAGGAAGAGCTGCTCTCAACACTTACCCTATTACCCGCTGAAACCTGGGGATTGCATGACCGGGGAAGTATCGCAGCCGGGAAGCGTGCAGATATTGTTATTATCCAAACAAGGCCGAACGATACTTCTATGATCAATGGCCCTGATGATATTCTTTTGGTGATTCATGACGGTATCATCCGCCTGTTTGATGAAAGTTTGTATACGCAATTAGTTGGCCGCTGTGTGCGTATTGACGCCTTTAGTAAAATACAAACCGGGGAGCGTTGCAAATTTGTATTTGGCAACCTGCCGGAACTGGCGGAAAAAACAAGAAGGGTCTGCCCGAGTATTTCATTGCCTTTACATATCATACCGGAATATGTTTAAACTGGCAGATATCACATTCTATGCGAATGCAGAATATGCAGATACGCCTTCACTTCTTTCCGCGCAGCGAACATCCCTTATCTATATCCCCTACCTGCAGGAACACGCCCAGGTAGAAGTGATCAAGCATTATACTAATCACAACATACGGGTACATGATCAACCCGGTTATCACTTTTTTAAAGCAAAGAACCGGTATGGTTATTTTGGTTTCAGAACAGCGCGGTATGTAAAACAGTTAAAAGCAGATATTATATTAGTGGAAGGATTGATCTTCCCCTTACAGGTGATTTGTATGCGATACCTGTTGGGTAAACAGGTAAAATTTATCGCTAAACATCAGGCGGAGAGGCCGGCAAAGGGCCTGAAAAAAATTTTTCAGTCGGTAGCCGACCGATATATGGCCGCATATTTGTTCACCTCCTTCGGCAACGCGTATGAATGGCTTGAACAGGGAGTGATACACGATGCGAAAAAAATATATGAGATCCCTGCAACCATCACTGGTTTCTCGCGGCAGAATCAAACAGCGAGCCGGCAAAAAACAAATATGTCGGGGGGATTACAGTATCTCTGGGTAGGCAGGCTCAACCCTAATAAAGATCCGTTTACTGTTTTGCGCGCTTTTGAGCGGTTTGTAAAGGATCACAATAACGCAACGCTGCACATGATCTTTCAAACAGATGATCTTATTGCCGGGGTAAAGGAAATGATTTACAAAAGTCCCCGTTTGTCTACATCCGTTATTTTACATGGGTATATTGCTTATGCAGCGTTGGAGTCTTGGTACAGCGCTGCCGATTTTTTTATTTCCGCCAGTCATTCAGAAGGTGGTTGCACCGCCGTGCTCGAGGCGATGGCCTGCGGTTGTATCCCGATTGTAAGCAGGATTCCGGCTTCCATGAAAATGATCTGCGATGGTGAATTTGGTTTATCATTCCCTGCGGGAAATGTTGATGAGTTGTATCAGCAGTTAACCATATCCACACAATTAGCCCTGCCTGCGTATTCAGAACGGGTAGAAAAACATTTTACCGATCAATATTCTGCGATTGCCGTTGCCGGACAGATGCGGGCAGTTTGTGAAACACTACTTGCTGAAAAATAATTCCCCCATTTCCTTTGCAGAATCGTTTATATCATATGGCAATACGGGCTTGTAAACGGTTGCAGTGTCGGATAACAGTTCAAGCACCATAGCGGTCATCATACCAACGCTGTCTACAATATGCCAGTGCCGGATCCATGCGGTCTTCGGGTTACAAAAGCTGATCACATGTGCGCCTGCATATAGCGCTTCCAGGCATACGCCACTAAATCCTTCATACGAAGAAGGATGCAATAGTATTTTACTCCGTTGCATTAAACGTAATACTTCTGTATATGGGATCTCGCCTACCAATGAAATATTTTCTTCGAGCCCGTTTTCTTTAATAAGCGATTCGATCTTTTCCTGCTCCGGCCCTTTTCCGCAGATCATTGTCCTTATAGCAGGATGAATTTGTCTTACCTGCTTAACCACTTCCACAAAAATATCATAGCGCTTTAATGCGATCAGCGATCCTGCCCCGATAATATCAATATCGCGCGCTTCAATCGTTTCAGGAAAAAGCGAGGGAGTAACCGCATTGGTTATAATATACCCGGGTCTTACCGCATAATTCGCTTCAAATTCGCTGGCGATAAAATCAGAGATGGCCACCAGTTCCCCGGATTTTGGCGGGAACCATTTTGCATAGCGATTCCCGGCGCGCGCATCCTGGCCGAGAATCCAGGTAAAACAGGTTAGTCCGTGTCTTTTCGCAAACTTTTTTCCGATCATGGCACATTCCCCGTACCAGAAACATAAAATTCCCTTGATCGCATTTTGTTTTTTCAACTCCTTCAATTTTTTCCATACGCGCAGCCATAACAACAACCGGTAAACCCGTTGCCGGTTCGCTCCCCCAAAAGGGATCACGGTGTTGCCATGCCACTGGTAGGGTTGATCACTATAGGGATATTGAAACGCCAGGATCACGATCCTGACCGAGGGATTATTTTTATTCAGCGCCAGGATCAGTTGTTGCTGGGCAGGCAAACAGGTGCTGTCTGCCTCATTTGCTGCAAAACCCGGTGATAATATCAATAGCGTTTTATCATTCCTGTTCATGAAGAGAAATTACTTTAGTACAGAAATGCAGGCTATCCTGGTTATGGGTAATAAGCAATATCATCTTTCCTGAGTTTGCCATTTGCTGTAAATGTTTAAGCAATCTCAGTTCCGACTCCCTGTCCAGTTCGCTGAACGGTTCATCCAGTATCAACAGGTCAGCATTTTTATAAAATGCCCTGGCAATGGCAATGCGTTGTCTTTGTCCGCCGCTGATCGTGCGGCCATGTTCGCCAATTATTTTGTGTACCCCTTCCGGAAAACTGTTTACCAGTTCATCCAGTCCTGCACAGAGGATCGCTTCCTGTAACCGTTGTTCATCATACCCCTGCTCTTCCATGGTTATATTGGCGAGGATACTGTCGTGGATGATAAACGGTTGTTGTTTTACATACGCGATCTGCGGCCAGTACTGTTTTCTTTGCACATCGGTTGTATCTGTTCCGTTAATGCGGATAGTGCCTGTGCCCGGTAAAAGAAATCCCAGCAAGAGGTTCACAAGCGTTGTTTTCCCTTTTCCCGAATCACCGGAAACGCCAACACATTCGCCTTTATTGATGGTAAATGATATCCCGTCTATAATTCTTTTATCGCCATAACCAAAGCTGACGGATGAAAAGCCGATGGATATAATTTTTCCTGCCCCGGGTGTTGCCGTATTATTTTCTTTCCGGTTATTCGCGGGCAGTAACGCCTGTATCGTAAAAGCATAGGTCCTGATCTGCGAACTGGTGTTCAATAATTTTACGATTCCGGGTATGATCTTATAGGCCGCTCCCATAAATGCGCCAATGGTAAGAATATCTATTTCCTGCCTGCCTTCATAATAAGAATGTATGAGTACGAGGATAAATAATCCGGCAACAGCAAACACTTCCATCATCCGGGAGGGTGCTCCCTGTATGGATTGCAGTTGTGATAGTTGTGTATTCAGTTCCTGCTGGAACGAGCCGTACCGCTCAGCAAAAAAATCATTCTTCCGATAAAGATTGCTTTCTACATACCCATCCAGGGCCTCTTTTAAATGCTGGAGCGATTTTTCTCCCCGAGTTTTAACCAGCTGTCTTGTCTTTCTCAGGCGCGCCCGTATAAAAAAGGAAAGCAATAATACAGCGGGAACGAGCACCGCTAATAATAAAAGGAATACAGTGGCCTTAAAAAGCAGGATGGCCATTACAGACAGGCCGATAAGCACCGTTTCCGTGATGATTTGTTGTACACCGGCCAGTACATAGTGACTGAACTCCACCGGTTGCTGGCTGATCTGTTTTATCCAAACAGCAGAATCTATGCCGGTATGCCCGGCGAGATCACCTTCGAGGTAGCGAAGCATATTCATGCGCGAGATCCGGGAGGCAACCTGGTAAACAAATCGGTATTGTGCCTGGTGAACCAGGTAAGCGAAAACATTTTTAAGCAGGAAGAAAAACAGGAATCCCCCCATCAGCGATACGGTATCTTTTGTTGTTGCGCCTATTGGCAGTAAATGAAGTTTTGCAGAATGGCCGCCATTAATATACCGGTCCACAATCAGAAGCAGTAGTGCAAGGGAGGCGATATCCAGCACGCTGGTCAGTACATTACAAGCCGTTACAATAAGGAATTTTCTTTTTTCCCGGGGCAGAAGTATGTTGAGAATATCAGTCAGATGGGGCTTCAAATCAATACGGGTTATCCATATAGACGTAAAAACAGCTTTGGAGGTTGCCGGGATCCTGAGGCGCCCTTTACCGGTATTTTTTCTTTGCGTCGTCAATCACATCCAGTAGCCCGTTACTGAAAAAGCTATCATCGGCCAATTGCCAGAACATGATACCATTTAGGTTATGTTTAATGGCATATTCTGTTTTTAGCCGGATGGAAGCAGCGTCATCAAAAGTGGCGAACCATTTTTTATTACTGTTATAATACCAGGAAGAACCTGAAACCGAATCGAGGTAATACACAAAGCCGCTGTCTTTCAGGAACAGCGTATTGAAATTGCGGGAAGAAACCCCGTTCCTGAATTTGCCCTTCTGGTAAAGCCCATTCTTTTCTGCGCTCACATTTTCCCAGATCCTTGCATAGAAGGCGGCGCCAATAACCAGCTTCTTTGCCGGCACATGCTTTTTCAGTAAGAGCATTACTGCATTATCCGTTGATTCTTTCTGCAAAGGGTTTGAATACAGTGCTGTATGGTGACCGGTAACCGTATCGTTCCCGGTAATCAGGTCGTAGCTCATGATATTGATCCTGTCAACATATTTCAGCAGTTTTTTCCAGTCAACTGATTCATTAATGAATTGTGTAAAACCACCCGCAGCAAAACTGATCTCTTTGTGTTTACCCAAAGTATCACGCAAGGTTTTTAACAGCGCAGTAAAATCATCCTTATCCTCCGGCGAATACGGGTGACCGGGTGGGCCCTTGATGGTGGGATATTCCCAATCAAGATCGATCCCATCGGCTGAAAAATAATCCAGGATATTTTTTACAGATCCCGCAAACTCTTTGCGGGCCAGATCTGTTTTAAATACATCGGAACAGGTATAGCAGCCCGTCCACCCGCCCAACGAGAGGATCACTTTCAGATCAGGGTTCTTTGTTTTTTTGAACCCGACCATTTTGGCAATGGTGGCCGAATCGCCCGCATTGCTCACAAACATCTTGTTGCCTTTCAGGTGTGTAAAACTGAAAATAAGATGTGTCAGCTTTTCTACCGGGAAGCTGTCGATCAAGCTCGTTCTTCCCGCAAAGTACCCGATAACGGCAATGTTCTTATTGATCTTGTTTCTTTGCGCGCCTGCTGTAAAAGCCATGCAAACAAGTATCAGCAAACAAATTTTTCGGGCAAGCCATTTCATTTACTGAAAATACTCAGAAAGCGCGAATACACTGTTTCTTTTAAAAGTTGGCTTATGATAAGTCTATTAATAACCAGGATATCTGTTTATCTTTAATCACCATCCACCTCAGTTATGTTTGCCAGCTTCTTGATCACTCTTTACCACGAGTTAAGGTCCTTCCTCGGCATTAATTCTGCCCTGGAGATTCTTCAGTCTGGCCATTATGAGAAACTGCTTACACTGAATGGTATCCTTGCCTTTATATCTCCTGTTCTGCCATTGATCCTGATCATCGAGATCATAAGGGCGCTGGTTTACAAGCGGTTTAAAATTGAAGATTATAAGATCCCTTTTTTCATTTTTGTTTTTAACCGCGTCATCGGCCGGTTCATTTCTATTGCGGCGCTTTCTTTCTGTATCGCCGTTCTATCCAAATATGCTATTCTCAAAACCGGGTTCACCTGGTACTGGTTGATCTATGGATACATCGCCTGGGAATTCTCTCATTTTGTCTATCATTTCCTGGCGCACAAGATCCGGCTGTTCTGGTGCCTGCATTCGACTCACCACGCACCTGAAAACATGAACCTGAGTGTTTCCTATGCGCATTTTTTCCTGGAAGCGCCGTATGCAGATGTAATTCGTACATCCATTTGTATACTGGCCGGCGTTACCCCGCCCCTGTTATTCCTGATCATGTTCATAGACGGCACATGGGGCGCTTTTATACATGTGGGTGAGAGCACACTGAAAAACGGCCGGCTGGGTTTTCTTAACAGGTATATACTTACCCCTTCGCATCACCGCGTTCACCATGCACGCAATCCCTTGTACATGGATACCAATTTCTGTAACCTGCTCAATATCTGGGACAGGGTCTTTGGCACCCTCCAGCACGAACAGCCGGATACACCCGTACAATACGGCATCACGCGTAAAGTGAATCCCAACAATTTCCCGGATGTTTATTTTGGCGAGATCATTCATCTCGCAAGGGATATCAGGAATGCGCCCGGCATCCGGAATAAGTTCCTGTATGTTTTTATGCCACCGGGCTGGAGTCATACGGGTGAACACAGGACCGCATCAGCCATCAGGAAAGCTTTGCTGGAAGAGAAGGGGCTTATCTGATTTTGTGGTACCTTAACCCTACGATAACTTTTTTCTGACCATCAAACGATTGCCCCATGACCTCAAGAAAAAAATTTATCCAGCAATCTTCGCTGTTATTGGGCGGTGGTTTGCTGGCATCTTCGCTCGACAGCAAAGCCTTCACCATTTTTAAAAATCGTATTTCTCCTTCCGATCAGCTGAATATCGGTGCGATCGGTATTAATGGGATGGGCTGGTCAAATGTACAGGCTGCCTTAAAAGTACCCGGCGTGAACCTGGTAGCGGTTTGCGATATAGATAATAACGTTGTGCAAAAAAGATTAAAGGAGCTTTCAGAAAAAAACTACGACACCAACAAAATAAAAGTATACACCGATTACCGCAAACTACTCGACCAGAAAGATGTGGATGCCGTGATCATCGGTACACCCGATCACTGGCACGCTTTGATCATGATCCATGCCTGCCAGGCAGGTAAAGATGTATATGTAGAAAAGCCCGTTGGCAATTCCATTATCGAATGCCGAACCATGGTTGCAGCGCAGCAGCGCTATAATAAAGTGGTACAGGCCGGGCAATGGCAGCGCAGCCAGCAGCATTTTAAAGATGCGGTTGATTTTGTGCAGAGCGGGCAGCTCGGCAATATCCGCACGGTAAAAGTCTGGTGTTACCAGGGATGGATGCGCCCGCAACCCGTTGTGCCCGACACCGCACCGCCTTTGGGTGTTGATTATAAACAATGGTTGGGACCGGCAACAACCAGGCCCTTTAATGCCAGCCGTTTTCATTTTCATTTCCGCTGGTTCTGGGATTATGCAGGTGGATTGATGACAGACTGGGGTGTACACTTATTAGATTACGCACTGATAGGTATGAAAGCTGGTCTCCCAAAAACCATAGATGGCCTGGGCGGCAGGTTCGCTTATCCTGATCTGTATGAAGAAACACCGGATACGCTAACGACTTTATATGAGTTTGATGGGTTTAACCTTGTGTGGGATTCTGCCATGGGTATCGACAACGGCTCGTATGGCAGGGATCACGGCATAGCCTATATCGGCAATAACGGAACGCTTGTTTTAAACCGAGGTGGCTGGGAAGTGATCGAAGAAAAACAAAGCAAGACCAAAGCAAGTAAGCCATTGCAAAAGTCTTCCGACAACGGGCTCGATAAACACTGGGAGAATTTTGTAAGCGTTGTAAAATCACGCAAAACGGCCGACCTGCATTGTTCCATACAGGATGGCGCGCATGTAGCCACCATTGCACAGATGGGAAATATCTCTTACCGCACCGGCAAAAAATTAACCTGGGATAAGGCGGCGGAAAAATTTACCGATCAGCCTGTCAACGATGCTTACCTGATGAAAACTTACCATAACGGATATTCTTTACCTAAGATCTAAAAACATGAAGAACAAATTAACGATCACCATTTTGCTTGCCGGTTTTGTTTGTGTAAACACGTTTGCCCAGCAAAAAGGCGACCCGAAAGAAACCGAGTATTATACACCTGTACCTAAAGTGGTAACCCCCGGTAGTGCTGCCGTCAACAGCGCACCCTCCGATGCCATTGTATTATTTAACGGGAAGAACCTTGATGAATGGGTGCTTACCACAGATCCTGCTGCAAAAACCAAATGGGTGCTGGGCGATAACGCGATGACGGTAGATAAAAAGCTGGGCGACCTGCAAACAAAAAGATCCTTCACAGATTTCCAGTTACATATTGAGTATCGCATACCTGCAGATATAACCGGTACCGGGCAGGCAAGGGGTAACAGTGGTATCTTTCTCGCATCCGTACCTGTTGGCGCAGGCGGATATGAATTGCAGGTGCTGGATAATTATAATAATACAACCTATGTGAACGGACAGGCCGGCAGTATTTATAAACAAATACCACCTCTGGTAAATGCCTGCCTGCCACCGGGTGAATGGCAGCGTTATGATGTGGTATGGACCGCGCCCAGGTTTACAGAAGACGGCAAGCTCGCTTCTCCCGCCCGTGTAACGGTTTTCTTTAATGGCATACTTGTACAGAACAATTTTGAATTGAAAGGAGATACGCCGTATATCGGCCAGCCCTCTTATACAAAACACGGCGCCGCTCCCATAAAGCTGCAGGCGCATGGCGATAAAAGCGAACCCATCAGCTACCGGAATATCTGGGTGAGAGAATTATAAATAAAATAACCTGTGAATTTGTCTGCCCGCATCGCAGCGGTTCGTTGTAGAGTTTTAAACCACTAAATTTTTCAAAAATGAAAGACTTCTTATTGGTATACCGCGCCGATTTCCCTTCAATGCCTAAGGGAACGCCGGAAGAAAACAAGGCCATGACACAGAAATGGATGGACTGGATCGGGAGTATTGCCGCACAGAACAAGCTGACCGATAAAGGAAGCAGCCTGGGTTCTGCGGGTAACGTGGTAAAAGCGGGTAATATCGTTACCGATGGCCCTTATATCGAAACCAAAGAACTGATCGGCGGTTATTCGGTAGTAAAAGTTGCCACGCTTGCGGAGGCAACGGACCTGGCCAAAGGTTGTCCGATACTTGCTGTTGGGGGAAGCGTGGAAGTAAGAGAGATCAATCCGATGTAAAATAGTTTAGCCACAGAGGGCATAGATTACCACCGTTTTCGTCTGTGGTAATCTATGCCCTCTGTGCTATTTTCTTAGATCTTATAATACTGCTCCCATCCCTTACGAGGAGGCAGACCCACCAATAACTGGTTGGCCAATGCATTATTCGTGATCTGTTTGGTATTCCTGTCGAACTCCAGTTTGGTATCCAGCTTCTGCGCCATCACACCCAGCGAGAAAACCTGGCTCAACGGTCCCGCGATCGCAAAAGGCGAACGTGTTTTTTCTTCTCCTTTGCAGGACTTAAGAAAGTTTGCATAGTGGTTAGACGGACTTGCCGGCACTACCGGAAGCCTCGAAGCCATCTCTTTTGCTTTTGCTTCGGGTATGATCGACAGCGTGCTGCCATGCGATCCGCCTTTAAAGGTCAGCTCCTTGCTATAAATGATCTTGCCCGGGTTTAGTTTCATTGGCTGGATGCTTCCATTACTTGGCGGCGGAATATTCGGATCCAGTGCCGCGGTACCTCCATAACCTTCCGGAAGCGGCGGGATATTATTTACGCCATCATACCAGGTAATAGTAACCGGCGGCATATCACCCCGTGCCAGAAATTTGAATAATATGGTGGAGGATTGCGGGTAGAAGAATGAGTTATGTCCTTCTGCTTTCTGCATACTCACTTCATAAGGCAGACCCAGGTCAAGGAACTCGTGGCAGGTATCGATCAGGTGTGCTCCCCAATCGCCCAGGGCGCCCAATCCGAAATCGTACCAGCAGCGCCATTGGCCGTTGATAAACTCTTTGTTATAATCGTGTGGCTGTGTAACACCCAGCCAGATATCCCAATCCAGCGTACCCGGAACCGGTTCCGCGGCAGGGAAATTTTTAATATTCGGATCCCAGCCATGCCAGCGGCGTGCAGAATTCATATGCGCCGTAACAGCGGTTACATCTTTAATGATACCTGCATCTTTCCATGCTTTGAACTGAAAATAATTTCCTTCCGAATGGCCCTGGTTGCCCATTTGAGTAACGAGCTTATCATATTTTTTAGCCGCCTTCATCATCAGCGCCACTTCATTGAAGGTGCGGGCCATGGGTTTTTCTACATATACATGTTTACCTAAAGCCATCGCGGTCATTGTTACCGGAAAATGCGAGTGATCGGGGATGCCGATCGTAACCGCTTCTATCTGGCTGCCCATTTTATCAAACATGACCCTGAAATCCTGGAAACGCGGAACATCCGGAAATGCTTTCAGTACTGCCAGTGTTTGCGGGGCGCCCATATCCACATCACAAAAAGCGACAAAATTGGCCAGACCTGTTTTAGCAAACGACATCACATCCGACCCGCCCTGGTTTCCGATACCGACACAGGCAAGGTTTACTTTTTCACCTGCACGCAAGGGTGCAGATCCCTGGATCCATTGGCCGGATGATTTAGTCCAGAGCCCCGGGAATGCGGATGCGGCCGATAATAATGCGGTGTTCTTTAAAAATGAACGGCGGGAATTTTGTTTTGGTTTCATATATGGCAATTGATCCCTCTAATGTACTGCTTAATAAAGAGCTGTTGGGATCAGCATCCTGAATAATAAATAAAATCGGCGAAAACGTTTGCGTTATCCCGAAGGGAAATTGTATTTTCAGTTCCCGATCGCCTGCCGCAAACCAAAACACAAAACATGCTTCCTCCAAACTCCTGTAAAAAATTATTGGCGCCTCTTTTTTTTCTTTTGTCGCTCAGCGTATCGGCACAAAAGAAAGGAACCGCAGCCGATCCCTTTATCCTGAATCCCACCACCACCACGGTTGTTTGGGGTAATTACTGGTCTGAAATGCCGCCCGCATTGCGCATTCAATCCGGTGATCATGTTACGATCCGGACCGTGCTTACCTCGACCCCGGAACGTTTACAAGGAGCGGGGGTGCCTGCCGACCAGGTAGAGAAAGAACTGGTGGATGTACAGGCTGTAAGGGATCGTGGTCCCGGCGGACACGTGCTTACCGGCCCGGTATATATTGAGGGAGCCGAGCCCGGCGATATGCTGGAAATAAAGATCCTGGCGATAGACCTGCCCATCGCTTATGGGTACAATGCGATTGGCCTGAGTGGTTTTTTATCTGATGAGATCTTCGACAGGAAGATGAAGATCATCAAACTGGACCGTGAAAAAATGCTGGGCAGTTTTGCCGAAGGTATTGAGATCCCGCTGCATCCTTTTTTTGGAAGCATGGGTGTGGCGCCGCCAAAAGAAGTGGGCAAATGGAACAGCGCGCCACCATGGATACATGGGGGCAATTTGGATAACAAGGAACTGGTGGCAGGCTCTTCTTTATTCCTGCCTGTACATGTTAAGGGTGCTTTGTTTGAAATAGGCGATGGCCATGCGGCGCAGGGGAACGGAGAAGTGGATATTACCGCCATCGAAACCTCGCTGATCGGTAAGCTACAATTCATTGTACACAAAGGAAAGACCATACAATGGCCGAGGGGCGAAACCGCTACGCATTTTATCAGTATGGGTTGCGACAGGGACCTGAATGCCGCCACGCATATCGCGGTTCGTGAAATGATCCGGTTCCTGATGGATGAGAAAAAATTATCCCAGGCAGATGCGTATATGCTTTGCAGTGTTGCGGGAGATGTAAATATTACCCAGCTGGTAGATGGAAATGTGGGTGTACACGTGATGATGCCGAAGAATGTGTTTGTGAAAAAATAAGCAGCTTATTTTTTCTCTAATAATTGCGCAACCATTTTTTTCAATGCCTTGATGTCTTCCGACTGTTGCTGGATCTGCGTTTGCTGTTCCTGTATGGCTTTGGTAAGAACGGGGATAAGAGAGATATAGTCAACGGACAGCAAATGATCTTTATCTGTTCCTTCGCTCACGATAAATGGAAGGATCTTCTGAATTTCCTGGGCGATGAACCCGTTTTCTGTTTTTGAATAGGCGATGGCATCCAGGCTGTTTTTTCTTTCGTAGCGCACAGGGTTCAGCTTCAAGATGGTGGATAGGCCATTGTCAACCGGCAGGATATTTTGCCTGAGACGCATGTCTGAATTGAGCGACAGGCCCGCTGCGTTGATACTTCCGCTGGTGATCACTGTTTTGATGGCGGCGTTCCCAAGTTGGATGGTGTTACTGGCGCCGGCTTTTGCGCCGCTTCCCAAAGCGGTTGCATTGAAAATGCCGTCGGCGGCAACATCGGCTGTGTAGCCTAATACCGTATTATAACTTCCTGAAACATTGGTAGCCAGTGAACCGTAGCCCATGGCGGTATTGTTATCACCGTTCGTATTTTTTTCAAGGGCCCTTGTACCTGTACCTACGTTATTGGATCCTGCCAGGTTGTTGGTAAGGGTGTTTGTTCCGGTAGCCGTATTATTATTGCCTGTGTTGTTGTTATACAGGCTGGAGGTTCCCACAGAAGTATTTCCGTTGCCGGAGCTTGCATTTACCATTGCGTTATGGCCGATCGCTGTGTTGTTATTTCCACTGCTGATGGTTAGTAAAGACTGGAAGCCGATAGCTGTATTGGCAGATCCGGAAACATTGTTGGCCAATGCGAGGGCGCCAAATGCAGTATTCTTTTCGCCGGTGGTATTGTTGGCGAGCGTGTAAGAACCATGGGCGGTATTGTATAAGCCGGTGGTGTTATACTGCAGGGAAGAAACACCTGTGGCGGTATTACCCACACCTATGGTATTATTCTGCAGGGCCATATATCCGTGCGCCGTGTTATCGATGCCTGTTGTATTGTTAGCGAGGGCGGCAAAACCTTTTGCCATATTGTTTGCATTGCTTCCCGTGGTATTGTTCGGCAAGGAAAAAGAACCGGGGGTTGTATTGGATGCGAGGGTATTGTTTCCTTTTCCTGCGGGGATGGCGGTGGCGGCTTTCAATGAATCATTTACCGTGCGTGTACGAACATCGCCTGGTTTGTTGAACAGGGCATCTTTAATAAAACCTTTTTTATCAGGAGCCGTATTGCCAGCTGTTTCTGTTGACACCGCCTGGTACGCGATACCCTCACGCAAGTTGGATTGCTGTGAAAAAGAAGCGGTAACGCTGCCTGTTAAGACACAGAATAATAAAATTTTGGCGGTGCGTAACATATACAATGGCTTTAGGTGAATCAATGCCTGAATTGTATATACAAGGTAGAACGTATAAACGAGGCTGCTTGTCGACGTAGAAGGCTATTTATTCCGGCTTCCGGATCAAAAGAGGTAGTGGTAATACGACAGCCATTCGCTCCACTTATCGGTGGCGCGTAGGCTTTTAATAGGTTTGGCAATAAGCGGGATGAATTATTTGCCTGACGCTGGCGTGATGGGCTGTTCTC
>JANXRX010000205.1 GCA_025352905.1 Bacteroidota bacterium | reverse complement strand
CAGCAATGCGGTAAACCGCTGTGTTTCCTGTGAAAGAAAGGAGAAAAATCCCATGTTACTTTCCAGCTGAAGAACTTCCAGGCCCGATTCTGCGAAAAATTTACGGTACCAGTACGGCGTATATCCACCATAAAAATGATAGGGCTCCTGGTGAAGAAAAGAACCGAGGGGTGCCGTTAAAAAAAGTTTACCGCCCGGTTTTAACAACCTGGCCATTTCTTTAACGGCTAGTATCGGTTCGGGAACATGTTCTAATACCTCGGTACAGAGGACCGCATCAAAACTTTCACTTTCTGCGGGGATGTTTACAATATCTGAAACAAAATCAAGTTGGGTATATTTTCCAATGGTGGCAGGTTCCTGTGCAAAATCCTGCGTCATATATGTACAATGGGAAAAGAACGATCGGTATTGCCCTGAACCGGCGCCAACATCCAATACTTTTTTACCCGGCAATATACCGGCAGCCATTTTACTGACCCATGCTCTCCTGTTTTCCTGGTTGAAACTATACATCAGCCGCTATATTAAATAAAATGGCCCGTAGTGCCAAGGAAATAGCCCGCTTATATCATTTATGTGTAAACACAGATTTTAGTGTATATAAAGCATGGTCGGGATGTTCAGGATTTATAATCAATTGCTGGCGCCGGGAATCGACCATAATGTCCATTTCTTCAAGCGGAATGGCGCCCAGTAAACAGTCATTATCTCCGGGTAGTACGGTTGCAGTAATCGTACATTCCCTGTTTTTAAAACGAACCCTGACCGGCCCGGCTATATTATATTCAACAATACTACCATTTGCCAACACCCCTCTTCGTTTGCCCAATATGGATAAATTCAATAACTCGCAAACGGTTTCATTAATACACATATTAATGCTACCCGTGTCCACAAGCATTTCTACATACATCTTTTTTACCTGATCCTGGTCTGCCAAACCGCGACGCGCATTTTCCAGCTCCCAACTATTGATCAGTTCTACAGTTGCATTTACCTGTCCCATACCATACAATGTTTTACCAAAAATAACCTGTTATAGTATTATAATAATTAGATGTTTATACGCAAATAAAATAATCGCACTTAGAAGTGCATCATCATATAATTCCCAACTTTTTCTTTTCCTTCTTACTGAGTTCCAATCCTACGATTGGTTTTGGGTGGCTCACTTTAAAAGTCCTGTTAGGCGTGATCAAACGGTCGGCCGGGCCCTCTTCGCCGGTATGAAACAGGGTTGGTACGAACGTATAATTGGAAGGTGGCGTTGTTGATTCCCGGGTATCAATCCTGATTTTTTTCTCATCCAGATAAGTTACAGAGAACATTACTTCATAACGCGGGCTCGGTTTATCAAATACAGCGATCGGTTGTCCCGGATAAACATTATCACCCGGCTCCACCAGTAATTTGATGGGTGAGCGGAAAACATATTGGGCAAGTGTTCCATCCTTCTGTTCTACACTTACGCGGTTGCGGTTGCTTTTGTAAGACTGCGTTCCGTTCTCTCCCTCTTTTATTTGATCGCTGCAATCATAAACCGTTCCTGCCCGCGCAGCGCAGACAGTATCTCCCTGTTGATACAGGAAGCCGGTTCCGAAAAACGTTGTTGCACTTTTCAATCCAAGTCTTTCTTCTATGCTGGAAACATGCGAAATACGGATAACATTATCGACAGTTGCAGGCAGCAGGTAAATAAAACCAGTATCAGACGGAGGATTCCGTAAAACAGTACCCGGGTAATATTGTGTACTGTAAGAGAGGGAATACATCAGTGCATTTTTTTCAGGCATCAGCCTTGCGATCTCTCTTCTGCCCCTTGTTACCGTGATGAATGGACTACCGGAGAACCGGTAACCTGCGAGAGAAGTAAAAAAGAGCTTTACCGTGTAATCGCCAAAGATCTGTGCGTCTGCATAAATGCTGATACTCTGGTCTGTGTTTCGCTCCGAAGTAAAGGTTATTAATCTTTCCTGTGCATGTAGCGGGAACGTACAAAGCAATCCCAGGATAAGTAAGCAAGAGCAGGTTTTCATATAAGTGTTTTCAGGCTGTTAATGATCGATCCGCGACAAAATAAAGAAAGGGTATCAAAATAGGAAATTTTACTGCTGTAAACGCTTTAGGCCCTCAAAAGGTCACCGATGTGTAAAAGCCATCTGCTTATTACGCTTTTGCAGGCAATATGCCCTTTAACTGTTAATTTTGCAGCAGATCAGGACTTATGCAATTATACTGTAACTCACTTACACAATACAGCCGTTTGCAAACGAGGGAAGTAAAGATCGGCGACCTGCTGCTCGGTAACTTTCATCCAATCCGTTTGCAAACTATGACCACTACTGATACGATGGATACGATGGCCACCGTTGAACAAAGTATCCGTTGCATTGAGGCAGGCGCTGAACTGGTTCGTATTACGGCCCCCAGCAAAAAAGAAGCGGAGAATCTCCTGAATATAAAGAATGAATTACGCAAAAGAGGCTATACAACTCCGCTTGTTGCTGATATTCATTTTACACCCAATGCCGCCGAGATCGCGGCGAGGATCGTGGAAAAAGTGAGGGTGAACCCCGGGAATTATGTTGACAAGAAAAAATTTGAGCAGATCGACTATACCGATGCTGAATATACAGAAGAGATTGAAAGGATCCGCGAGAGATTCACCCCGCTTGTCAGCATCTGTAAAGAATACGGAACCGCCATGCGTATCGGCACCAATCATGGATCATTAAGCGACAGGATCATGAGTCGTTATGGAGATACGCCGATCGGTATGGTGGAAAGTGCAATGGAGTTCCTTCGTATCGCAAGGGCCGAAAGTTATCATAACATCATTTTAAGCATGAAGGCCAGTAACCCCCAGGTGATGGTGCAGGCCTATCGTTTACTGATACAGCAAATGGATGCGGAGTTTGGTGAATTATACCCGTTACACCTGGGCGTTACCGAAGCCGGCGATGGAGAAGATGGGCGTATCAAAAGCGCAGCAGGTATCGGAACTTTGCTGGAAGATGGTATCGGCGATACGGTAAGGGTAAGTTTAACGGAAGATCCGGAATTTGAGATCCCTGTTTGCAGGGACCTGGTAAAAAGATATGACAGTATGCGTAGTGAAGTGCCACGCACACATATTCCGGTAATTGAAAAGGTACCGTATAGCCCATTTACCTACCAGCGACGGGAAACCTTTGCCGTGGATAATATCGGGGCGAAACAGGTGCCCGTAGTAATAGCGGATCTTAGCAAGATGAATGCCATTACCCCTAAAAGCCTGGAAAGTATCGGCTATGGTTACGATGAAAAAACAGACAAATGGAACATCAGTGATACGGCGGCGGATTATTTGTTTACCGGACACCAGCTGCTTGATTTCGCTTTACCGGGTACCCTAAAACTAATCGTATATCCCGCTGCCTGGGCGTTGGCCCGCGACAAAGAAAAATACTTTCCCATTTTTGATGCATCCGGCTATGCGGGGGAAGAGACCAAAAGCGATCGCCTGAATTTTGTGATGATGGATTGTTTTAGTGATGATACGGTGATCAATGATTTTACGGGCCTTGATGAACTGGCGAATGATAAAACGGTTGTGTTATGTTTAAGCAGTAAAAGCAAACAGGCAATGCCGGCTGTAAGAAGGATGTTCATGGAACTGGTGAACAGGCAAATCCAAAACCCGGTGATCCTTATCACAGACAGTGATCAGCAAACAATGGATGAACACCTGATCCATTATGCAACGGAATGTGGCGCTTTATTCTTAGACGGTTTTGGCGACGGGATCTGTTTGGGAATGACCACCGAAAGTTACCGTATGCAATCGGCCGGTGGGATACAGGATACCACGGGTAGAAACTATACCAGCAACACAACCATTGAGCAATTTATCAATTCAACTGCTTTTGGTATTCTCCAGGCAACCCGGACAAGAATTTCCAAAACCGAATATATCAGCTGCCCC
>JANXRX010000203.1 GCA_025352905.1 Bacteroidota bacterium | reverse complement strand
TTTTCCTTAAATGAAAAGGAACTGCCTGCTTCCATGGAAAACGAGATCCTCGATAACCAGTCGGTGATCAATGAGATCCCGGTTTCGAAAGACGGCAGCAGAACCGTACCCAATGCCTCACAGCACAATGTACCTGCCTGGACCATATTTGCCATGTTCTTCGTGGTGCTATCGCTGGGCAGCGGCATTGTTCGTGAAAAATTGAGCGGAAGTTTTACGAGGTTAAAAACATTGCCAACTAATTACCTGGTGGCGTTGTTATCTAAACAGCTCACGTACTTAGCGGTTACCCTGATACAGGCAGCGCTGATATTTTCAATAGGGGTTTGGTTATTCCCATATATCAACCTGCCGGCATTGAACCTGCCGGCCGATCTAACCGGGCTTTTTATCGTTTCGCTGTTATGCGGCTGGTGTGCGGTAAGTTATGCGATCTGTGTGGGGGTGTTTGCGGAAACACAGGAACAGGCAAATGGTTTTGGCGCCGTATCCATTGTGATACTGGCGGCGCTGGGCGGTTTGATGGTGCCTGCTTTTGCTATGCCCGATTCATTCAGTACGGTAATTAAGTTATCTCCGCTGCACTGGTGCCTCGAGGCGTATTACGGATTGTTCCTGGAGGGCGGAAAATTGAATGATGTGTGGGTGAATATCTTACCTTTAATCATTATCGCTGTATTGATACAGCTGGCAACCATCTGGGGCCTGAAAAGAAAAAAATTAATCTGAATTATTGATAATGGAAGCGACGGAACTAAAACAACAGTTAAAAAAGCAGATCATCACGTTCCTCAACCTGACTTCACTGGAACCGGATGATATCAAGGATGAAGATCCCTTGTTTGGCGATGGGCTCGGTCTTGACTCAATTGATTCGCTCGAGTTGATCGTTTTACTGAACAGGGAATATGGTATCACGATCAAGGATCCCAAAGAAGGGCGCAAGATCCTGGTGAACATCAATACCATGGTTGACTATATTGAAAAAAACAGGACAAAGTAAATTCTTTCTGTGAACAGGGTCTTTATTACAGGCATGGGTGTGATCAGCGCTATCGGTAATTCCGTTGCAGAAAATCAGCTCGGTCTTTTACACGGTACCTGCGGCATCACCAAAGGAACCCGTCTCAGTACCCGGTATTCCGGTCTTCTGCCGTTTGGAGAGATCGCTGCGAATGATGAAGCTTTGAAAGAAATATTATCCGTCACTGATCCGGGAGTTACTCGAACTACGCTGCTCGCTTTACATGCTTGTAAAGAAGCCATTGCAGACGCGGGGTTAACCGGTGCGCAACTCTTATCTCCTGATACTGCCTTTATCGGTGCAACCACGGTAGGCGGTATGTGTTTGATGGATGAATTGTATAATGATGCAAACAACCCTGCCAACAATTCTGCCTTTGCCCCTTTTTATGATTGTGCCTCGGTAAATATGTACTTGCAAAAATATTACCGGTTGAGCGGGATCGTTAATACGATCAATACGGCCTGCTCTTCTTCTGCCAATGCGATCATGTATGGGGCGAGGCTGCTCAGGAATGGGCTGGCCAACCGCGTGATCGTTGGCGGGGTAGATAGTTTATCCAGGTTTACCATCAACGGGTTCAATGCACTGCATATTCTTTCGGATGAACATTGTGCGCCGTTTGACAAGGACCGGAAAGGATTGAATTTGGGTGAAGGCGCAGCTTTCTTAGTGCTGGAAAAGGAAGCAGATACAAACGGTAAAAAGGTATATGCTGCACTAAGCGGTTATTGCAATTCAAATGACGCGTATCATCCTTCTTCCCTCTCAGAAAATGGCGATGGTCCCTTTCTCGCTATGAATGGTGCATTGAAAATGGCGGGGTTGGGCAGTACAGAGATCGATTTTATCAACGCGCATGGAACCGGAACAGAAAACAATGATGAAGTGGAGAGCAGGGCAATGATCCGTTTATTTGAAGAGCCGCCGGCTTTTGCTTCTACCAAATCCAATACGGGTCATACCCTGGGCGCTTCGGGCGCGATTGAGGCAGTTTACAGTGTATTAAATCTCGTGAACCAGGAAGTATATCCTGCGCTTCATTTTAAGGAACCTATTTTAGCAACCCGGTTAACGCCGGTTCAGGTGCATACTAAAAAACAGGTGCGGCATGTTATGTCCAACTCTTTTGGTTTTGGTGGTAACTGCAGTTCCCTGATCTTTTCCAAAGCCGGTTGATTATGTTCTTTATCCATCAAACAAGTTGTATCTCTCCGCAGGAAACATTTTCAAATGTGAAAATGGATCTGTTGCATGTATCTGTCCACAATAAACTCCTGGCTATTGAGCCGGCCTATACTGGTGTTGCGGTAGGCGTCCTGCGTAGAATGGGCAAAGCCAGCAGGATCGGAATGGGAACGGCGATGCGGCTGATACAGGAAGGGGCTGCGCCTGATGGGCTGATTATTGGAACCGCCAATGGCGGGATGGAAGAAAGTATCCGTTTCTTAAAACAGATCATTGAGTATCATGAGGATATGCTGGCGCCGGGCAGTTTTGTACAAAGTACCGCCAATGCCATTGCTACGCAGCTAAGTATGCTTACCAAAAACAAGGGTTACAATATCACGCATGTGCACAAGGGTCTCGCTTTTGAGAACGCGGTCATTGATACCGCCATGCTGCTGATGGAAAACCCGGGTAATACCTACCTGCTGGGCGGGGTAGATGAGATCGCTTCCTACAATTATATTATTGAACACACAGCGGGCTGGTATAAAAAAGAATACACAAGCAACCAGGATCTTTACAAGCGCAATTCAGCAGGCACGATAGCGGGCGAGGGCGCCGCCATGTTCCTTGTGAATAATAAAAAAGAACAGGCGATCGCAGAATTGACGGCGCTTACCACCTTACACAGCACAGACAAAGAATTGATCTCAGGCCAGTTGAAAGCGTTCCTAAAAAAAAATGTGCCGTCCGGTGAAAGTATCAATCTGTTTCTTACGGGTGAGAATGGAGATGCGCGTGATGCAGACCTGGTTGCATCCTGCGAATCCGCATTTGGCAACGAAACAACCGTTGCACGTTTTAAACATATGTGTGGCGAGTACCCAACGGCATCTGCATTTGCTTTGTGGCTTGCCTGTTATCTTCCCATAGATCAGCCATTGCCGGAACATATGCTCAAAAAACAGGGTACTACGAACAAGAACAGGACTGTACTGATCTACAATTATCATAAGAACGTGCAGCATAGTTTTATGCTGGTTACTAAATTTAAATAAGGGCAGGGTTATTGATTGACCTTGAATGATCCGTTGAATTTAAAAAAACTCGTTGTGTCTTCAGCAACAGTTGCAGAAACAAGCCATTCACCATTTTCAGACAGCTTGTGTGTCAGCTCCATTTCTAACATATCCTTTTGGGATGGATCGATCAATGAAATGAATTTCAGTTGGTTCGCTTTTATCAATTGCAGTTCATTTCCCGTAATGTTTTGCATGATCTCTTTTACCATCTGTAACAGGCAGGCGCCAGGCACTACCGGCTGACCGGGGAAATGACCGGTAAAAATTACATGCGCAGCATCCAGTTTAATCACCACCCTGCTGGATGCATCATCCTGCTGTGTAGTTAAGATGGTAAAGAAATTTCCCTGCAGCATGTTTGTATCCTGGTTTTACCTTTTATCCTCAGCACTCTGCGAAACAAGTAATAAAGAATGATGTTTGTGCCCGTAATGATTATAGATCAGTATTTTTTTAATGTCGTTTTCTTCTGCCCTGCTATAGCCCGTAACCGGAGGAACAGTTCCTGTTTTTAAGATAGTTGCCGCCATCCATAAAGCAAAGGAAACCGCTGTTGGATATTCGCCGCAGAGATGTTTGTAGTTGACCAGTGGCTTGTTGCTGAACACCGAATCCTGCAGTGATTCATACAAAACATCTTCCCGCAGATCACCGTTTCTTCCTGTAATTACCAGGTCGATATCTTTTATATCTGTTTCCTGGGCGGATAAAAAAGCCCTGATCTGTTTTTCTGCTTCTTTGCTGTTTCCGGGTTTATAAAAAGTAGTGATCCCGTCCAGTTGCGCATACGTACCGGGTGAATACTGGTTCGATAATAAAAAGAAAGCGCTGCCTTCTCCTGCAATGGTTCCCTTTTCAGGCTCTGCATACAGGTCAAGATTGGAAACCGGCGCCTGCCGGTACAGGCCAAATCTTTCCAGGATAGAAAAGCTGGTATCGGTCAGTTCGTCCACACTGCCCACCAGTACATTTTCCGCTTCTTGGTCTTTTAATAATAACAGTGCATCCAGCAGTGCACTTTCAAAAGAAAAACCGCGGTGAACAAAGGTATTGTTATAGTTATGGCACTTTAGCAGTAAAGCGATCTGCGCGCCTACGGTATTATGCGTGGATTGTATAAATGCGGTGGGCGGCGATAGTTCTTCGTTTCGCTCAATCACCTGTGTTAAAAAAACACCGGTGTCTTCCAGGCAGCCATATGCCGTGCCGGTTATGATACCACCGGGATTATTTTCGTCCGCTTCCCGCAAACAAGCCGAAGCGGTTGCCACGCCTGTTTTAATAATACGGCTCATCCGCCGCAATAATTTGGCGTCGATCAGTTGGGTATAATCGGGTTCAATCGTTTGCAGGCGATTACCCGCACAGGTTACCGGTTCCGTCAAAAAAGGAACCGCGCCAAATGTTTTCTGCGGCGAGATGGCTGCCGTTGCGCGTATGTATATTTTCATGCGCGCAGTTTTGAAAAGATCAGGGATGAACAATTACCGCCAAAGCCAAATGAGTTCGAGAGTACATGGCGGATCAGTTGGTCCTTGCGAAAAGAAGTCTGCGGCACCAAACCGAGTTCTGTCATAGGTGTTTTGAAACGGAGGTTCGGATATAAGATGCCATGCTTAACCGCCAGCACGGAGAATACGGCTTCTATACCACCACTTGCTCCCAGGGTATGACCGGTATAAGATTTAGTGGAACTGATAGGCGGGTACGATTCACCAAACAGTCTCCTGATCGCGGTGCCTTCTGCCAGGTCATTATTTTGCGTACCGGTTCCATGCAGGTTGATATAATCAATATCGGATGTTTGCAACCCGCTTCTTTGCAAAGCGCCTGTCATGGCCAGGAAGGAACCTGTTCCCCCTGGTGAGGAAGCTGTTTGGTGATACGCATCGTTTGCGTTCTGGTAACCGCTTAGTTTGCAGTAAGCTTCTTTTTGTAAAGACGCCGCCACTTTATCTGATACCAATACCAGGTATCCCGCGCCTTCTCCTAAATTCAGGCCCATGCGTTCATCGTCGAACGGTTTGCAGTATTCTTTATCCAATATCATCAACGCATTAAACCCATTTACCGTAAACTTCGTTAAGGCATCTGCGCCGCCGGCCACTACTACATCCAGTATGCCGTGCCTGATCAGTCTTGCCGCAAAAAAAATAGCATTGGCAGAAGACGAACAGGCAGTACTGATCGTGCTGATATAATTCCGGATCCCGAGTTGATCGGCCACCAGTTCAGTAATGCTGCCACATTCATGGTTGACCACATCCCTTAATCTTCCTTTTGCAGGATTAGATAGAAATTCAGCGAAGAATTTTTCTGATACATCCATCCCCCCCACGGTATTGGCAGAAATAAAACCTGTTCGCAAAGAAGAAAAATCAGCGATACCCGCATCATCCAGCGCTTCCCTGGCAGCGATACTGCTAAGCAAGGCAGTCCGGCTTGTGTGTGCAGGAAGCCCTGAACGAATTGCTAATTGCTCATTACTCAATTTTACTTCTGCAACAGGCAACTGGTTGCGGTGTGCTGTTCCGAGCCAATTGATTTCAGCCATACCAGGTTGTTCATTTTCAAATGCGGAAAGACATTCAGTAATATTATTACCAATAGCCGTGATAGCACCCGCGCCTGCAATAAAAACACCTCCGCTCATATTACCCGTTTACTGATTGAAATATTGTTTGCATATTCCCGATACTAAAAAGCTGTGCCTTCGGCGTTTCTTTCTTTTCAACTAAATACAGTACCGCTTTGTATTCCTGTTCCAGCAGCTCCACCCATCCAACAATACAGGCAGCTAAAATATCATTGTTCAGCAGGTTGTTTACATAATCATGCATAAACACAGGATCAAACTGCTCAGCAATAAAGAATGCCGATTCGCCTTTAAAATGATGACGGATACAGATCTCGCCGATCATGATATTAGGCAATGTATATACAAACAGGGATGGGCTCGGAATATCGGGTATCGTTTCGGCATATTTAATATCCGTATCCATACTTGCATGGGCATTGGCCAGCACAAGTCCCGTTTGTTCCGGAAGATAGTCTGCCGTCCTAAAACTATCCTTTAATAATATTTCCGCCGCCAGCCATCCGAGCTTCCCAAGGTTATCCATTTTATAAAATCTTGCATAGCCGGTGTTAAGGCTTTGGTATACGTAAAGCAGGAATCCCGCCAGGTCCGTATCATTCTTACACACCACCACCCCGTTCTTATAAACGGTATTATGGCTGATGATACAACTGGCAGTAATATGATTCATGTACTTTTAAAATTTTACCTCCCGCCCGTTGTTGGTCTCCCGACCAACAACACACTATTTCTTCTCCCGACCAACAACACACTACTTGCTAAACACCAATACCGCATTACATCCCCCAAACCCCGAAGCGGTTTTAATACAGTTTTGTACCGGTCTGTATTGTATGGTATTGCTGATAGTGAGTTGGGTTGCGGTATCCATTTCTTCAAAGCCTTTCGTTGGCAATACCAACCCGTGTTGCATCGACTGCACAGAAATGATCGATTCGATCAGTCCGGCTGCGCCGAGGGTATGGCCATAAAATCCTTTCAGGCTATTGGTTGGTACAGCTTCGAGACCAGCACCGGTGATGGCTTTTGCTTCCATCTCATCATTATACAAAGTTGCGGTGCCGTGCGCTGAAATAAGCCCGATATCATCCGCTGATAAGGAAGCTTCCTGTATAGCCTTTTTAATAATGTACCCCAATTCATCTCCCGTTCGTGATGGCGCCGAAATATGATTGGCATCATTACTTACCCCACCGCTCACCACTTTTACCGAACCCGCGTATTGCTGGTGTGATGAAAGAATGATCGTTGCGGCCCCTTCACCCAAACTAATGCCTTTGCGGTTCCTGTCGAACGGCCTACAAGGTTCAGGACTGATGGCCTGGAACGATTGGAATCCTGATAATACAAATTTGGAAATAATATCAGCCCCTGCGATCACTGCATTTTCGTATTGGCCGGATCCGATCAGTCGTTTGGCTGCCAGTATCGCCAGCGATCCTGATATACAAGCATTGGATATAACCAGCGCTGGATTACTAAAACCAAAATGCGCAGCAATCAATTTTGCGGAAGCATGTATTGGCATCTTTTTTTTAATACCGGGATCGGTTGTCGCTTTTTCGAGAAGGTCAATATTTCCTTTGGTGGAAGAAATGATGAGTATCGTTTTTTTATCCGCCGGATCTATGGTGCTTTTTTCCAGCGTCTCGCGGATAGAGTGTACCAGTAGTTGTTCAAATCTTGTATACCTGCTATCACCGGTTGCAAATACTTCGCTATCCTCATCAAACAGGGAAGCATAAAAAGGTTCATCGGAAAGATCGCGGTTATCCTGTAACCGTATCCCGGAAATATTTTCTTTGAGTTGCAAAAAATTGCCGGCAGTCGTTAAACCGATGGGTGAAGTAATATTATCCGAAACAATATAAACGCCTGGCATACGGTTGTTTTAACTCACGACAAAAAAACCTTCATTTCACATTGCGCCAGTAAGGTATCCTGGCACCAAACCCGGCCCGATAGTAATAACACCCCCATAACGGTGTCCTCCACTGTTACCTCCGTCTGTAGTTCCGACCCGATCGCCGGAAGCATAAAAACATCGAAGTTTTTAACGGATGCTATATAGCCCACACGCACCGGTTTGTTTTCTGCCCGCGATAGATATCCTTCGCGTGCAGCTGCTGTTTGCGCAATATTTTCAAGCAGGCCGGCTTCGGTGAACACGCCGTTATCAGTCAATACATTTTCTGCTGTTACCCTGAAACCGGAACGTGTAACCGAATCATCTGAATAATATAAACGGTCGATCATCACGAAAGGCGGTTGCTGCGGGATCAGGGATAAGATGTTCTCTTCCGTTTCCATACTTATGTTTTAAGTCAGGAATACAATCCGCCATTGATAGATAAGGTTTCCGCAGTAATATACCCGGCCTCCTTAGACGCAAGGAACCCTGCCGCGTGCGCCACTTCTTCGGCTGTACCAAAACGCCGCACTGGGATCATTTTTTTGATCTCATTTTCATCCATCCCTTCCGTCATATCTGTTTTGATCAACCCCGGCGCTATCGCATTTACGGTAATGCCGTTCCGTCCTACTTCCTGTGCCAGCACTTTGGTTGCCCCTATCACGCCCGCCTTAGCTGCCGAATAATTTGTTTGCCCCGGTAAACCTTTTAACCCCGAAAGCGAAACGATATTGATGATCCGCCCATATTTTTTGAGCAGCATTCCTTTTAATACAAGCCGCGTTACATAAAAGAAACTATCGAGGTTATTCCTGATCACGTTTTCCCATTGTGCATCTTCCATGTATAACATCAGGCTATCATCTTTGATGCCAGCATTGTTCACTAACACTTCAATGTATTTTTCCGTATTATTTTCGATCCAGCTACCCAGTAAATCACGAACCTGGTTCTTGTCGGATACATCCATCTGCAACAGTTCACCCGTCATACCCGCCTTTTCTACCAATAACAATGTTTTATTCGCTTCTTCTGTATTGGTCTTGTAATTGATCAACACATGATACCCCATCTCCGCCATTTTCAGACAAATGGCGCGGCCTATACCCCTTGAACCCCCGGTGACCAATGCCGTTTTCATGGTGTTTAATTTTTAAAGGGAACCGCCGGATCGGATGTTTGTAAAAATGTCTTTATCTTTTCCAGCTCCTTGTATTTGGGTGCGTCTTCGATAAACTTGGGAAATATTTTTCTTATGGTCGTATACAATTCAAGTGTGTGCGGCGCGAGTTTTTCCTGGCAGCCTAAATAATCGATTGCCTGCAGTATCGCCATTAATTGTATAGACAGCACTTCAAATGAATTGGTGATCACCTTCCCCGTCATCATCGCTGCATTACAACCCATGCTTACAATATCCTGGTTGTCGTTATTATTCGGAATACTGTGAATATACATGGGGAAAGAGAGCGTCTGGTTCTCTGCCACTGTTGAAGTTGCGGTGAATTGCATTCCCTGCATACCAAAGTTGAGACCCAGTACACCGAGGTTTACAAACGGCGGGAATTTCTGGTTAAGCTTTTCATTCAACAGGTAATTAAGTTGTCTTTCTGAAAGCATAGACAATTTAGTGATGGC
>JANXRX010000200.1 GCA_025352905.1 Bacteroidota bacterium | reverse complement strand
GCACAGGAAAAGAAATTTGAGGTCAAAGGTAAAGTGTCTACTTCCGACAACCAGCCGCTGGAAGGGGTAAGCATTACTGTAAAGGGAACCAAACAGGTGTCTTTTGTAATTAGAGTTCAGTACAATGGCTTTATCATCATTGAAAGTATAGCCGAAATTATACGTGATCTGCTGGTTCCCCCCCATGGCAGAAATATTATGCGTGGTCGTGATCCCTGTTCTGCCGAATGTTTCTTTCTGCCAGTCTACAGGGGCAACATTGTTATAATTATTTAAAGTATCCCAGGTAGTACCAAAATTTTTGGTGAAAGTAGTACTGTCTGTACTGCTGCCTCTTGATCTTTCAGACTGGTAAATAACATAATCGTAGGGGGTAAGTACTTTTAAAGATTTCGAAAGGTTTTTCACGCCCACGAAACCGTTATAACTTACCAGCAGCCTTCCAGGTTTACCGCTTTTGGTAGTAATCACGATCACACCATTGGCGCCACGTGCACCATAAATGGCGGTGGCAGCAGCATCTTTTAATACATCCACTGTCTGGATATTCTGCGGGGCCAATGTAGAAAGACCATTTTCTACCTGTACGCCGTCTACGATATAGAGTGGCGAGTTATCGCCAGTGATAGACATACCGCCACGAACCCTTACACGAATATCCGCATCTGGCGAGCCCTCTGCTGTGGTTGCTGTAACGCCAGCCAATCTTCCGTTCAACATTTCTGCAGCTGAATTAACCGGAACATCTTTCAGATCCTTGGAGCTGACACTGGAAACAGAAGCCAGTACATTTTTCCTTTTCACGCTCTGGTAACCGATCACCACTACCTCGTCTGATTCTTTTACCTCTACAAGCATGGATACCGATACCTGGTTCCTTCCATTCACTGCTTCTTCGCGGTTAGCATAACCAACATAAGAAAACACAAGGGTTGACTTTGCATTAGGCACATTAATAGTGAACTGCCCGCTTTTATCGGTTGAAACACCCTGTTTGGTTCCCTTCACAGTAATGCTTACCCCTTCCAGCGGCTGGTTGTCGGAAGTGGACACTTTACCTTTGACCTCAAATTTCTTTTCCTGTGCTATTAAAGGATCAGGCTGCAGCAACAGCAGCCCGGCCAGTATGTACATACACACGGATAATTTTTTCATAAGCATACGCAATCGATTTAGGCAATCAATAATTGATGAATGGGTAATATGGGGAAATAATAGAGAAAAGAAATGAGAATGGCTGCCACAGGGGTATGCGGCATGAAAAACAGGCGTATGTTTTCGGTTAACAGGCATGGCAAGCAGTTCTTAAAATCGTTTATATCTAAACCGGGTAATAGTATGGTAAGCCAGGCAAGACTTACTGTTCATACCGACCCAATTCTACACCTATAAAGACAATCATAGTTAGGAAAATGCTTTTTTTTCTACGCAATCGTTCCCGGTAACGTTGTCAGCAAATTTTAAGTGCGGATTACACAGATTACCAATCAATTATACCTCTGTCACGGGCTTGCCCGCCAAATCTTTTGCGGAGGAGGGTCACTAAAAAAACGACCCGGATTACAGGCCCAAAATCCCTATTTTTAGTACTCCCAAATCCGCTTGCCATGTTGTTCAAACCCCGTCTCAGTTTCTGGCAGATCATTAATATGAATGTGGGGTTTTTTGGTATCCAGTACAGCTTCGGCCTCCAGCAGAGCGCCGTAAATCCCATTTATGATTTTTTGGGGGCCAAACCCGAACAGATCCCTCTTTTAAATCTTGCCGGGCCAATGACCGGTCTCCTGATACAGCCTATAATCGGGGCATTAAGTGATAAGACCTGGCACCCGCGATGGGGCAGGCGGAAACCGTATTTTTTTATTGGCGCCCTTTTTTGCAGTATAAGCCTGTTTATTTATCCCTTCAGCAGCAGTTTATGGATGGCCGGGGGCCTTTTATGGGTGCTGGACGCAGCCAATAATACTGCCATGGAACCATACAGGGCCTTTATTGCCGATAAACTGCCCCCTGCACAAATGGCTACAGGGTTTTTATCACAAAGCTTTTTTACGGGACTGGGTATCACGTTAGCCAATATTTCGCTGTTCGCTTTTCAGAAAATCTCTTTTTTGAAACAAACCCACGGCCAGATCCCGTATTGGGTATTTGCTTCTTTTTTCCTTGGATCAGTCTGCTCTATTTCCTCTGTCGTATGGTCCATCACAAAAACACCTGAGATCCCACCCACACCAGAAGAACTGGCTGTATTAAAAGCCGGTAAACGCAGTGTATTCGGCCCCTTTGCAGAGATCGTTGAAGCTATTAAAGACATGCCGAAAGTAATGTGGCAACTGGGGCTTGTTTATCTCTTCCAATGGTATGCGTTGTTTTGTTATTGGCAGAATGCATCAAAAAGCATTGCGCAATCTGTTTGGAAGACCTCGCCTTCCAAAGATCCCAAATTATATGAAGAAGCGGTTGGATGGGCGGGTTTGGTAAATGGCTGGTATAATATCATCACCTTTTTATCGGCATTCGGCCTTGTTTTCCTTGCCAGAAAATACAGTCCCAAAGCTGTGCATCTCGTTTGCCTGTTACTGGCAGGTACGGGATTGCTGCTGTTCCCGCATATAGAAAATAAGTATTTACTGTTCGCTCCTATGACTGGTTTCGGGATCGCCTGGGCCAGTATGATGGGGGTTCCTTACCTGATGGTGGTGAACGATATTCCCAAAGAAAGGTATGGGGTTTATATGGGTATTATTAATATGATGATCGTAATTCCGATGATCCTTCAAACAACAACCTTCGGTTTCGTGTTACATCATTTTTTAGATAATGACCCGGGTAAAGCGATCAGCTTTGCGGGTGTGCTATTATTGATAGCCTGCCTCGCTACGCTTCGGATCAGGACGGTAAAAATAAAAGAGGATGTAGTGATGCCGGTTGGCGGACATTAAAGAATAGTTATGAAAATATTATGTATTGGTGAAGCGCTGATCGATATGATCTGTATCGACAAGGGTAAATCGTTATCTGAAGGAAATAACTTTTTAAAAAAACCGGGGGGCGCACCTACCAATGTGGCTGCTGCTATTGCTGCGCTGGGTGGCAATGTTGAACTGGCCGCCAAGGTAGGTAATGATCCTTTCGGAAAACAATTGATCCAGGTAATGAACGACTTCGGCGTATCCACACGCTGGATGCTGGCCGATGACCATTATTTTACCACCTTCGCTTTTGTATCGCTGATGGAGGATGGAGAACGCGATTTTGTTTTTAACCGCGGTGCGGATGGAGAACTGACGAGAGAAGAAGTAGATGCTATTGATCTTACAGATATCTCTATCATTCATTTTGGATCAGCAACCGGCTTTCTGCCGGGGCCTTTGCAGGCAGCGTACCAGGGCCTGTTACAGAAAGCTCTGCAGAAAGATATCTTCCTTAGTTTCGACCCTAATTACCGGCACCTGCTTTTTAAAGATAACCAGCAGGCATTTATAGATCAATCATGGAACTTTTTAGCGGCCTGTCATTTTTTTAAAGTGAGCGATGAGGAAGCGATGCTGATCACCGGGTGCCTTACTGTGAATGATGCGGCAACGCAATTACTCGAAAAAACAAAAGCCGTTTTTTGCATCACGCTGGGCAAAGAAGGAACCCTTCTCGGTTTTAACGGAATAACTACGGTTATTCCAAGCATTCCTGTTCAGCCGGTTGATACCACCGGCGCGGGAGATGCTTTTGTAGGAGCGGTACTATACCAACTGAGTGAGTTGTCGCTGGCATCTATCCATGCATTGTCAGCAGTGCACTGGAAAAACATCATTACCAATGCCAATAAAGCGGGCGCCCGTACCTGTGAATACCTGGGCGCAATGGAAGCATTTAAACATTTGAATAACCAGATCTTTAAGTAGAAAATAAATTACGTGGATCATTTCTCTTTATATCAACGGGTCAATACCGCATGTGCCAAAAATAAACTGGATATCGGCGGAGCGGATATAACTTTTCATACGCGTTTTATTGCCAACGCTGCTGCGATCCGGGCCTTGTATACAGAAAGCTATGGTTATCATGACCGTAGCGAATTATTGTTTGATGAATTGCTGCAAACGATCATCGATGCATATATACAAAGACCGGCGGCATTGCAGCAAAGGGATACGGAAAAAGAAAAAAAAGACAACTGGTTCCTCAGCAATGAGATAACCGGGATGAGTTTATATGTAGACAGGTTTTGTGGCAGGCTTTCCGATCTGCCTGGCAAACTCGATCACTTTACAAAATTAGGTGTGAACCTTTTACACCTGATGCCGTTATTCCAAAGCCCTGCGGGTGAGAGTGATGGCGGGTATGCGGTATCCGATTTCCGGCAAGTAGATAAGCGTTTTGGCAGCCTGCAGGATCTTATCGGGTTACAGCAAAAAATGCAATCGGAGGATCTGTACCTGATGCTGGATATTGTACTTAACCACACCTCTCACCAACACGCATGGGCAGTTAAAGCAAAAGCGGGCGACCCGGTTTACCAGGATTATTTTTACATGTATGATAACCGTACACTGCCCAACAGGTATGAACAGGCCATGCCGGATATTTTTCCGGAAAGCTCGCCCGGTAGTTTTACTTATGTGCAGGAGTGTGATAAATGGGTAATGACGGTATTTCACCATTACCAATGGGACCTGAATTATACGAACCCGGCTGTATTCAATGCCATGCTTGATACGGTACTGTTTTACGCCAACCTTGGTGTGGATATTTTACGGATCGATGCACCCGCGTTTATCTGGAAACAATTAGGCACCAGCTGCCAGAACTTACCCGGGGCACATACACTTTTGCGTCTTATTAAACAATGCGTACAGGTAGCCGCTCCGGGTGTTGCTTTACTGGGCGAGGCCATTGTAGCGCCGGCGGAGATCATGAAATATTTTGGTACCGGATCGTTTACCGGGCAGGAATGCGACCTGGCTTACAACGCAACACAAATGGCGCTGCAATGGGATGCACTCGCCACCGGCGATATAAGGGTAATGCTGGCAGCCCAGCCGGAACTCCTGCAGAAGCCATTTGGCAGTTCCTGGATAACCTATACGCGTTGTCATGATGATATCGGCCTGGGTTATGATGATAGTATGATCGCAGCCGCCGGGTATGATTCCTATGCACATCGTCGTTTTTTAAAAGAATATTATTCAGGCACGTACCCCGGTTCGCCGGCAAGGGGCGCTTTGTTTTCTGTAAACCCAAAAACACAGGATGCCCGTATCAGCGGCTCGCTTGCTTCTTTATGCGGGCTGGAAAATGCGGTAGAAAAAAACGATCCTGCGGAGATAGCTTTATCTATCCGCAAAATCCTGTTGATGCAGGCGCAAAGTTTTTTTATCGGCGGCATCCCTATGTTATTTTACGGAGATGAAGCCGGTTACACGAACGATTATTCCTATCTCAACGATCCTGCCAAAAGCTATGATAACCGCTGGATGCACCGGCCGAGAATTGACTGGCAGAAGAACGCACGTGTTGACTTAAAGGAGAGCGTTGAAGAAAGGATATTTTCAGCTACCCGGCAACTGATCGCTATCCGTAAAAAAATGCCGGTAGTGGCCGACCTGGCGAATATTACCTGGTTAACGCCACACAATATTCATATAGCCGGTTTTCTGCGAACATACGGAACACAAAAGCTGTATTGCCTGTTCAACTTCAGCAATAAGCCGGCGTACCTTACCTGGTATGCTTTTAAAGAACATAAAGGTGCTTTTACAAAGCTATATGACCACTGGGGACAGGAAAGACACACGATTGGCCCCGATCACGAGTACTTCGTAATGGAGCCATATTCGTTTTGCCTGCTGGAAGCTGTTGATTGATCCCCGGCCCGCTAAGCAATATTACATTCTCAAAGTAATGCTAACTGTAAAATTGCGTCCGTCAGACGACCATACCCCCGGACTTGGATAGAACATAGGACGCTTGGTAAAATATTGCCTGTTAGCAAGATTACTTCCCGAAATTTTTATTTCGAGGGCACCGGATACACGAAATGCGGCATTCAAATCAATAATGCCATAAGAAGGAACCAATCCTACCGTTCCGTTCGCATCCGGGATAACCGTATTCAAAGGATCGGCAAATGTTGCTGCGGTATAGCTGTATAAGGCTGATACACTCAGTTTACTATGCCGCAGGGTAATACCATTCCGGGTAGTGAGGTCTGGTGCGCTTTCCACTTTATTACCGCTGATATCTTTATTCAGCGTTCCTGATTTAACAACTGCCTGGGTATACCTTGCATGCATAAACGCAGTAGAGGTAAATAGGGTTAAGCTGGTCTTATTACCCAGCATCCAGTCGCCCTGCATGAATATTTCTGCGCCTTTGTTCAGCGAGTTACCGATATTGGTTCTATAGAGATAAACGGTTCCTGATGCATCTGTTTGTGTAAGCGTACCAAAACGGTTTTTATCGCCAAGCTCAAAAATAGTTACGTCCCATTTCAAAAATGACCATTTTCCCCTGAGCCCGAGTTCGGCGTTGTACCCGGATGCATCGTGGATATTAGGGTCCACTTTTTCATATAAAGAAACAGGGATCAGGTCTTTGAATACCATTGGCCGGTAAGCCTGCGACCATCCCCCATATACCTGTATATTGTCTTTTACCTTGTAGGTAAATCCTGCTGCATATAAAGGGAAATGATGGCTGATGGAAAGAGGGATCTGGTTATCGGGATAGTACGTGATCACTCCACTCATTTTTGTTTCACCACTTTCCAGCCTTGCCCCTGCATTGATTGACAACTCACGTGTTATCTGTAACACATTCTCTGCGAACAGCGCAACATTCTGTGTTTTAAAATGAACGTCTCTTCCCCATCCGGGTGTTACCAGGCTCAGGTCAAAATCCGACCCGGTGGTTCCTTTTCCCAATTGTGTGCGGTGAAGGTCGTTGTTCATATATTGAACACCGGCAGCAAGTGTACTTAGCTGTTTGCCTGTATGATACTGCTGAAGTATACGCAGTTCACTTGTATAACTGTTAAACTGATCTATAT
>JANXRX010000177.1 GCA_025352905.1 Bacteroidota bacterium | reverse complement strand
ATAAGAAGCGGATGATGCACAAGATCATTCAGTACCGTATCATTTTCGATCTCAGCCACACCGAGTAATACCGGGCCGGTGGTAGGCGAGATATCTGTGCCGATCATACTGATAACCGTGGCGAGATGGTTGAGCTTGTCGCGGTAAATTTTTCCGGTATACTGTTTGGCGCCGTTGGGCGTAAAGTCATTATCGTTGATAAGCGGGTTATGAACGGTGTCGTAAAAATTTTCAAGATTGTAAAAGGCAACGATGCATACATGGGCGTGGGGGATTTGTGGGGATACTTTGTAAGCGAAGAGTATGAGTATTATAATTAGCGATTTCATGACTTGATAAAACTACTTCTATGCATCCTCTCTCAATTAGGTGTTTAACGCAATTGCGGCAAATACGCTATTACGCGATGGGCGTTACGCTTATTTTTATCCCCTGTTTGTGATCCCGCTCAATTGTCACCCCATTCAACTTCTGCTGTATGTTGCAATTATTAGGGATACTGGTATTGTTTTGTTTTGCCACTGTTGTAAAGGGGCAGCAAACCGCGGTCAAAAAACCAGCGAAGAACGCATATATGGACAGTTCGCTCATGCGCGAAAAAGAAAGTACGACAGACGATTTACCGGTGGTGGGCCTAAATGAGAATGAGCGGGTATCCCCCCTTCCCTCCATTCTCACCGCCAACCGGGATATGTTTACCAATATGGCAGGCTTTCACTTCAGTACAATGCGGTTCAGGATACGGGGATACGATGGAGAGAATTCCAGCAGACAGATAAATGGCCTGCCCATGAACAGCCCGGAAGACGGAACTACCCAATGGGGTTTATGGAGCGGTTTGAATGCTGTCATGAATAATACAGAAACCAGTCTCGGTTTGTATAATAGCGCGTCCGTTTTTGGAAGTATCGGGCAGACCACACAGATCGATCTGCGCGCGTCACGTCAGCGGCAACAAACACAATTCGCTTATACATTCTCCAACAGGAGTTTCGCCCACCGTCTTTCTTTTATTCACAGCAGCGGTATGCATAAAAAAGGATGGGCCTTCTCCGTGAGCGGGAGTTTACGTTATGCCTCCGAAGGATATACACCAGGCACATTTTACAACGGTAAAAGTTATTGTATCAGCGCTGATAAAAAGATCGACGACAGGAATCTTCTTTCCATTGCTGTTTTCGGCGCGCCGTTATATACCGGCAAACAAAGCGCTGTGCTGATGGAATCCGTGCAACTGGCCCAAACGAATAGATATAACGCGTATTGGGGATACCAGGCCGGGAAGAAAAGAAATGCCAATACGCATTATGCAAATCAGCCTGTGCTCCTCATCAGGCATGACCGGCAGATCGATAACCATACTGGCTGGACAACCGCTATCGGCATAGTAACCGGGCAAAGATCCGATACAGGTCTTGATTGGTATAAAGCCGCAGACCCGCGTCCGGATTATTACCGTTACCTGCCCGGTTACCAACAGGACCCTTTATTAAAGATGGCGGTTACGGAAGCCATAAAAACCAATAGCGGACTACTCCAGGTAAACTGGGATCATTTAATTGATGTGAACAGGAACAGCCAGGAAACGATCAGGGATGCTGATGGCCGGACGGGAAACAATATCCGGGGTCTTCGCGCGCACTATATCGTGGAGGAACGGATTTCTGCATTATCGGAATATATGTTCAACAGCAATTATCATTCTTTGCTTACAGATGCACTTGCTCTTTCTGCCGGTTTTTCAATGCAGGCAGCACAGAGCCATAACTATAAAAAACTGAATGACCTGCTCGGCGGCGATTTTTATGTTGACTGGAACCAGTTTGCGGAAAGGGATTTCCCCAACGATCCTGTGGTGATTCAAAATGATACCCACCGCCCCAACCGTCTGTTGCATAAAGATGATTCATTTGGATATGATTACCTGCTTCACACCCTGGTTGCCAAAACATGGGCGCAACTGTCGTTTACCGGAAAAAAAATAGATCATTTTGAAGCGGTGGAGATCGGTTACACCAATTATCAAAGGGAAGGATTGGTGACCAATGGCCTGTTCACTGACAATTCTTTCGGAAGATCGGTGCTGGATGAATTTACCTGTTTTGCATTTAAAACAGGGATCACTTATAAGATCAATGGGCGAAAATACCTGTACCTGCAGGCAGGATATTTTACGCGGGCGCCTTTGTTCGACAATGTATTTATTTCTCCCCGTACACGGGATACACAACAGGAAAACATCCGCAATGAAAAGATCCTCACAACAGAGCTTGGCTATACATGGAACGCACCCCTCGTTAAACTAAGATTAAGGAGTTACGTTACCTTGTTTTCAGATGGGATGAATGTTACAAGCTTTTATGACGATGGTTTTGGAAATTTTGTAAACTATGCCTTGTCAGGTATTAATAAAATGCATTTCGGTCTTGAGTCAGGCGCGGATATACAGTTATCAGAACATTTTTCCCTTAACCTGGCCATAGCAGCTGCCAGGTATTATTATACTAACAGGCAACAGGTTACCGTGACCGCCGATAACGATGCTTCGGTTATTGAGCGGGGACTTATTTACACCAAAAATTTCCGGGTCGGCGGAACACCCCAGGAAGCCTATGGTTTGGGGATCCAATACCAGGCAGGCGGTTTTTACGTTGGCCTGACAGGCAGTTATTTCAGGCAGCAATGGCTTGATTTCAATCCGCTGCGCAGAACCTATACTGCTTTGCAGGGCCTGACGCCGGGCACGGATCAATGGAAGCAGGTGGTTGCGCAGTCTGAGTTGCCTGCACAATACACCGTAGATCTTTCCGCAGGCTCAGCCATCCGGCTAAAACTCTTTCATGCAAAGAACAAAAAAATGTTCTTGTTCAACGCCGGTATCAGCAACCTGCTCAACAACCGGACGCTGATTTCAGGCGGGTATGAACAACTGCGTTTTGATACTGACACAAAGAATACAGACAAGTTCCCTCCCAAATTTTTCTATGCCATGGGGCTCAATTTTTCAGTCACCCTCAGTTTGCGTTTATGAGCAATAAACATTTGATAAATGGTAAAAACCAATTAAGGCTATGGATCCTGGGATGGATCCTTGTTTTTGCCTGCGCCTGTAATAAAAAATTTGATGAACCACCTGTGTATACAACACCTGATATACAGGCTAACCTCACGATCAGGGAACTGCGGGCGATGCATTTCCCCGGGAACTTTGAGAAAATATTGGGTGAATTTACCGTACAGGGTATTGTAATAGCGGATGACAGTAAAGACAATTTCTATAAATCTATTGTAGTGCAGGATGCTACGGGCGGCATTACTATCCGGATGGATGGAACCGGGCTATACAATGATTTTCCTGCAGGGAGAAAAGTGTTTATCAAATTAAAAGATCTTTGGCTGGGTGACTACGCAAATATGATACAACTCGGCGCCGGCGTAGACAGATCAGATTCGGCCTATCCTGAATTAACCGGGATCCCCGTTCCCCTGTTCAGCAGGTTCCTGGTAAAGGGAAGTTTGCAAAACACAATCGTTCCCAGGCAGATTGGATTTGATCAGTTAGCTGATTCTGTACAGAGTTGTCTTGTTACATTAACCGGTATCGAATTTGCGCCGGGCGATACAGGAAAAGCATATGGGGATGCCATTAATAAACTATCCGTAAACCATACCGTAAAAGCCTGTACTGGCGGCAGCGCTTATATCAGGACAAGCGGGTTTGCTGATTTTGCAGCCGTTAAAACGCCGCGGGGAAATGGAACGGTAACAGCGGTATACAGTGTTTTCGGTACAGAAAAGCAATTGCTGATCCGCGATACATCAGATGTTCAAATGAATGATCTGCGTTGTACGGGGCCGGGCTCGAAATTATTGTTCAGTGAAGATTTTGAGGGTGCTATTCCCAATAACAGCCTGGCACTGAGCGGCTGGAAAAATATAGCCGAAAGCGGCGGTAAAACATGGCTCGGAAAAACAACTACGGGCAATGGGTATGGCGAGATCAGCGCTTTCGCAACCGGCCAGCCTGCTGTTGTTTCCTGGCTGATCACGCCACCGGTTAACCTGGGAAATTCAGCTAACGAGGTGCTGAGTTTTCAAACTAAAGACGGATTTGATAACGGGGGGATACTACAGGTATATCTCTCCACCAATTACGATGGTGGCAATACGCCATGGAAAGCTAAATGGACACTGCTTAAAGCCACTATTTCAAAAGGGTCCATATCGGCTATCGCCGCAAATTGGGTAAACTCGGGCAATATCAGCCTGGCAGGCTTCCCGGGCACTGTTTACCTGGCTTTCCGCTATGATGGCGCGGACCCGGTTAGTGTATTTGATAAAAGAACCACCAGTTTCCAGTTAGATAATGTAAGAATACAGGGGAACTGATGTTTCGGAAATTTTTTCCTGTCAAAAAATGAATAACCCGGTTTAACCCGGTTTCTGCTTGTCATCCTGTCAGCAAACCCATATCTGGTACTTTCTTTGTTCA
Source organism: Bacteroidota bacterium (assembly GCA_025352905.1). Classification (GTDB taxonomy): domain Bacteria; phylum Bacteroidota; class Bacteroidia; order Chitinophagales; family Chitinophagaceae; genus Sediminibacterium. The sequence goes on along the minus strand of JANXRX010000177.1, from coordinate 8,929 downwards.
TTTGCAGCTAAAACAAGTACTATGCAAAAAGGCCAGATACGGGTTCAGACGGAAAACATTTTCCCGATCATTAAGAAATTTCTTTATAGCGACCATGAGATCTTTCTCAGGGAGCTGGTAAGTAATGCGGTGGATGCTTCCCAGAAACTGAAAACACTCTCCTCTCTTGGCGAAGCCAAAGGCGAATTGGGAGAATTGCGGATAGATGTGGTGCTGGATGCCAAAGAGAAAACTTTGAGCATTATTGACCGTGGGGTGGGCATGACGGGCGAGGAAGTGGATAAATATATTAACCAGGTAGCTTTCAGCGGCGCTGAAGAGTTTATGGAGAAATATAAAGATGCCAATATCATCGGGCATTTTGGATTGGGTTTTTACAGTTCTTTCATGGTAAGCGACAAAGTGGAGCTGTTTTCAAAAAGTCATAAAGAAGGGAGCGGTGTATACTGGAGTTGCGATGGAAGTCCGGAGTTTGAATTATACGATGTAGATTATAACGAGCGGGGTACCAAGATCGTTCTGCATATCAGTGAGGATAGCAAAGAATTCCTCGAAGCCTCACGGATCAAAAATATTCTCCAGCGGTTCTGCAAATTTTTACCTATCCCGATCTTTTTCTCCGAAGCAGGCGAGAAAAAAGAGGAAGAAGAAAAACCGATCAATAATACTGACCCGCTGTGGATCAAGAAACCTTCCGATCTCAGCAAAGAGGATTATGAAAATTTTTATAAAGAGCTGTACCCTTTTAATGAAACGCCTTTATTCTGGATACACCTGAATGTAGACTATCCGTTCAATCTTACCGGTGTATTGTATTTCCCCAAGATCAAGCAGAGCTACGAGATCCAGAAAGACAAGATACAATTATATAGCAACCAGGTATTTGTAACAGACGAGGTAAAAGATATTGTACCCGAGTTCCTGATGTTACTCCAGGGTGTGATAGATAGCCCGGATATTCCGCTGAATGTGAGTCGTAGTTATTTACAAGGCGACCCGAATGTAAAAAAGATCAATGCGCATATTACCAAAAAAGTGGCGGATAAGCTGGATGAGATCTTCCGGAATGACAGGAGCTCACTCGAAGAAAAATGGGAGAGCCTGGGCTTGTTTGTGAAGTATGGTATGATGACGGATGATAAGTTCCTTGAAAAAGCGAATAAATTCCTGGTAATGGAAGATACCGATGGCAAGTTTCATACACTGGAAGAATACAAGGCAGCCACAGAAGTGTTACAAAAGAATAAAGATGGCAAACAGGTGATCCTGTATACCACCAACCCGGTACAGCAGGATGCCTATATACAGGCGTGTAAAACAAAAGGCTATACGGTGATCAAAATGGAAACCCTGGTAGATGCAGCTTTTATCAATACCATGGAAATGAAATGGGAGAATGTAACTTTTGTACGGGTGGATGCTGATATCGTTGATAACCTGGTTGATAAACAGGAAACCAGCGAAAGTGTATTGAACAAGGATGAGGAAGAAAAGCTGAAAGAATGGTTCACCCTGCAGATCTCCGAGCTGCATGTGACCACAGAAATAAAAGGATTGAGCCCGGGTTCTGCACCTGTGGTAGCCACCAGGCCGGAGTTTATGCGTCGCATGAAAGACATGGGCGCTGTTGGCGGCGGGATGTCTGCATTCTATGCACAGATGCCGGATGAAGTAACCCTAACCGTAAATGGTAATCACCCCATCTACCAAAGCCTGCTGAAAGAAAGCAATGAAGTAGTATTGCAAAAACAGGTCAGGAACCTGGCCGATCTTGCCTTATTATCGCAGGGACTGTTAAAAGGGAATGACCTTACGAATTTTATTAACCGGAGTGTAGATTTGTTGCAGGGCGAAGTGAAAGTAGAGGCCTGATCAAAAGGATATTGTTTTTAACTGCCTGCCGTTATTTGTAATGGCAGGCAGTTTTGTTTGCGGGCGTTTATTATCTAAACTTGTTTTAATTTTAACGAATGGCAGGAGCCCTACAATATTTTCCTTTACGTATAGAACGTATCATTCAGGAAACAGCGGATACCCGGTCATTTATTTTATCAGGCAATGACATCAATTATATACCGGGCCAATTTCTTACACTTGTTTTTGACAGATTAGATGGTGAAGAAGACAGAAGAAATTATTCCATCTCATCGTCGCCTGTTTTAAAAGAACCGCTAAAAATCACCGTAAAGCGTATTGCAAACGGTGCGTATTCCAGGAAACTGGTGGATGATGCAAAAGAAGGCGACAGCCTGGTAACAACTGGTGCATCCGGTTTTTTTACCCTTTCTGATAATATCCAGGAATATTCGCAACTCCTTTTCTTTGCTGCAGGCAGTGGCATCACTCCTGTTATTGCCTTGATCAAAACGATTCTTTACCAATATGATCCCATCAGGGTTGTGCTGTTTTACAGCAACGCCTCACCCCGTACTACTATTTTTTATGACGAATTAAAACACCTGGAAGAATTGTTCCCGGGCAGGCTGCATATTGATTTTTTATTCAGTGGGTATGAAAATATTTCCCGGAGAAGGTTAAATATTGAGTTGATAGCGGAAATCGCCCGTGTCTATTTTTTTAAGACGGGTGGCGATTCTTTGTTTTATTTATGCGGCCCGTTTGAGTATATGCGCATGATCACGATCATATTGCGGACAGAAGGGGTGCAGGAGAATCGTATCCGCAAAGAAATATTCCATATCGAGAAACCTGCTGTAAAACCCTTACCCCCTGATGTTTTACCCCATGCAGTAACAGCGCAGCTCGGGGATAAAGAATATATTTTTACCGCAGGGTATCCATCTACTATTTTGCAATCGGCAAAAATGCAGGGCGTTCCGTTACCATATAGTTGCGAATCGGGGCAATGCGGCACTTGTGCGGCTACCTGCACCAGCGGTAACGTATGGATGTGGCGGAATGAAGTGTTGATGGAAGACGAGATTGCTGCCGGACGAGTGCTGACTTGTACCGGGTATGCAGTGAATGGGGATATTAAGTTGGTTTATTAATCAATTCCTCTCTAACTCATTCTTTATATAGTCTTTCTTCAATCTTGAAACCGGCACCTGCGTATTATCTTCTAATAAAAGAAAGCCGCCGTCTTCCTTCACCCAGCTTTTAATATGTTTTTTATTAACAAGGTGCGATTGGTGGCAACGGATAAAACCATAGCCTTTCAGGATATCTTCATATTCAAAAATAGGTTTGGAGACCATGATCCTTTCGCCCCCGGTAAGGAAGAAGGTTGTGTAATTATTGGATGACTCGCACCGGACAATGTCTTCTGTACGCACAAACCTTGTCTCACGGGCGCTCGATAAAGCAATCCGGTGCGATTCTTTCCGGTGCTGTAATACCTGTACCAGGTTTTCCAGTTGTTTGTTCTGCTTTTTCTGGGCGCTTTTATAGATAGCTTTATTTACGGCCAGTTTCAGTTCGGTAGTATTGATGGGTTTTACCAGGTAATCGATCGCTGAAAATTTTACCGCCTGTATGCCATACTGATCAAAAGCGGTAACAAAGATGAGTTCGAATGTATACGAAGGGAGCGACTGCAACAGATCAAACCCGTCTTTACCCGGCATCTGTATATCAAGGAAAACAAGATCGGGATCGTTTTGTACTATCAGCAATTCTCCATCAGTTGCATTCAGCGCCTTGCCAATAATGGTTACTTGTGGACAGTATTGTTGTAACAATATCTCGAGGTTGTCGATATTGTTGGGTTCATCATCTATGATCACAGCCTGGATGGTCATGTATCTAGCCAGTTTTCGAACACTAAATGTACGTGTGTTCCGTACTCTTTGCCGCTTTCGATCCGCATTTTTATGGATTGACCCTTTAATGTCTGATTAAGAAGGCTGATACGGTCTTTGGTGAGTTTTAAGCCATATCCATTTTGGATGGATATATCATTAAATCCATTGCCATTATCTGAAATACTCAATAAGAGATTAGCCATTTCGGTAAAAATGGTCACAGTGATATACCCGGTCAATGATAATTCAGCTATGCCATGTTTCACCGCATTTTCCAATAACGGTTGCAACAGCAGAGAGGGGATTTCAACAGCATTTAAATTGATATTTTCATCGATTTTAACTTGGTAATGGAAATTGAATCTCAGTTGTTCCAGTTTCATATAGCTCTCCAGCACCTTCAGTTCGGAAGAAAGGGGCACGAAATCTGAATTGTCCCCTTTTAAGGTGTCTCTTAATAAATCACTGAATTCAGATAAATATTTGTTTGCCTTGTCTATTTCCTTTTTATTGATCAGTGCCTGGATTGAGGTCAATGCATTAAAGATAAAGTGTGGATTTAACTGTGAACGTATGGATTTGATCTGTAACGCAAGCCGAGTTTTTTTTTCATTTAGTTTCCTGATATTTTGCCTGTAAATAAAAAAGGCAGATGCCATGATGATTAACAGTATAATACCGATTATTTTGAGTCTGAAGTTGGGTGTCCTATACCATTTTGGATCTGTGTAAAAATTAAGGCTGAAAATATTTTCCGGATGCTCTGAATAACGCACCCGTAAATGGTAACTCTTGTCATCTTCCAATGCGTCTACTAGTAACATATGTCCCGTCTTTCTCCAATATATAGTGTTGTTATCTCCAGTGACGAGTTGGTATTCAAGAGAAGAATCTACTACAGAATTATCATACTTCCTGAAAATAAAAAGCATTTTTGATGAAGTAAAGTAACGACGACTAGGAAATAGATGTTCATTATTCCAATACCAGTCTTTATAAAATGTATTAATGCTTTCATAGATCGAATCTTTGTTCATCAGGTAATTGATAAATAACTTTGGAATATGGCCGGTGCTATTTGAGTCATGACACATCATTGCTAGAAATGGCGTATATAACCTTTTAATTCTTTCGATCTTGAAAGTTGCTTGGATGGAATTTGTTTTTTTATTTCTGATGTCTACAAATATTTCATCTTGAATATTTATTGAAGTGTTGAGTATTTGAAATCCAGATACGTAGCTACTATCCGCATTGTTGACTTTTACCATACCTTGGCCGTAACTGCTAATATACCGAGACCGCCATACCATACTATCTGAAGATCTTTTCAGTGCCCGAATGCCAATCCAGTTTTTTTCAATATTTCCGTTACGTATGACCCTTATTTGTGAATATGTAAGATCGAGGTCAGTGTGAATAGTATCAATTGGCATGGATGTGGGAAAAATACTTAAGCGCTCACCACTTGTTTTTGGATAAAAATTAAGCTGAAAATGGTCACCTGTTATCTCACTGCGAAAAATAAAGCGCCTAAGTTCTTTGTCTTTTAAAGGAATACTATCCGAGGAGGAAAAATGGATATAAGTAGTCGACAGTACGATAGCCGCTTTGTCTGTTTCGTATGATTTTGTATAGGGTTGAACTCTGCGTTGCGCTAAAAGCGATATTGACAGTAAATTAGTTGTGCAAAGAATACAAATGAACTTTCTCATGTAGTTTATTTGCCGCAAAATTTGAAAAAAGCCTTGACAATTTTTGAATCATTGTGAATCCGTTTTAAGCGGATGTGAATTAACCACTCATTCAGCTAATCGTATATCTACCATCTTCATCTGCAAACTCTTCACCCCATTCCACTCATTCTCATCAATGGTAAAAACAATATCGAGTGGTTGCTTCATTTGCAACAACTCAAATTTAGCGGCCATATTAAAACCGATACCGCTGAGGGTAATGGTATCCTGTTTTAGCACAAAACGGATATGCTGCTCTTTAACGATTTTTGAGTAGCCTGTATTTGTCACTTTCCGGGCTATGAATACCGGTCGCATGTTTTCAGGGCCGAAAGGTTCCATTTGTGAGAGGATGCTGAAGAAAGAGGGGTTGATCTCGGTAAAACTGATCTCTGCATCTATGATGATCTCGGGTATCAACAGGTCATCTGTGATCAGCCGGGTAACTTCTTTTTCAAAAGCCTCTGAAAATAACGGTACATTTTCCGGCAGCAGGGTCATGCCGGCTGCAGCAAAATGACCACCATAACCCAGCAGGTGTTCCCGGCAGGCATGGATGGCTTCATATAAATTGAACCCGGCCACACTCCGCGCGCTCCCTGCCACATAATCACCGCTCCGGGTTAATACGACCGTTGGGCGGTAATGGGTTTCTATCAGCCTGCTGGCAACAATGCCCACCACGCCTTTATGCCAGTGTTCCTGAAAAACGACGGTTGTTTTGCGGGCACTATGTGTTGCATCGGCCCCGATCAGTAAAAGCGCTTCCTCGGTAATGCTGCTATCAGCTTCTCTGCGGTCTATATTATCACTATGGAGCATTTCTGCAAAAAAGAGCGCCTGGGTATAATCCTTTTCTATAAAAAGCTGTACAGCTTTACGCGCATCATCCATACGTCCTGCGGCATTTACCCTCGGCGCTATCACAAATACCAGGTTGGTGATATGCATTTGCTTTTGTATTACCGCGAGTTGCATCAGTGCCTTGATACCCGGGCAGGGATCCTGGTTTACTTTCTCTAAACCATAATAGGCAAGGATCCGGTTCTCCCCGGTGATGGGAACAATATCGGCGGCAATGGCAGTGGCCACAAGATCGAGGTAGCTGAGATAAGCGCTCTCTGGCAGGCCCAGTTCTTCACTTAGTGCCATCATCAGTTTAAAACCAACACCGCATCCACACAGTTCTTTATAGGGGTAAGGACAATCCGCCTGTTTGGGATTTAAAATGGCTACGGCCGGCGGCAATTCCTTATCCGGTAAATGGTGATCACAAACAATAAAATCGATACCCAGGTTTTTCGCATAAGCGATCAGTTCCACTGATTTGATCCCGCAATCGAGCGAGATAACCAGCGTAAAGCCATTTTCTTTTGCATGATCAATCCCCATTTTTGATATGCCATATCCTTCCCGGTAACGGTGGGGGATATAAAAGTCCACTTCACTGTACATATTGTGCAGGAACTGGAACATGCTGGCAACAGAAGTAGTTCCATCCACATCATAATCGCCAAATACCAATATTTTCTCGCCCTGTGTAAATGCGCTGATGATGCGGGTTACTGCTTTACGCATATCCTTCATCAGCCAGGGATCATGCAGGCCGCTTAGTTCAGGGCGGAAATACTGCCTGGCTTTTTCAAAATCATCGATCCCTCTTTGCACAAGGATGCGGCAGAGGGTGCTGTTTATTTTCAGCATCTCTTTAAGAGCAGTAACACGTTCCGTGTCTGCCTGTAATATTTTCCACCTCTTTTGCATTAATAGTTTCTGTCTGTCGTGTACCTTACCAGTTCTTCCAGCGCCTGGCGTACTTCCGAATCGGGGAACTCGTGTAAAATGGTCAGGGCCTCATCACGAAAAGCAAACATTTTTTCTGTTGCATACCGGATGCCACCACATTGTTTTACAGATTCTGTCACGAATTTCACTTTGTCTTTTTTCGTGTTCTCGTTTTTAACAATGTAAATCAGTTTCTTCTTTACTTCAGGAGAACAATGGTTGAGCGTGTATATCAGCGGGAGGGTTAACTTTTTTTCTTTGATATCGTTGCCTGTAGGCTTGCCTATATTATCGCTTCCATAATCAAAAAGATCATCTTTGATCTGGAACGCCATGCCTACTTTTTCTCCAAACAATTTCAGCTTTTCTATCTGCGCCGTGTCCTGGAAAGTGGTACAGGCCCCGGCAGCGCAGGCAGAAGCAAGTAAGGAAGCGGTTTTACCTTTAATGATCTCATAGTAAACCGATTCGTCCAGGTTGAGTTTACGGGATTTCTCGAATTGCAACAGTTCCCCCTCACTCATTACTTTTACGGCCTCCGCCAGTATTTCCAGTATCTGGTACTCTTTGTTATTGAGGGCAAGCAGCAATGCCTTCATCAACAGGTAATCACCAACCAGAACCGCTATCTTATTTTTCCACAACGCATTGATGGAAAAGAAACCGCGTCTTTCCAGGGAATCATCCACTACATCATCATGTACAAGAGATGCCGTGTGTAAGAGTTCTACCAGTGAAGCCGCGCGATAGGAACTCTCTTTTAATTCTCCACCCAGTTTTGCGCTAAGCAGCACAAACATGGGTCTTAACTGTTTGCCTTTACGCTTTACAATATAGCGCATGATCCTGTCCAGTAAGGAAACCCTGCTTTTAACTGCCTCTCTGAAATGCGTTTCAAACGTATCCAGTTCTACCGATATTACCCGTTTTGCTAAGTTCATGTACAAATTATACTGCAATATAGTATTGATATAAGCAATAAGTTGTATAGAAGCAGCGTTAATTCATGTGCTACGGTCTATACGTAGGATATATACCTGTGAAAGAATTGTCAAAACGGCCCCCATTGCTATACAATTGTATAGTTTTGACCCGGTTTACAATATCGTTTTTATTACATATCAAATACATTTTATGGCAAGCAAAAAAAAGTTTTTAACAGTAGCCCTGATCGTGCTTATGCATTCGGTCGGCCTGGCCCAGACAGACTGGGGCTGGGATTGGAAAGATTCTTCCAAAGTGGCGGTCAAGCACCTTCCGCAGCGGAATGAATTTTTGAATAACCAGTATCCTTATCCGCCTATCCCGCGCAGCCAATGGGAGGTAGGTGTGTCGCTTGGTAATGCCCGGATCATGGGCGATGTGGCCAATTATTCATTTGGATATGGCGCCGGTATTACCGTTAGAAAGGCATTGAACAATATGATCTCACTCCGTGGAGGGATACTGTACCAGAAAACTGCTGGTATTAATGCCATACTAAGCAGCAATACGATCACTGACGGATTTCTTTCATCTACCAATCCCTACAGGGCGATCAATGGCTACAGTTCTATTGCAGGTTACCGGCCCGATAATCCCAACAGGGCATTAAGGGCTTTTGCTGCGAACTACCAGAACGTGAGTTATACAGGAACCTTCGAT
>JANXRX010000144.1 GCA_025352905.1 Bacteroidota bacterium | reverse complement strand
TGCTTTCGTTTCTGCCAATAATGCTTCCAGATCATCCCCAACTAAAAAAGAACCCTTTCCTACGATCGCTTTCCTGCCGGATCCATTAGCCATCGCAGAAAAAGACAGGTCATCAATTATTTTACGGTAGGCAAATTGTCTTTGTTCCAGGTTTCCGAGGCCTGGTATATCGGCGGGCAGGTGTTTATAGAAAATAATATTCGCTCCTTTTTCCGCCAGTTGTTTCAAGCTGTTCATGGTTTCAACCGGTATGTATTTTACATCTGTCAGCACGATTGTCTTATAGTTAACGCCGCCCGTTTGCAGTAATGCCCCATTATTTTTGATGCCCAACACCTGTTTATCGGAGATCAGGTCAAATGCATACCCTTTATTTAGCAGCCATTCTGCGCTTGTTTTAAAAACCGTTCTTTCAAATCCTGCCATCCCATCAAAATGCTGTAACAGGTCGCGGCCCATTTCCGAGATCTTATCGTTAAATGGAAAATAGAGTAAGACATCGTTATCCGGTTTTCCTTTTTGTAAAAAACTCTGGCATCTGGTTACGTAATTATTTAACGTGCTAAAATCTTTCCAAAAGCTATTGGCTGGTGTAAACTCTACGGCTGCATAAAACAACCATCCCGGCCAGGGTTCATTTTCAGGGGAATAACTGGTTCCGTGCCACACAACATGGTTCACGCCCCCCACAAAATATTTATCAACCGCCTGTTTCACATCGCCCAGCGAAGATTTAAAATGTTCGTTAAGCCAGGTAGCTGTTTCAGAAGAGGCCAATGGCTTTCCCATCACGTGTGCGGTTGAAGTGGCAAATTTGAACCGGAGGATGTCTTCACCTTCCGTTTCAGGAATATCCACTACGGCATAGAGATCAAGAATATTTGCCGGTGAGCCGTGCGACTGGTTCCGGATCATTTTATTTTTTGCCTGGGCCCAGTTCTCCCAGGGCTGGGTAAAATTATCAAGCAACAGGTCCGATATCGTTTGTCGGTAATCCGTCAACACCCTCCTGCCCATATCAGAGCTATCCCTGCCGAACAATTGCGGCAGGTAATTTTGCAGATCATAGCCCCTGCGTTTTTTGAATTCGTTTAACAGCTCCGGCGTCCAGTTGCTTTGCCCTCTTGAATCATCCACTTCATAACTATCGTTAAAAAAAGCGCGGATACCTGACACATCTTTTCCTTTAAATGCATTATCGAAACGATCGAGATAGTGTTTCAGCGCTACACGGCTAAAATGGTCTATCACATCTCCTTCACCGCCAGGCGCAGAACGCTCTACCATTTTGCCGTGAAACCCAAGAAATAATGCATAGAGTTTCCAGTTACCTGCGGGTACTATCCAATTCAGTTTCCCGGCTGTATCCACTTTTGAAGTAATATCCAGCACGCCGCCTTTATCGCTGTAGGCCATGACCAGAAAAGGCTTAAGCATCATCTCAAACCGTACCTGGTCAAACGCATAGGATTGCAGGCCTTTATTGGTGGCGATAGGGTAAGACAGTTTGGAAAGATCGGCCTTTGCCCTGCTCTCCGACCGGTAAAATGGCAATTGCGTAAAACGGATTTTTTCATTCAGCTGTTGTCCCTCGCTAATGGCGTACATTTTTACATTCACTTCTTTACAGGCATCCGTTGGCGTAACCAGTGGCCCCCCAAATGGCCAGCCGGTACCATTGGCAAGGTCAAGACCCAGGCCCAACCGTTTTGATTCGGACAAGGTATACTGTAACATCTCCACCCATTTGGGTGATAAGAAATCAATGAACTCCGATTCATGTCCTTTTACACCATATATAGGCGTTAGTTCCATTCCGCCCAACCCTGCTAACTGGTATTTTTGCATAGCAGCAGTCAGGTCCTTTTTATTAACCGCGCTTCCCTGCCACCACCATCTTGTCCATGGTTTGTTTGTTTGGGTGATGGCCGGCCATTGCAATTGCGTGATCCCTTGTTGCAGTATACAAACAGAACCAATCGTGAAAAGAATTTTTTTGAGCATCGTTAGTAAGATTTTAGGGTATGTTACAACTTGGTTCGGGCAATCACTATTTATACCTTTTCAGCCATTCTTTGGGTACCGGAATGATACAGATATTCATAGAGCGGTTGTCTGCCGACAGCATGGCTGACTCTATTTCTATCTTTTTACTATCTGCACTAAAGGTAGGATGCGGATGGTCTGCAGCCGTTTCTTTATGACCGGCCGAAAGTAAGATCATTTCATGTGTTTTGCGGTCGATAAGGTAAATGTTACGTTTAAAATCATCGCCAACCGCCCATCGCCCATCGGGTGAACCGTTCACGTGCCAGAGGCCGCTGCCTTCCGGTGTTTGTGCGATGATCACCATTTCGCGTGTACGCATATTTACTATGCCAAGCCCGGTAGGTTTTTCACGCGTACCGGAAGGACCCCATGCCGCTTCCTGCCCTGGATTATGCTGATCGGGTGTGATCGTGTGTGTGGTATCACCGGGTATTGCCCGGATGTCTATTTTTCGATGGCCCATAATAGCGATTGCTGTTTCGTCTTTGGTGATCACCGCTTCATGCGTTACCCATTCATATATTGATTCGGGATACAATGGCCGGAGACCGGTACCGTCTGCCATCACTGTCCAGGTTCGTTGCGGCGCCTTACCCCCTGTTTCCCAGCAGAAAACGATCTCGCCAGGCACCCATGGGTTGGTTTGAACATGACCTATCTGGAAAGGAACGGAAACAATATATTTTAGCTTCCCGGTCTGTAGGTTCATACTCATTAAACCGGCAGGGCCCGCACCCATTTTACGCGGACCGAATGTGCTCTCTATCTTTGCATTCTCCGGTAAATGTTTGCCTGCTTCTTCACGGCCGATGCGAAAATAAACAAAGTCCTCATCCGCATCAAGTGCCATATCACCTCCTGCACTGTAATCGCCGGAAATAGTACCACAGATCCGTTGATAGGCTGAAGCCGGTTTCATTGCTGCGTTTTTACTGTCCGTAAATACTGCACCAAGATCTACTTCCATTACCTGCAACGGCATATTGCGGCGAAGGGAAGTATCGGCAGATGCGTTGCGCATAAAATATAGCTTCATTGATTTGCGGGCGATACAAAGCATCCCGTTATAACCGCCTTCTGTTACCTGTACCATTTCACCGCTTATTTCATTAACGGCTATCGCCTCGTTCTTTGCCCTGTTCGAGCGAAAGATCAGCCATTCGCCGTCTGCCGTCCATTGAGAATGGGTCTGGTAGATCTTTGAATCTCCTACCTCGGTACTTGTGAGGAATGTAAGCATGGTTCCTGTAACAGGATCCGCAACCACTTTACGTTCAGAGGGGAAACGTTTCCCTATTTGTGAGAAACCGGCTTGTGGAAGTATACTTACACAAATCAGAGCGATGGTTAACAAGTTGATTTTTCTATTCATGCTTTTATTTATTAGTACTATCTGTTCGAAATGGTGAAGCCGGAAGGTTTTCTTTGTTGTATAAACTCACTGGCGGGTTATTACCCCATCCATAATATACGGATACAGGTTTGGTGATTGCAGGGTTTGAAACAATAATGGTGTTTCCATCAATTTTTGCATTGCCCCAAACAAAGTTTTTATCTTCCCCGGCGATAGCGAATCCGTTTAGTACATCCTCTTTTGCCGTCAAGCCGCCATTTACATGTTTGAAATAAAGCCGTATTCTATCTCCTTCCACTTTCATTTTTTCATAGACTGGTCCGGAATACGCAATTTTTTCTCCATAGGCAATCGCTTCTGCCGCCAGTGCCAGCCTTCTGCCTATCTCCTGTTTATTTTTTGGATGAACATTATTCATATCGTTCGGATCTGCATTGTCAATCGCTACTACCATTGCCGTATTGAGAATCGAAAGATTTTGCAACTGGGCCTCTCTTTTAATGGCTTCCGCTCCGCCCATTGCGGGTAAGGAATCTATCTTTTTTCCAATATTTGCTAACTGAACGTATATAAAAGGGAAGTCGCCCCGGTTCCATTGTTGCCGCCAGTCTTTTATCAAAGTTTCCATCAATTGCCTGTAAATCGCTGCGGTAGGACTATTAGATTCTCCCTGGTACCATAAAGCACCACGAATCGCATACGGAACAAGTGGTTTTACCATCCCGTTCCATAGAACATATGGGTTGTGTTGGTCACGAACAGGATCCGGGTTCTTGGGCCCCCTCACTTCATCTTTTCCTTCCGCCTTCGCTTTAGCAACGTCGATCTTCCATTTAGCATAGTCTGCCCTATATTTATTTTGTCCGGCTGTATCTGTTTCGTATTTGGTCATTTTGTCATTGAAATTATCAAGCAACTTTTTAAAGGCGGGTTCTTCTGCCAATGCTTCTTTCCGTATCCATGCCTCGGCAGTACTGGCTCCAAAGGCGGTAGTAATAAGACCTATCGGCATGTTGATTTTCTTTTGAAGATCCCGGGCAAAGAAATAAGCGGCGGCAGATAAATGTCCTACCGTTTGGGGTGATACGATTTCCCATTTGCCCTTTACTTCACTTTGTGGCATAGCAGCCGGAGAAAAATCCGTATCAAATACACGGATAAGGGGGTAATCCGCGGCAGCTACTTCTTCTTTTTCATTAAATACACCGCACCAGTAACGGTCTTCGCGGGCAACGGTCATATCCATGTTTGACTGGCCCGAGCAAACCCATACTTCACCTGCATACACATCATTAATTACCACCTTATTTTTCCCGGATATCGTAATTGTATAAGGGCCTCCAGCGGAGATCTTATTTAATTGTATCATCCATTCTCCGGTAACATTGGCTATGGCAGTTTTGGTTTGCTTACCGATTTGTAGCGATATTTTTTCACATGGATCGCCTGTTCCCCATACGGGGACTATTGTATTATACTGGAGCACCATATGATCGCAGAAGGGGCTGGCCAATTTTACATCGGCATATATTGTATCAGCCAATAGTAATAAGCAAAAAATGGCAATCGTTTTAGCGGCGCGGATCTTGTAAACAATTCTAAAAAGAAGCATTTGATATATTTTTATACACTTTGTTTTTATACCCTGTACATTCTGATATGTTAAGATCCTCAACATCTTTACATACAAAAGTTTTTGCGCCCTTTACTGCCTGGGCATTTACGCGCGAAAGAAATATTCCTTTTGTATCTTCCACCATAAATGCGGACCGCAGTTCTTTTCCCAGGTAGCTTACTTCCACATTATCGAGTTTGATATTTTTGGCGTGACGGATAAAAAAGCCATATGACGGCATAATGCCCATTTTTTCAGGTTCGGGATATTGTTTTTCATTTTCGGGAACAACGGTTGGGATCTTTGCGAATGAAGAATCCATCTGCCGGTAATAAATACGGATATTATTAAATTGTACATCTTCTATATCATACCCGGGTACTCCGCTGATAATGGAAGAAAAGTGAGAATCGGCATTATACACCATCACATTGCTGATGATCACGTGGCGTAAAGTACCGGTTTCCGTTCCCTGCGGCCCCCGCAACCGGGAAGACAGGCGCAGGAAGAAGGGTGAATTTACGATATCGCGCATCGTGATATTAGAGATACTAACGTTTTCAAGCAATGCCCCATCTACTGTTTCAAGTGCCAGTCCGCGGCAAAAATTAAATACACAATTGGTGATGGTAATATTTTTAAACCCACCATTAGACTCGGTTCCAAATTTTATCCGGCCGGTGGGTCCTTCCTTATCCGGAACCCGGTTCCACTCTTTTCTGCCATAAGTGCCGTTATAAAAAGTTCCCAGGTCAAACCCGCTCACCGTGCAATTGGCGATCGTAACATTTTGTGTGGCTTTGAGATAGCCTAACGCAAAAGAGCTTTTCAAACAGATCGCATCATCCCATGGGCTGTTAATACTACAGTTAGAAATATGAACCTGGTCGCAGCAGTCTATATCCATTCCATCCCGGTTCGTATCCATCTTCAGATTGTTGATCGTAAAATTATCCACCCCTGTTGCCAGCAAAGCAAAATGGCCGCCATTGATCACCGTAAAATTTTCCAAGATCACATTGCGGCAAAGTTTCAAGGCGATGGCCTTATTACCCCATGGTCTTCTTTCTGAAGTGTTGCGCCGCAAACCATTGCCATTAATCAATCCGGGGCCAAGTATGGAGATATTTTCCAGGTTCTCTCCCCAGATCAAACTATTGTGCCAGTGGCTGTGGCCATAATCCTGGTATTGATCAAAGGCATTGGGTTCACCTGCATCATACCTGCCATTGGCTGTGCTATCCGCAGCCATTAATATACAACCCTGGTCGAGGTATAAACTAATATTACTTTTCAGGTGTATGGAAAAACTAAGAAAAGTTCCTGCCGGAAAATAAATTGTTCCACCACCCTGTTTTGCTGCAGCATCAATGGCATCATTGATGGCTTTTGTATCCAGTGTTTTGCCATCACCTGCAGCGCCAAAATCTTTTATATTTATTCCGGGTCCTTTGTCATTACAGAAAGTGAAAGAAAAAAAATGTACCGCAAATAGGATCAACATACCTGCTTTTACAGTGTGTTTTTTTAACTGATGGCATTTGTTTTGAGGAGCAGAAATGATATGGGAGGGATATTCCTGAATATCGGAAAATGATCTTCTCATGGTAAGCAATTCGTTAATGTGTAATATAGCGTTGCGAGCCACTTTAACCATCCTGCGGCATCCTGAAAATAGTTGGTTAAAACGCGGTCATTCCTGGTACTAACGCTGGATATCTCCATTATCCGGGTTTCCGGGTTCATCAAGCAGTTGAACATATGTACATGTACCCAAATCAGGTTTGCCCCATGCCGATAGTGCCCAGACTATTTTTTTATCCGGAGTTACTTCAAATACCTGTACGGTACCTGCCCATTCTTCCGTTTTTGGATTGCCGGCGATCCAATTGCATATTACCGTGTTTCCATTCGCGAGGCGGGTTGCGGTTTGTGTATTGCCGATTGTAAATGGCGCATCCGCTTTTGTAAATTCCCAAACGGTTTCACCTTTGGGATTTACTTCGCGGGTATAACCCATTCCGTCGCCGGATATTAATGTATTTCCATTTTGAAGCCTGATAGCAGACCATGCAGAAGACGCATCCACCGACCATATTTCTTTTCCGTCCAGATCAAATTCAACTACTTTTTTCTCGGCCAAAAGGCCTACCATGATGGTTTTGCTGGCCGTTATACGTACATGACGGAATTGCCCATGCGGATTGGTAGCTTTGGTTGGAATGATAATTTCCTTCAGTAATTTATTGGTAGCTGTATTAAAGATCAGCACTTTGCCTACCGGCCCATTCAAAACCATTAATACACTGTCTTTACCAATGGGCTGACAGGAATGGGTTTCAGTGCCCGGGGCACAGATATATTGCCAGATAAGATTTTTTTCGGGAGTAACAATTCCTGCTCCCGACATGCAGGCGTATACAATGTTTCCATTAGAAAGAAGCGTTGCATCATCAAATTCCTGGATGCCCCCGGTTGCAGTGCGCAAGGGTATTGAATATTGCCAAACAACTTTCCCCTTACGCACAATAAATATGGATTGAGCCGTGGGCTTGCGCGTATCCCATTCACCTACATATAAAAAATCGTGTTGCCGCAAGCCGTTTCCAGGCAATTTGTAGGCATTATTTGCAGTTTGTGCTTTGGCAAATACACAAACAAAAAAGAGCATTCCTGAAAGCAGTAGTGTTGTTTTCATCATTTAAGTGTTTGTGGCAGGGCACGCGTCAATCCTCCAACGATATCCACCGGTTTTGATTCAATTGTAACGGCGGCACTGGCAAGTCCATTACGCGAGGCAGTTACCGTGATCGAACCGGATTGCAGGATCGAACGTATGGCTACCCGGTTGATACCACATTCCGTATCGAGATAAAGATTATTAGTGGTATTTAGTTTTGCGGCATTGAAGCCTCCGCGCCAGGTTACAGGCCCGGTTACTTTAAAATCAACCCTGTCTTCGTCTGTCGGGCAACGACGGCCTTTTTCGTCAACCACTTCAAAATCTATCAGCGCTACATCGCTTCCATCAGCCTGTAACCCCTGTGGCCCGGTATATACAGTGAGTTTAATAGACTTTGGTTCGCCAACAGTCTGAATCTCTTGCTGGGCAACAACTTTTCCGCCTTTCGTAGCCACCGCTTTGATGGTTCCGGGTTCAAATGCAATATCAGGAAACGCATATACAAAACCTGTATTTATGCCTACCGGCGCTTTAGCGTCCGGCGCTCTTTCAGTACTTTTATAGGTATCGATAAAACTGTAGGGTTTATCCGCAAGACCCATTGATTTTCCATTAACGAATAACTCAACCTTGTCGCAATGCGATGCAGCAACATAAATAGCCTTCCTGGTACCGGCGGGATAGTTCCAATGTCCGATAATATGAAGGTCCGGCTTCTCATTCTGCATCACTCTTGAAACATAGAAAATGGATTTGGGTAGCCGCACTCCATCCGTCTTGCCGCTTACCCGCAGCACATAACTACCCTGCTGCCGCCCGTCGGCATCTTCATCAGTTAAATAAATGGAACAATAGGCCGACCATTTTGAGTGAGCCGGATCAGTATTGTCTATTCGGTTACTCACATAACTGTTATAGCGTGTAGCAGCCGCCAGCGAAAACGTTTCTGAATTCCAATGCCAGGTGTCAAGAGGGCGGCCACCCACGGAACCTGCTTTGGGTTTGAAGCCAAAATGCGGTGGTGAGTACTCGTCCCATATATTTCGCCCCGCTTCATCGCGGAAATCTTCTGTCTCTATCAGCGGCGCCTTGTTGCGGCGCGAGATACTATAGCCTCTAAAGATATCATCGCCTGCGATTGTATCTGTTTGTGGCGCCTGCGCAACCATAACGCCATAATATTCAGACACAGGTGTCAATGCTTTGTTCGCATCTGCGAGATCGTTGTCGCGTGTACCCATCACACGTCCGCCATGCGGGTCCAGTTCCTTGCGCATAGCAACCATCTGTATCATTTGCTCTGGTGTAACAATAGTGTTGCCCGCTTCCCAAAAAAAGATACTGGGATTATTCCGGTAAGAAATCATCGTGGCCCGCATTACTTCAGCACGCTGCTCCCACTGCCTGCCGGTTGCCAGCCGCTCTTTGTCGCCCGCAGGACATACTTCTACAATACCATACTTGTCGCACAACTCAACATCAACCCTTTGCGGAGCAATATGCATCCAGCGGATATAGTTGCCGTTACTCTCATGAAGCATGGAAAGTGTAAATTCATGCATCCAGTCTGGATAAGCACCGCCTAACCCTGCCCAGTCGTTAGCTGAACGCTGCGCATAACCGGTGAGCCAAATAAAACGGTCATTCAGCCATACACCGCCTGTACCTACACCTCCTTTAAACTCAGTCTTGCGAAAACCCGTTTTAGTATCACAAACGTCAACCACTTTTCCATTCACGCTGAGAATGGAATACACATGGTATAAATATGGATCATTCACATCCCAAAAACGCGCGCCGGTCAGCAAGCCAGAGGCGGTGAAGGTTTCTGATTGACCGGCCACTATATCTGACGTGTTGCCATCCAGTTTCGCACGCACTACACCGTTCGCATCTACAACGATGGCCGACAAGGTAATAGAGGCATAGTCTCCTGTTTCGTTAACCACTTCCGACTCAACTTTTATATTCGCTGTTTTTTTCTGCAGGTCAATCGCTTCCGGGTAAACATATACCCCGGTCGTTTTTAAATTGTCGTATATGGGCAGGGTCTGATAAATTTTACCTGTCACAATCAGGCTGGCATTCCGGTTTAGCCCTCCGAAGTTTGGATTAAAATCTTTTGAATTCCACTCGAACGGTGTATCGGTAGCTTCTTCTTTATAGTCAGGGCTATTGTCCACCTTAACGGCGAGAACATTGTCTTTGCCGCCAAAATTCACGAATTGCGTAATATCAAAACCAACAGCGGTAACACCGTTTTCATGTTTGCCGATCGGTTTCCCATTGAGGAAGAAACGGCCCGCCTGACGCATGCCATCGAATCGAAGAAAAATTTTCTGTCCGTCGGAACCCGCAGGCAGTTTGAAATGTTTCCGGTACCAGCCAATGCCAAACATTTTTTCGCTCTGATCGCCACCGCTATGACTTATCAATGACCGGTAGGTATCCGTCTCGTTCCAGGTATGGGGCAGACTTACACTTGCCCAGGCGGCATCATCAAAAGCAGGCTGATCGGCGCCAATTGTATCGCCGAAAGAAAATTTCCAGCCCGGGTTAAAATTAAATGTTGCACGTGGCGATACAGGGGATTCAAATACGGCCGGTTTGATACCCAGGTCTGAGGCTTTACCATCTTCTTTGATAAAAGCAAAAAATGTTACGATTAACAATACAGCTGTAATGAAGTTTCTCTTCATGATTTTATTTTCTGGTGTTTTGATGGTACCGGTCCATTTTTTACAATAGTAATCTCAATCTGAAATTGCCTGTGAAACCAGTACTTTAAATTTTCCGATCAGGTTTTCATCCCAATAAGCATCTACCTGCGACAGGAATATACCGAATATATCTTCTTTCGGATCGATCCAGAAGCGGGTATAGAAAGCTCCGTCCCATCCAAAAGTTCCCAACGATTCAAGTTCATCATATACGCCGCGTTCTGTTCGTATTCCAAAGCCCAGGCCAAACTTATCGCCCATGATGCCGTTATGTTTAAAGGGGTTAAAAATATACAGTTCCCCGATTGAGTTGGCTGTCATTAGCTCAACTGTTTTACGGCTTAGTATCCTTCTCCCATCCAAAACACCTTTGTTCAATAACATTTGTGCAAACCTGGCATAATCAGCCGCGGTAGAAACCAGCCCTGCGCCTCCGGCAAAATAATTTTGAGGGGTTGGGTAAGGAAAATAACCGGTTGCTTTTTGGAGTTTCCCATCCTTACCCATTTTATAAAGGGCAGCCAATCGTGTAAATTTTTCTGTAGGAAGAGAAAAATAAGTATCCTTCATTTTCAGTGGTTCAATAATTCGCTCCTGTAAAAATTCATCCAGCGTTTTGCCACTAATGACTTCGATCAGGTAGCCCAGGACATCGGCTGACATGCCATAATGAAATTCTTTACCCGGCTGGGAAATCAGGGGTAGAGTTGCCAAAGAAAGTATTTTTTCTTTTAATGTTCCTGCAGTGGGTGTAAGCCCAACGGTCATACCGGCGGCTTTATAATAGCTTCTCTGCAGGCCATCACCATAGGTGATCCCTGAAGTATGGTTTAATAATTGCCGGATGGTAATCTCATATTTTGCCGGAACCAATATCGGGCTGTCTGATCCAGGGAATTTAATCACCACCTTAGGGTTTTTAAATGCAGGGATATATTTGGAAATGGGATCTGTTAAGAGAAAATAACCTTCTTCATACAAAGTCATCACCGCAACAGAAGTGATGGCTTTTGTCATAGAAGCGATCCGGAATATTGCATCTTTCGGCATGTTTTTGTTTGCCTCAATATCCATTTTACCAAAAGATTTATAATACGCTATTTTCCCATGACGGGCCACCAGTGCAACTAAACCGGGAATTTTTTGCCTGGCAACATAGTCATTCATAACCGTATCAATCCGACTCAATCTTTCTGCCGAAAGGCCAACTTCTTTTGGTGCAACTGTTGAAAGCTGCTGCGAATAAACAACCATGCAGAATAAACATAGTATTGCCGTAAAAAATAATTGCAGGAATTTTAGATGAACGTATTGCTTGTTCTTCATAGTTACACTGATTATTAATATCCCCAGGGACTTGCAGGCGTTCCTGCATCTGATGCTTTTGGTCTTATATTAAACGGGGCAATTTTGCCGGTATGGACCTCAAATAAGTTTTTGTTTGTTTGTTTTGCGGCTTCGGCCAGTTCCTTGTAAGCCCTATCGGTTGCATCAACAAAGCCAATGTTGTAATTTTCGCCGTCATTTCGTCCAAGTACAGGTTCATCGCGCCAGGTAAACCAATGAACGCCGACAAATGAATTGAGAGAGGCTGCCTGTTCTGCATAATACCTATACCCAATCGCCCGCTCGGCCTGGTCTTTTGCCTGCACCAGCCCGGCGCCCAAACCGTTTGCAGGTACGCCAATATGGAACTCACCAATCAGGATGGGGCGGCCGGTAAGCCGGTAAACTCTGTCCACAATTTTTGTAGGTTCATATTCATATACATTGATACTGCAAACGTCAAAAACTTTTCCTGTGCGCAGCATCTCATCTGAGGGCGGGCCGCCAAAACGTATTCCGAGGTTCAAATGATTAGGGTCGTATTTTTTTACAGCGACACATACAATGTCGAGGTATTTTTCAAATGCGGTAATCATAAATTCCTTTCTTCTTTTTGGATTATCCGCTTTGGCAAGAAACGCCTTCAGTTTGTTTTGTGTGGCCGTAACCGGACCATTTAATATCATATCAACCACTTCCGTTTCGCGGCCATCCCATGGCGGTTCATTACCGATAAAATAGCCGAGTATAAACGCATCATTTTTCAAAGGAGTACATTGTGTATTTGCCGCCTGATCAATGTTGCGTGCAAATTCTTCTGAATAAACATCCGGGAGACCAAGAAAAGTAGTGGACGGAATGGTTTGCCAGCGTAGTGTAACCGTATTTACCCTGCCATCGCCCCCTGTTGTCATTCCCCATGATTCCAACCGATGCTTCGTTCGATCAATCGAAGATTGTGTTTCCGGGCGTTGTGTTGCAGAACGCCTGCCAACCGTACCGTTGGCGCCTGTAGAAAGAAAATAATGTCCATCCGGATCTATGAACCACCATTTTTCGTCTATCTGTTCAACCCTGAAAAAGCCGGTTGCCCTGGCTTTTGTATTTTTATATGCGCCGTATCCACAATAGCCAAAATCCACATTGCTGCCAAACGTTTTTTCCTCTTGTGCAAGCTCCGCATCCAATTGCGATTGGCTTTTTATTTTTCCTGGCCAGTCCCCGTAAGCCCATTGATTAAATTCTGTCAGTACCGGCATCTTTTCAAGAAATTCTGAACCTTCCTCATTTTTGGAAAGATGGATGGATCTTATTTCAAGGGTGGGTTTATTAATGGGATAAGTCATAGCAAACCCGATAGATTCCACTGACTGAAGTTCGCCGAAAGGGCCCCAGACCGACATCCAGAAAGAGTTTGTACGGCGGTTAATGGAAGATGCGAGATCATTTCCCGATTGATCCATGCCTTTTAAATATTGAAGCGGGATGGATGCCCGCAACCAGGCATTTTCTCCGAATGGCTGCAACATAATTCTTACAGGTGTTGCATCCTTACGGTAAACCCAAAGACTGAATCTTTGCGGCGATGAAGTTCTTATTTCCATGACTAAATGCGTATACGCCGACCAGTCTGACGGCATGGAGGGGTCTATCTCTTTGATCGTCATGCTGTTCTCACTAAGTATGCCATCAAAACTTAGCTTCCGGGTTTCCTGCGCATTCCCTCTGGCTGAAAATGTTGCCAGTAGTATGCAAACCGATAGTCGCTGCAAATAACATTTATATGAATTGTTCATTTTTTAAGTTTACTATTATTCAAACCGGTACAGTTTAACATGCAGGATGTGTGGTGCATTACCCTGTATCCGTACCACGCTTCCGGTTCTTTGCACGGCCGCTTCTTCCGCAATATGGTAGTTTAGCATAATATCATCCCCATTAAGCCTTCTGCCGGCAACCCATTTCCCGTTACTATATGATCCCTCATCAACAGAAAGATACCCAACATACATGGGGCCGGAAGACAAGGGAAAAAAGTTTACCTGTATCTCTTCGCCTGCTATGATAAATTCATCGGGGCCAGTAGCGATCACCAACCCATAACCGGTTTCGGGTAATGAACCCGGTACCAGCATGCGCCTGCTTTGCCGCAACTGTACATCCAGCGAATAACCACCGAGCGTTATTTGTGTTTTTTGCCTGGTTGCACTCAACCATATTCCCGCAATCGTATTATTCGTTTGCGCTTTTAGTATTTCAGGTGCCAATTGTTCAAGGATGGTGTAGGCCTTAGGGATCGGTCCGTTTACAGGATCTTCGATACGATCTTCAATACCAAAAGGCGAATAACCTATCGCATTATGCTGACCGATGGCGTAAAAAGCATTGGCTGCACCTTTTTGATCAGCCCTTGATTCTGGTATAAACAGTACATTACCCGAACGGGTATATAAAGCTGTGATCTCATCAAAGTTTGGCAAATAAATATCAGGCGCCAGAATATCAAGCGAAGGAGCGCCTGCCCGCCATATATCGTATACATGCGACTGCGGCCCTCCGCTTGGATAATCGCCCGGGTTCAGATCTTCTGGCTGAACGATCCATGCATTTACAAACATTGGCAATGGATACTTCTCTTTACCCGCTTGTGTAACTATATTAATGAACTTCGCATATTGACATGCCATAAAAGCTTCTTCAGCTGCAGGCGTATTTCCAAAAATATCGGCCCAGGAGCCAGTGGTGCGAAAATCTTTTTCCTGCCATAATTTATGTAATTCAGGCAACAATGTTTCTTTATGTTTTACCAAATAATTGATCAGCGTAACTGGAACCGTTTCGTTGTAAGCTGTTTCCGCCCGTGTGCTATGATCACGGG
>JANXRX010000137.1 GCA_025352905.1 Bacteroidota bacterium | reverse complement strand
TCATCTTTAATTGCCTGCAGCCAGTCTTCTTTTTCTTTATCAAGCGATACACCCAGCACCGTAAAATTTTTATCCTTGAAAGTATTGTAAGCGCGAACTACATTCGGATTTTCTTTCCGGCAGGGGCCGCACCAGCTTGCCCAAAAATCGACCAGTACATATTTACCTTTTAAACTGCTAAGTGTAAATATCTTACCATTCACATCCGGTAGGCTGATCTCAGGGGCCTGTTTATCAAGGAGGGGATATTTGGCAGGCGCCGCGGGTTTTTTTACGATCAGCAGGCTCTTTATTTTGGCCAGCCCGCTATGTTCTTTGAATTTATCCGATGCGGCATTGGCGAGCACCAATACTTCTTCCTGGCTCATGTTCCTGGCTGCCATACCCAATGCAAAATAAATAGCTGCCGGGCTGGCCGAGTTATTAATGAATTCAGTAACCATTTTATTGATGTCTTTAATATCTGCATCCCGCTGCGCACGGATAGGGGTAAGTATACTGTCGGTAGCATTTTGTTTCTGCAGAGAATCGATCAGCATAAAACGGGTATAGAGGGTTGAATCTTTTATCCGGTAATCTTCAAACATCACATGTAAACTCTGGCTGGCAGGCGATCCTTCAATGGTATAGGCTTTGTAATTATAGGCATCCAGTTTCAACTCAATGTTTTTTCCATCATTCACGAGCAGAACAGCCAGTTCACTGGCCCCGTTTTCTATTACGAGACGATAGAGCCCTTCCTCTTTTCCTATCCCGCGAAGCGTAAAATCGCCATTTGGTTTGATCGTTCCCGAATCAATCACCAACGCATTCTGCCCGCCGAAAGGAATTTCCTGTAAGATTATTTTCTGCGAAGGAGCGTGTTCAATTTTACCGCTTATTGTAAACGCCCCGAATTTCTTTTCCTGGCAGGAAACAAGGGCGATAAGAGTTGTCAGAAGAAGGATCGTTTTTTTCATAATGATTTTAATTTTACTCCAACATTCGATATTCGGTGTTCATCTGTTTGTTTTTCCTCAGCTGTTCAGCCGCTGCTCTAACAGTTGTGTCACTATCTTAGGATCGGCTTTTCCCTGGCTGCGTTTTTTTACCTCGCCTACAAACAAACCGATCAGCCCCTTTTTTCCTTTTTTATATTCGGCTACCTTATCCGGCATGCTTTCCAGCGCACTGTTGATCCAGGCTTCCAGTTCATTTGTATCGCTTACCTGTAACAGGTTCAGACTTTCTGCAACCGTTAGAGGTGAATTGTTTTCTGCGATCACAACCGGTAAGATCTTTGCTGCGGCAACTGAGAAACTGACTTTACCATCCTCCACTAATTTTACCAGTTCCGCTAAGATAGCAGGTGCAAGGGAGATGGCTTCAAAACCTTTACCCTGCTCATTCAGGTGCTGCCGTATGGGCCCGAGTATCCAGTTGGCCAATGCTTTATATTGTGTTGTATGTTCGGTAACAGATTCAAAATAATCAGCCGTCGCTTTTTCATCGCATAACTGGGCAGCATCGTACTGGCTGAGACCATACCTGACCCGGTATTTTTCGGTTAAAGCTTTCGGCAGCGACGGAAGCGCCTCGCGTACCTTCCCAATAAACGTATCTGTTAAATGAAAAGGTGCCAGATCGGGATCGGGAAAATAACGGTAATCATTGGCCTCTTCTTTATCACGGATGGAAAATGTAGTATCTGTTGCCGCATCAAAACTTCTTGTTTGCTGTTGTACCCTGCCACCGTTTTCTACCACTGCGATCATCCGTTCAATTTCATATTCGATGGCTTTTTTTACATTGCGGATAGAATTGAGGTTCTTTACTTCCACCCTGGTACCTAAACGCGTTTCTCCTTTTAAGCGGATAGATACATTGGCATCACAACGTAAACTGCCTTCTTCCATGTTCCCGTCGCAAATGCCGATCCATCTTACCAGCCGGCGGATCTCGGTAACATATTGCCAGGCTTCTTCGGCAGAAAACAGGTCGGGTTCTGTAACGATCTCTACCAGGGGTGTTCCTGCGCGGTTCAGGTCAATGCAGGTAAAATCATCATCCATATCATGAATGCTTTTTCCCGCATCTTCTTCGAGGTGGATCCGGTTCAGCTGCACATTTCTTTCTCCCGCTGCTGTGTTAATGGTCACGAACCCGCCTTTACAAATGGGCGTAGTATGTTGCGATACCTGGTATCCTTTGGGAAGATCGGGATAGAAGTAATTCTTGCGCGCGAAATAATTATCTTTCTCTATCTCACAATTACAGGCCAACCCGATACGGATCGCATATTCAACAGCCTTTTTATTGGTCCTGGGTAAAGTGCCGGGATGCCCCATGGTAATCGGACTGATATGCGTGTTGGGCATAGCGCCAAAAGAGGTACTGTCGCCACAGAACAGTTTACTGTCTGTTGAGAGTTGCGCATGCACTTCCAGGCCAATAACGGCTTCGTATTTATCATTCATTACCATACCGGGGCAAAAATAGCTTTACTTGGGCAGAGGAGGAGGGGTTATGCCATATTTATCACAGGGAAAGGATCTTTTTAAGATCATCATCGGTAACCGTGAGTAATCCTGCGGGTTGCAGGCGCCTGGTAAGTTCTTTCCAGTTCTTATCTTTTTCAAAAACGGTCTTCAGCATGGGAATGGCTTTTCCCATTTGTTTGTTATTGGCCAGCGTGATCGCCGTCCAGTATTGCATTTCGAGGTTCTCGGGAAACAGTTTCATGGCCGCATTGTATTCGGTCATGGCAACGTTGATATCGCTTTTGTCGGCAGAGAGATTGCTGTCATGCATTTTTTCATACGCAAGATCGCCGCTGCTCATATGTTCATACGCGAGTTGTATAGTATACAATCTCCTCAGTTCTACTAAAGGTTGCGGGGAATCATCTACCCTGATATCCACTGATTTATTGTTCCAGCTTTCCCTCGGGCTCCCGGGCACGATGGTAAGCGCCGCGGCCTGCATCCCCCGTATATCTCCACCGGCCAGCTGGGCGGCTTCGAGGGTAAGCAGGATCCTCTCTACAAAAGGTTTATTGCTGTTACGCTCATATACCCTTGCCATGTATTCGCAAACAGAATCGCCCAGCATCATATTGCTTTGCACGCTGAAATTCCTGCCCTTGATATGTTTGGCAACCTGTATGCAGTTTTTGCCTGTATGAACGGCCACATTACCCTTACTGTCTACGATCGCCACCTGTCTTGATTCCCTTCCGCTGTCATTGCGTGTAAGACTGTCTAATGTTTCCTGGGCCGTAAGCCCTTTTTTAAGCAGGTCGAGTGCTTTCGGACCGTATGATTTATCTACAAAGGATTGCGTGGCCACCGCACCAACACCAGCTTCGGCCCAGGGTACGGAAGTGCCCACACCAAACCAGTGACTCTGCACGCCGATAGCCATATCCCCTGTTTTTTCATCTCTCGCTACAATGGAGAATGTATGTACCAAAGGGTGTTTGGAAGAATATACCTGTGCCTGTATCTGCAGGGATAAAAATAGGAGGACTGCTGCAAGGGTCTGTTTCATAATCGGCTGGCATTTAAGGAGTCATGTTCACCTATCTTAAACGTACCAGCCCCTGCATTATTGCGGCAAGCGTCTAATACAGGGAATAAAAAAACCGCGCTAAGAATAGCGCGGTTTACACATGAGAAGCTCTAAATTCTAATTCCTAAATTCTAAACAGGGAAATAGTAGAATTTAGACATTAGAATTTTATTACAGGTCTGCTGTTTTCAGCTTTTTGGGAAATTTCACCGTGGTGGTCTGCGGGCTTCCGTTTCGCAGGTAGGTGATTTTGGCGCTGTCGCCTTCTTTCCATTCTTTTAATTTTGTTTTCAGCTCATCAACGGAATTAACCGCTTTACCATCAATCTCGGTAATGGTATCATCTTTTTGTATACCTGCTTTTGCTGCAGGGCTTTCACTGTCAACATCAAGCACTTTTACGCCTTTCCCTTCTTCCAGGTCCTGTATTTCCAGGCCCAGTCTCGGCTTGCGGGTAAAGAACACTTCCATATCTCGCATGCCTTTCATATCCTTCATGCCTTCCATACCGGGCATTCTTTCAAAATTAAAATCCTGGTCATTGAAATTGAACTGTTTCATTTTTGATTCAGTTTTACCAAGCGTGGCGGATGTGGTGGCCGTCTTTCCATCGCGCAGGTAAGTGATGCTGATCTTTTCACCCGGCTGGTAACCGCCGATGGTATTGTAGAGGTCATCGCTTCCTTCAATCATATGGTTATCACCTACTTTAGTGATGATATCATCTTTTTTCAGCCCCGCTTTCTCAGCAGCGGACCCTTCATTAACCGAAATCACCTTTGCGCCTTTATCTGTCTTTTCAGATACTACACCAAGCAGGGGCCTGTTGGCTTGGCCGCCGTCAAGCATTAAACTGCCCATCGGTGAGATCCTGCTCCTTATACGGGGCATCATAGCGCCGAAACTTTTATTGCGCAATACTTCGATATCTTTCAGATCTTCTATGGGTTTGCCGTTTACCGTGATCTTGTCGCCGTCTACAATGATGGTCAGTTTTTCTTTACTGTCTTCTTTCTTGCGGATAATGATGTTTTCTTTCTTTTCATCCGTGGTTATTTTCTCTTTTTCCTTGGTTTGCGCCTGGACAGTTAAGCCAAAGCCGGTAAAAAGAAGCACTACAGGTAATATTCTGGTATTCATAACAGGGAGTTTTTGTGTACGAAATTGTTAGTAGATCAAATGTAAAGCCTTTTCCAAATACGAAGGTCTTCGCAAATGTTAAAAAAGGTTAATGATTTTGAAAACAGGGGGATCAGATCAGCGAACGCACCTTACTGATCACCTGCGGCAGGTTTCCGGCATCCTGTCCGCCAGCCGTAGCCAAGGTTTTTTGCCCGCCACCGCCGCCTTTGATCAGCCCGGCAATATGTTCTTTGATGATAGCGGGGGCATCCAGGTTTTTAGAACGGCTCACAGCTTCATCCAGCAATATGGCTACCTGGGCCTTGCCATCAATATTTGCGGCCAGTACCACCACGTAGTTGGTAAGGTCGTTCTTCAGCTCAAAACAGAGTTTTTTAATGCTTTCTGCACTCCTTACTTCTACTATGGCGCCAAGGAATGAAATACCGTTGACCGTTTCTACTTTTTGCAGGAGCGCATCTTTTATAACGGTCAACTGTTTGGCCTCGAGACTTTCTATGCGTTTTTTTAATTCGGTATTATCCGTAAGCAGACTGTCTACGGACCTGCTCAATTCTTTTGGATTTTTGAGCGAGTCGCGGATCTCCCGGATCTGCGCAAACTGTTCATTAATGAGTTCTTCCGCGGCCTTACCGCTCACCGCTTCTATTCTTCTTACGCCGGCTGCTACAGCTGCTTCGTGTTTGATCTTGAAAAAACCAAGTTCCCCGGTAGCGCCTACATGCGTGCCCCCGCATAGTTCGAGGGAATATTTCGGATCCATGATCACTACCCTTACGATATCGCCATATTTTTCACCAAACAAAGCCATGGCGCCAAGCGCAACCGCTTCGTCTTTTTTCATTTCCTTAATATGAACCGGAATATTGGCCCGGATCTTTTCATTAACAAGGGTTTCGATCTGTATGATCTCATCCTCAGAAACTTTGGCAAAATGCGAAAAATCAAAACGCAGGTGCTCTTCACTCACCAGGCTCCCTTTTTGTGCCACATGGTTTCCCAATACTTTTCGCAAAGCGGCATGAAGGAGGTGCGTGGCGCTATGGTGAACAGCGGTGGACTGGCGTTTATCAAGATCCACTTTTGCCAGTACAGGCGATGCTATCCTGGCAGGAAGTGTTTCGGTAAAATGAATGATCAGGTTGTTTTCTTTTTTTGTATCCGTTACGACTATTATATCACCTTCAAAATCCAGGATGCCCGTATCGCCCACCTGTCCGCCGCTTTCGGCATAGAACGGCGTGGCTTCCAATACCAGTTGCCAGGCTTCTTTGCCTTTTGCTTTTACCTTCCGGTATTTGACTACTTTGGTCTTTACCTCAAGTGAATCGTAACCGATAAAATCATTGAAACTATGTTCTGCCAAAACGATCCAGTCTTCCGTATCAACGGTTCCCGCGGCGCGGCTCCGGTTTTTTTGCTGCTGCATCTCCTCTTCAAAACCCTTTTCATCCACGCTTAAATTATTTTCATCTGCGATCAACCGGGTAAGGTCTATCGGGAAGCCAAACGTATCAAACAATTCAAAGGCAGCTTTACCTTCTACCTGTTTACCCGAGCCGGCAATAATATCATCTATCCTTTTTAAACCTTTGTCAAGTGTTTTCAAAAAGGCATCTTCTTCTTCTTTTACTACTTTACTTACAAATTCCAGTTGCTGTTTCAGTTCCGGGAACACGGTTTCAAACTGGGCGGCCAATAACGGCATCAGCTGGAACAATAAAGGTTGTTTGTAATCCAGGTAAGAATAATAATACCGTACGGCCCGTCTTAAAATTCTCCGTATTACATAACCTGCACCGTTATTTGCCGGCAGTTGTCCGTCTGCGATCGTAAAAGCGATGGCTCGTATATGATCGGCCAATACCCTGAAAGCAATGGCTTCTTTACTATCGCTGTAATCGTATTTCCTGCCGGTGATCTTTTCAACTGCCGTTATCGTTCCGGTAAAAACATCGGTATCATAATTACTCTGCTTACCCTGTACCACCCTCACCAGCCGTTCAAACCCCATTCCCGTATCCACATGCTGTGCGGGTAAAGCCTGCAGGCCGCCGTCTTTCTGGCGGTTGAATTGCATGAATACATTATTCCAGATCTCGATCACCTGTGGATGATCGTTGTTTACTAAAGTTTTTCCATCTACCGATTTTCTTTCCGCTTCGGTTCTGCAGTCAACATGTATTTCGGTACACGGACCGCAGGGACCGGCATCACCCATTTCCCAGAAATTGTCTTTTTTATTACCCAAAAGGATCCTGTCTTCTGCGATTACTTTTTTCCATTCTGCAAAAGCCTCTTCATCGCGCGGCAGCCCCTCTTTTTCATCCCCTTCAAAAATGGTCACGTATAAACGGTCCTTATCCAGTTTATATACTTCCGTGAGCAGCTCCCAACTCCAGGCAATGGCTTCTTTTTTAAAATAGTCGCCAAAACTCCAGTTGCCCAGCATTTCAAACATGGTATGGTGATAGGTATCCACGCCCACTTCTTCCAGGTCGTTATGCTTGCCGCTCACCCGCAGGCATTTCTGGGTATCGGCCACCCGCAGGCTCTCCGGTTTTTTATTCCCCAGGAAATAATCTTTGAACTGGTTCATCCCGGCGTTTGTAAATAGCAGCGTAGGGTCGTTTTTTACAACGATGGGCGCAGAAGGCACGATCCGGTGCTTTTTGGAAGCAAAAAAATCGAGAAATTGCTGTCGTATCCCGGCGCTGGTCATCATCTGGAAAAAATTTTAAACAAATAGTTAGGGTGTTAGAAACTATATTTGACCCTGTTTTAGGGGTAGCAAAGGTAAGGATTTGGGGGGAACCCATAAAGCTATAAACTAACGATTCACGACTGATGATTAACATCAGAGGTCCAGCGATCGCACCGTAATGAAAAAAATAAAGTACTACTATAATACCCATACCCTCCGCTATGAAAAGCTGGATACCCCTTTGCGGGTGCGTTTGCTGCAGGCTATTGGGTTTATAGCAGCTTCGATCGTTACGGGGATGATTATTTTCGCCATCGCCTTCCGTTATATTGATTCGCCCAAAGAAAAATACCTGCGCCAGCAGAACGACGACCTGAAAGAGAATTACAGTGTATTTATAGAAAGGGTAAAACAGCTGGAACTGCAGATGGATGAGATCGAGAACCGCGATAATACGGTTTACCGTTCCATTTTCGCATCGCAGCCTATCCCCGACAGTGCCCGTATCAAAGATATGGAGCAGAAAAAGGAAGTAAAGCTGGTTCAGAGCATGGGTGAATCGGAACTTGTAAAAAGCATGACCGCCCAGCTGAATAACCTCTCACTCAGGAGCGCTTACCAGATGAAATCATTTGATGAGATCTCGGATATGGTCAAGAACAAAGAAAAATTACTTGCTTCCACGCCCTCTATTCAACCTGTCAGCAATAAAGACCTGACCCGTATAGCATCCGGTTTCGGGTACCGTATCGACCCGATATACAAAGCGCGCGCCGCGCATTTAGGACTTGATTTTACCGCTCCGCTGGGCACACCCATTTATGCTACCGGCGATGGAAAAGTGGCGGATGCAGGATTTAATACCGGTGGATTTGGCAACCGGGTAGTGATCAATCATGGCTATGGTTACCAAACTTTGTATGGCCACATGTTGCGTATCAAAGCAAGAATTGGAGAAACGGTTAAAAGAGGGGAGGTGATCGGTTATGTGGGCAATACCGGGAAGAGTACCGGCCCGCACTGCCATTATGAAGTTCACCGCAACGGGATACCCGTGGATCCTATTTATTATTTCTATAACGACCTTACACCCGCCCAGTTCGACCGGATCCTGAAACTGGCCGCGGCGAGTAACCAGAGTTTTGACTAAACAATTATTTAGTATTTAGCATTACATTAGCTCCCGTGGAACCTGGTGTACGAGAATATCTTATCCGTATCGCGAACACGCTTTCGATAGGCCTGTTATGGATGGCTATCAATACAACGGCTGGGATCATGTATGATTATGCATTCATACACGACCATATCACCACCGGAAATATCATTTTCTACTGCTGGTTCATTATCAGTCTTGCCCTGTTTCTCTGGTGGGTGATAAAGACATGGAGCAAACCGATAGACTTTGAGCGCTGATCAGTTTTTAGTATCCAATATCACGGGGGTCTTCCCACCGCCCATAATGATCACTTTTGCATTGGGGGAAGTGATCAATCCTTTCATTACCTGGATCTGTTCGTATTGCAATTGTTTATCGCCCAAACCGGCGCTGATGATCTGCTGGTAATCGGAAATACCTCTTGCCTCCACTCTTTTACGTTCGGCTTCCTGTTTTTCTTTCTGCAAAACAAATTCCATTTTCTGTGCGTCCTGTTCCGCTTTTATCTTTTCTTCGATTGAACTTTTTACTGTGGCGGGTAAAGTAATATTCCTGACAAGCAGTTGTTCAAGCACAAGGCCGCGTTTTTTAAAATCGTCCTCAATACTTTTTACGATCCGGCTCTGGAACTGGTCTCTCTTGGTTGAATAGAGATCCACGGCAGTAAAGTAAACCGCATTGTCACGGATCTTGGTCCTTGTTAGCGGCCGAACGATCTTATCCCTGAAATCCAACCCGGTTTCTTTCACAATATTGGGCGCTTCCGTTGGGATCACCCGGAAAAGAACGGTAAGATCAATGATTACTTCCAACCCGTCGGCAGTTAATACGCGTATGGCATCATCTCCTCCCTTATCACCTTCATCATGCACACCACTCATCGTATAGTTCTGGGTTCTTGTATCCACTTCTTTTACTTCTACCAGTGGATTAACGATATTCAATCCGCTGGTAAGGATACCGTTATCCACTTTACCGAATAAAGATTTCACACCAATATGACCGGCGTCTATCTGTTTGATACAGGAAGTAAAAAATCCGAGAACGGCCAGCGCCAGCCCGGCAAAACGCAGGCCATTGGATACTTTGTGGAGGTCTTCTCTTTGTTTATGCAAGGCGATACTGGCAAGTACCAGGATAAGGCCGAATATAATAAGTGCCATTGTATATAGTTTTGGTTTGTTTAGTAATTAGTCGTCAAAAGCGGCTGAATATTACATCAACTGCTGTGATCTGCCACTATCACCCACTGGTCATCGATCTTTTTCAGCAAAAGCGTATAATAACCGTTCAAATCCCCGATACTTCTTTTCAGCATCCATTTTCCGAGCACAAAATAATTACCGGCCGATAGCTGCTGTATCTTCAGGATCTCAAAACCCAGTTTCCCCATCGCAGCCGTATCCGGATAGCTTTTTTGATAATTGTGTAAAGTATTGGTATAACCATATTTGGCGCCGTTCCGGCCAACAAACAACAGGCTGTCGCTCTCCCAGTAGCCTTTCATATATCCTTCAATATTTCCCTTATTCCATTCTGTTACCTGGTGCGAGAGTAGTTTACGTATAGCCTGTTCATCCTTATTCTGTGCAGTAAGAGATAAAAATGAGGAAAGAGATAACAAAGTAAGCAGCAGCTTCATGTTGCAGGTCAGTTAGAAACGAAAGCTACGGATAATCTCGCGTTTCCCCCATGGGCCGGGTATTTTTTCAACGCGGAAACCAGCAGCGGTCATGGCATGGCGAACAACGCTTTTACTGCAATAGGTTAACAGGGTGCCGCCTGGTTGTAAAAAGGAACGAAGCTTTTCAAAAACAGGCTGTGTCCATAATTCAGGTTGCACAGAGGGGGAGAAGGCGTCAAAATAAATACAATTAAATAACTGGTCCGTGTTGAAATCAAAAACAGAAACCTCTCTTTTTTCCAGCGTAAAAAGATCATTCAATAAAACAGGCTGTTCCCAGTCACAGCCGTGCAGCAGCTGAAAAGGCTCCTGCATAGAAAGCAGTTCCCCGTAATTCAAAGTATCGGTTTCCTTTTTGGATAAAGGAAATTTTTCCACGCCCGTATAATGTACGGGTATCTGGCAGGTGACTGCGGCCTGCAGGGTAAGCAAGGCATTCAGGCCCGTACCAAAACCGATCTCGAGAATGTTTACCGGCAACATATTATTTGTATGCACCAGGGGAAGAAAGCCGGCCTCTATAAATACGTGCCTGCTCTCACCGATGGCCCCGTGTTTACTGTGATAAGTTGTATCCATTGCCGGGATAGAAATGGTATGTGAACCATCGGCCGTTAAAAGGATTTCTCTTTGCATGCAGGTGCAAATTAATTAACTTACCCGCATGGAATATGTAACACATTTACAAAAGGATAAAAAGTTGGCCAAAACCGTCGGCACTGATCTCCACGAGTTAAAACTGCACCCCAATATTCCTGTCCGGATCATGGCCAGCATCATGAGCCAGCAGCTAAATACCAAAGTGGCCCGTGTGATCTTCCTGCGCTTCCTCGACCTGTATAAAGGGAAAGAACCCAAACCGCAACAGGTGCTGGATACAAAGCCGGAAACACTGCGCGCCATCGGGCTGAGCAATGCCAAAGTGAGCTATGTGCAGAACGTGGCGCATTTTTGTATAGAACATAAGATCACCGATAAAAAATTATTAGCCATGAGCAACGAGGAGATTATTGACCTGCTGGTTCAGATCAAGGGCGTGGGCAGGTGGTCGGTGGAAATGCTGCTGATGTTCACCTTAGGACGGGAAGATGTGTTTGCGGTGGATGACCTCGGCATACAACAGGCAATGACAGAACTATATAAACTGGATGCGACAGACAAAAAGGGAATGAAAGAAAAGATGCTGAAATTATCCGCTAAATGGAGCCCCTA
Source organism: Bacteroidota bacterium (assembly GCA_025352905.1). Lineage (GTDB taxonomy): Bacteria > Bacteroidota > Bacteroidia > Chitinophagales > Chitinophagaceae > Sediminibacterium. Next base: position 2,313 of record JANXRX010000137.1, on the reverse strand, counting down.
CAGAACCTATGCCTGTTTGCATTTATGGAGATGGAAGGACACGCCTGCCCCTTAGCCACCTGCGAAGGGGTGAGATTTTATCAGGCTGAATTTCTTGCGGCATTGATGATACCGAACATACTTCTTGTAACCAGCTTCTCATATTTTTCCTTCATTTCTGCTGTTATATCCTGTTTGTGAATTTCGTGTAAGGCATATTGTTGTATGGTGAGAAGAGGGAGTACAATTTTATCGCGCATCTGGATAGAGGCGCGGGCTGTTTTATCATCCTGCATCAGCTCTGTGCAGCCGGAAAGCTCCAGTACCAGTGCTATGGTAAGGTCAAATTCTTTTTTGATCAGTTCCCAGATAGCACCGTATTGCGGATCTTCTTTTATATACCGTGTGAGAGCAAACGAAGACTTCAGCATACTCATCATACTGTTATCGATCAGCGTCCGGAAGAAAAGCACATTCCGGAACATCGCTTTTACATCTTCCCAGGCCCCTTTTTCTTTCATATGCTGCAAAGCCGTGCCTACACCAAAATAGCCGGGTACATTCTGTTTTAACTGGCTCCAGCTTCCTACAAACGGAACGGCACGAAGATCTTCGAAACGCAGACCGCCGCCTCCGCCGCGTTTGGCGGGGCGACTGGCAATATTGCTTTTACTGTAATAATCCAGCGGGCTGAACTGTTGCAGGTAGCTGAGAAACAATGGGTGAACTTTGAAAGACTGATAAGCTTCATAACTGATTTTACCCAATTCTTCCAGCAGGTCCCTTTCGTGCTGCGACATCTGCATCCGGTTATCTGCAAACAATTCATTGCTGAGGCCCGCGCTTAGCAATTGCTCGAGATTGTATTGTGAACTCTGTATCGTGCCAAAATTGGATGTAATGGTTTGTCCCTGAATGGTCAGCTGGATCTCTTCGTTCTCAATCTTATTTCCCAGTGAAGCATAGAACTTATTGGTTTTGCCACCACCGCGGGAGGGCGGTCCGCCACGGCCATCAAAAAACTTAGCTTTGATATTGTATTTGCGGGAGATAGCGGTAAGATTTTCTTTGGCGGTATAAATGCTCCAGTTAGCCTGTAGATAGCCGCCATCTTTGGTGCCATCACTAAAACCCAGCATGATCGTTTGCTGCTGCTGCCGGAGTTGCAGGTGTTTTTTATATACGGGATGATTATACAGGAAGTCCATGATCTTTTCCGCTTTCTCCAGGTCATCGATGGTTTCGAATAACGGGATGATGTCTACAGTTAAACTTTCTTCTGCCCATCCGCATAAACGCAATAAGGCAAACACTTCCATTACATTTAGTGCGCTCTGGCAATTACTGATGATATACCGTTGACAACCCGCTTCTCCATTGGTTTGCTGTATGGCATGTATCGCGTACATGCTCTGCAAAGTATCTTTTACGATTCCCTCAGGAAACAGTTCGGGATCTACCGACCCCTGCAATGCAGAAAGGATATTTATTTTTTCTTCCGGTGTAAGTGTTGTGTAATTGTCGGGGAGAATAGCCGGCAGTTTCTTTTCTTTTAATATCGTATTTACCTGTTGCAGTACATCTGTATGGATCCTGCTGTCCTGGCGCACATCGAGGGATGCAAAATAGGTTCCGAAGATCTTTATTTTATGCACCAGGCTATCGATCAGGGAAAGATAGAGTGAATGATGATCAGCTATCACGCGCGACCGGATAGCCATTAACTGGTTCAGTAATTCATTTTTTGTGATGCGTTTGCCTTCTTCCGGCCTGAAAACATTTTCATACAAATGATCTTCCAGCGCCTGCACAAGGTTTTCGACACCGGTAAAAGTAAGCCTCCTTTTCAGTTTGCGGATATCCCGGTAATAGCAGACAATGATCGCGCTTCGCAAAGCTTCGGCTACTTTGAGTGTGGTGGGCGCATTTACAAAGGGGTTGCCGTCCCTGTCGCCGCCGGGCCAGAAACCCAACTCAATAAAAGGATTGTCTCCGTCGTAGGTATTATCGAATACTTCGCGCTCAATAAAATTGTAAATATTGCCGATGGAATGATACAATATATTTTCCAGGTACCACATGAGGTTTACTGCCTCATCATAGGGTGTGGGTTGTTTTTTATTAAAGAACGGTGTGATACCGAGTTGCTGGATAAACAGGTTAATGGTATGGAAGTCGTTGCGGCTGATCGCCTCACTCATATCATGTATGATACCTAATACCGAACCCGGATAAAACTGTGTAGGATGAGCGGTAAGCACCACACGGACCTTGAATTTGCGTAGTTTATTTTTTAATGCGGCTGTTTTACCGGCAAATGCCGCCTCATTTACG
>JANXRX010000132.1 GCA_025352905.1 Bacteroidota bacterium | reverse complement strand
ATCGAATATAGCGGTAGCTAAATTGTAGAAAAGAGTTCACATATATTGAGGTGCTGTTTTTTCAGTAGTATCCTAAACAATATCACATTAAAAAGAACGTATTTACGCTTATGCTCATTGGCCTGGCAGCTGTATTTTCATTAGTTGGCTGTACAGTTGAAGGACGTTATTACCGTACAAATCATCACCACAGTCCTGAGTATGTTCAGCGTCATACCAGGGTAGATCTTGAAATTCATAATTGATCATTCGTTAGAAACCAATTGGGACTTACGAAAAACAAGTAGCTACCACCGGTGCGTATACAGAAATAGATGTAGACTTAACACGGAGCGGTACCGGCCTGTTTACGCTGAAACTGCGGGATAAAAATAACCAGAAGTTAGATAAGAAGCAGGTATTTGTGGGACATTAACCAGATTTTTTTACCACTGAAGCGCTGAAGTACAGAAACCATCTTCAGCCCTTCTGTGGCAAAATTGGTTTTGGTAGCCTATATTTAATGAGCAATGACCAAACCCCTCACCAATTACCGCTGGACCATCTGCGCCCTTGTATTCTTCGCCACTACTATCAACAATCTTGACAGGCAAGTCGTAAGCTTATTAAAACCCAACTTAGAGGCCGCCGGTTTATTTGGGGCCGATCCTGCACATTACGAGTCAACCTATGCCAATATCGTAATCGCGTTCCAGTTGGGGTTTGCTTCGGGAATGCTGATACTGGGCAGGGTGATAGATAAGTTTGGCACCAAGATCGGTTATGCGGCGTCGCTATTGGGCTGGAGCCTGGCGGCTATTGCCCATGCATTTGCCCGAACACCGTTTGGGTTTGGCGTGGCAAGAGTAGCGCTGGGTGTGCCCGAGGCGGGTAATTACCCTGGCGCTATTAAAACAACGGCAGAATGGTTTCCTAAAAAAGAAAGGGCACTGGCAACAGGCATTTCCATTTCAGGCACTAATATCGGCGCCATTATTGCGCCCATCGTTGTTCCGCTGATCGCGGTTTCTATGGGGTGGCAATGGGCTTTTATCATTACAGGTGCCATTGGGTTGGTATGGCTGATTTTCTGGCAGGTACTGTACGATACACCTGAGAAAAAATTAGCCCAAGGCAGGATCTCGCAAAGCGAATACAATCATATCATCAGCGACAAAGAAGATACCGTTGCGGCCGATGGATCGGCATTCAAAAAATTCAATTGGTTCAAACTGCTTACCTATCGCCAAACATGGGCCTTCTTCATCGGTAAATTCCTCACCGATCCGGTCTGGTGGTTCATTCTTTTCTGGCTGCCTGCTTTCCTGAAAGAACAATACGGGTTAACGGACACGCATGTTAGTTTCCCCATTGCGCTTGTATATACGATGACAACAATAGGCAGCATCTTCGGTGGCTGGCTACCCAAACGTTTGATAGAGCGCGGGATGGATGCTAATAAGGCGCGTAAAAGAGCGATGTTTATTTTTGCTTTGTTTCCTTTGTCGGTGCTTACGGTGCAGTATGCAGGCAGTTTTAATATGTGGTACGCGGTGATCATAATCGGCATCGCGGGGTCGGCGCACCAGGCTTGGTCGGCCAATATATTTACAACGGTGTCGGATATGTTTCCGAAACGCGCAGTTGCTTCGGTTACAGGTATCGGGGGTATGGCGGGGGCAGTGGGCGGAATATTAATATCGAAGTCGGCAGGGTTATTATTTGATCATTATAAGGCGGCTGGGGATATCCGTGTTGGGTATGGGATCATTTTTATGATTTGTGCTACAGCGTATATTATTGCCTGGGTGATTATGAATTTATTGGTTCCTAAGTTTAAGACGGTGGAGCTTGAATAATTTCAGTGGTCAATCTTCTGGCCACTAAAAGAGCAGTACCACCTTCCCATTTTCTATTTCAGGATTTTCAATCAGTTTCAAAGCCTCGTGGATCTCCGTAAAGGGAAAACAGTGCGTGATCATGTCCTTTACCTCCAGCTTACCGGAAGTGAAGAGCTCAATTACCGTAGGAAATTTATTGTTGTGCAACCTCGATCCCCGCACATCAATTTCGCGGGCCGTTATACTTAGCTGGTTAATGGCTGATGGCTCTTTACTAAAGCCCAGCGCGATCACTCTTCCCGCAGAGCATACATAAGACAAAGCGAGCTCGAATGATTTAACGGAACAAACCGCATCAATCACCACGGTGGCGCCGTTGCCGCCGGTTAGCCGAAGTATCTCTTCCTTCACATCCACATTCTTTGCATTGATCGCTTCATCTGCACCGTATTGCCGCGCAAAATCAAGTTTGGCCCCAATAATATCGGATACATAGCAGGTGGCGCCGGATAGTTTTGCTCTTTTCAAAATACTTAACCCTACCGGTCCTGCACCCATAATAAAAACCACATCCTCTTTTGTGATCTCCGCTCGTGAGCATACCTGTTCGGCGATAGTAAAGGGCTCTATCATAATGGCTTCTTCCCAGGAAATACCGGCGGGTATATGGTAGAGGCTGCTCTGCGGTACCACCACATACTCCTGGTAACCTCCATCTACGTGTACCCCGCGTACTTTCAGCTGACCACAAACATTGCGCCTGCCTATACGGCATTGATAACAGACACCGCAACTGACCACCGGATCAATCACCACACGGTCGCCAACGCCAAAGCCGCTCACTTCTTTTCCAATCTCTACTATCTCCCCCGCAATTTCATGACCGATCACCCTGGGATAAGTAGCTACCGGAGATGATCCATGATAGATATGTATATCCGATCCACATATGCCACCGGTTTTTACTTTTAGTAAAATATCAGTTGGAGAACTGATCGATGGTTTGGGCCGTTCTTCAATGACCATATGATTGGGAGATGCTACACAGAGTGCTTTCATGATCGCAGATTTTTTATGATTTTCCCGCCAGCTCTTTTACTTTAGCCCAAACACCATCATCAACCTGGATACCTAATTCGGTATTTTCTTTCCTGGTTCGCAAAGAATTTTCGCCGGGATAATAGATATCTCCTTTCTCTTTCACCGGTACGCCGCCCTTGATCTGGGCGATGGTTTCGTTCAATACCTTATCAATAAATTCCTGTGTATTGATCTTTAAGGGATTGATGGCGATGAATACCTGGCAGCAACTTCCGCAACTTCCTTTATCGTGTTTGTCGATGGCCGCTGTGGTAAGGCCACCGGATAACAGGGATGAAATGATATCGAGCAGGATAGCAAATCCCGAGCCTTTCCAGAAACCGATAGGCAATACACGTCGTGTTTCTTCAATAGCGCCGGGATCATCAGAGAGATTTCCGTTATGGTCAAAACCACCGGGGTAAGGCAGTTTTTGATTTTTGAGCCGGGTTACCTGCAGCTTGCCATACGAGTACTGCGACATGGCCATATCCAGTACAATATGTCCCTCTTTGCGAGGAACGGCCATGATAAACGGGTTGTTACCGATGCCGCCCGAAGTGGCGCCCCATGCGGGCATGCAGGATTCGGTATTGGTCCAGCAAATGCCGATAAAACCTTTTTCGGCAGCGAGCCAGCCATATGCGCCGCCGCGCATCCAGTGGGTCGTATTGTTGAGACTCACCAAACCAAGACCATTCTTTTCTGCTATTTCGGTTGCGCGGTTCATGGCAAATAATGCATTCAGTATTCCCGGCCCCATATTGCCATTATATACTTCCATTGCGCCAAGGTTTGTATCCAGCGTAGGTTCTGCATGTGGGTCCACCCATCCTTTGCCGAGATAATCCACATAACGTTCCACACGATTGAGGCCATGCGAGTAAACGCCATCCCTGCTTGATTCGGTATGTACCCGGGCACAAATATCTGCCTTGTCATCCGGCATCCCGGCAATGATAAAAGCCTGTTTAATGGTTGCCTTCATTTCATCGAAGCTGATCCTTGTCATATGCATCCTTGATTATCGTGATATAAGAATGTTTTCAAACCGCTTGAGGGGTAGGTCTTAAAGGTATTGTAGTATAAATGAATGGGCAACTATTTACTTACAGTCGTTACTACCACATCCTTATCACAAACAGGTCTGTTGGTGCAAAGTGACTGCTTACATATAAATAATTTCCGGATACTGCAAGGAACCCTGTTCCAGCGGCTAATGATCCAACATTCTTGATCCGGGTAATATTCGTGATGTCATCTATATCCAGGCAATCGACACTACCCGGATCCTTGGGATTGGTTAAGGAAGCGATATACGCAACGTTATTATGAACAATCACCTGCTCAGGAAAGGGCGCTGTTGCAAATGAATTTACCAGCGTGGCGCCTGCGATCGTTGTAAGGTCCAGTACCTGCAGCAATGCATGATCCCTGTCGGTAACAAGCAGGTATTTGCCAAAAAATTCACAGGTGGCTTTTTTAGCGGACCCACCGATGGTAAGTGATTTTTTTACGAGACTGTCTGTCGTAAACAGGTCAACATTCTGCGACCAGCCTACTACCGCCAGGATGCCATTCGCGTAAGCGATGCCTAAAGGAAAGTGGCTGGTAGCTACCGTTGCTGCGGGAGCCGGTGCATCAGGGTTGGCGAGGTTAAATTTCTGTAGTGTTGAGGATCCTGCACAGATCACATACCCATACTCTTCCAACGTCACCATCATTTTCGGGCCGCTGTTCGTGGCGATAGTTCTTAGTAAGACAGCAGAACGCGGATCCGAAATAGCATATATTTCAAGAGCGGATGCGCCAAAACAAACCACTACCAGGTTGCCGTTTGCAATACTTACATCCCGTGGATTGGCCCCACACGAAAACTCCTGTACCAATATGGGCCTGGCGGGTTTGTGTATATCAAAAACGGCGATCTTATTATTTTTGTATTCTGTGAGATACAAATAGTCATTGTAAACAGTCATCCTTGCATTAAGACTGCTACCCGCCCAGGCAATACTGCCCACGGGATAAATGGCGTTGCTGATTTCGGATCCCGTTACTGTATCTGCGATAAGGGTATCCGGGTGGGTATTCAAAACCGGGAAGGACCAATATTGTTCAACAAGATGGTGTAACCCCTTTTCATGAAAAGAGATTAGTGATATAAGGCCCAGGGCCAGGGATTTGATCAGTACCTGCATTGGCTTGGGATAAGTGACATAAAAAGCAGAACCCAAAAGTGTCCGTAACGAAATCCTCTTTGTGGCCAGTCTTTGTTTCCATTTCCTTATACCCATGGTTAAAAAAGCATGCCGATTGTAAATAATATGGCATATATGCCATATTAAAAATATGGTTTTTATGCCATTTTGCCGCTGTGACAAAAACCAGGAATATTGCTTACTGTAAAGCCTTTGGGGAGAGCCTTAGGGAAATCCGTAAAAAGAAGGGTCTTACGATGATGGAACTGGCATTT
>JANXRX010000282.1 GCA_025352905.1 Bacteroidota bacterium | reverse complement strand
CAGGATGTTCCCAATACTTCCGCTATACGTTTTTCAGAAACATCGATGCCAGCAAAACTATCCAGTTGTGTTTGTCGGTGTTTGTTCCACTGGAATCCGAAATTGGAAGCATAATTGGATAATGCAACCATACGGGGAATGGTTCGGATTACCGGAAAAGAATGCCCGCTATCGGATATAAGCGTAGCTGTTTCTATCTCGTTTTCTGCATTGTATTGAGCATTCGAAAGCTGCAGTTTTTTTTTGAAACAGGGTCGATCAACCTATTAAGAAGTATTTGATCCAATAGAATTAGTTAGGGTTAAACAGTCTGTTATTCAGTTTTACGGGGCCTGCATTGCCGTATATACGTTCCTGACGATATCAACGCCTTTTTCTGCTGTCCAGTATTCTGCAGATGACCTTGCCTCATCTACCATCCGGTTATATTTTAGCGGGTTTTTGACTGTGGAAGTAATAAGATCGGTTATCGTTTCTATATTATTTTCATCCACCACAAAACCATTTACTTCATTAACAACCCGATCGCTAACCGAACCTGCTTTTGCGCTTCCAATGACTGGCAACCCGATTGCCAGGCTTTCCAAAACCGCCAGCGGAAAGGGATCGACTTCATCAACCAGATGAAGCAAAAAATGACTTTTTTTTCTTAACGCCAAAAGTGCATTCTGATCCTGCCATTCTAAAAGAAACACATTCTTTTCCAGATTTTTCTCTCCTATATAGGCCTGTATCCGAGATTGCAGATTACCTACGCCGCATATCTGCAATTCAATGTTTTCTCCCCGCTTTAATAATGACTCGGTTACCCGTATAGCATTTTGAATGCCTTTGCCTTCAATCAGTCTTGAGATAACCAACAGCCTGATCCTGTTACCTGCGTCGCTGATGTCTGAGGGTTGTTTGGCGATTGCAGGTATAGGCACAAAAAAAGGGAGTGACACCAACTTTTCATTATTTGTAAGAAGGCCCGTTCTCTTCATGGATGCGATACCAAAATTTCCAGTAGTCATCACCACAGTGGCGCCATTCAAAATATATTTTTTTATACCCCTTGTAAAAGAGTTATTACCAATTGCCGGTTCCTGTAAACTATCTGTCCAGAAAGCATAAGGCAGTTTTAATACAGCACGCAAAATCATGACCAGCTGTTTTGTCAGATCATCCCACCCGGCAACAACAAATATATTTTTCCTGGAAAAAGATTTTATCAGAACCGACCAGTCAATGCCGAGAAAGGGCGATAAAAAATAATCATCCGCCTGGTATATTTTTTCGGTCCAGGGAAGGTCTTTATATATCCGCATGCTATAGCAAATCTGAATATCTTTCCCATATACCTTCTTCAAAGCATTATACAGGTAAGTATTATAAGGCGTAGGTTGAACCGCCAGCCAGAATAATTTTGAAGTACGCATATATTTCACCCAGACAATTACCGGATCCTACTCCGGTAGTATTTCCTGAAGCATTTTATCGACTCTTGATTGTACATCATACCCTGACTGTACAGCACGTTTGTGCCCGAGAGCAGCTATTTCTTCCCTTTTTGTCTCATTTGCAAGATAAAAGGCTATTTTATTAAGCAGCTCCTCCTTAGATTGAAAGTATTCCGCCTCTTTACCTTCTTCAAAAAAAAGAGCCAGCTCATCCGTTCTCTCGCTAAGCATTAAACTTCCATTTGCCGGAATTTCAAAATTTCTGCGGGTATATGTATCCCTGTTTAACTTAGAGAGAAAAGCCAGGGATATTTTTGCCTCACGCAAAACCTGCCGGTAGTCATCCCCCAATATCCGTGAAATGCCCGCAAAACGGGGGTCAGCCTTTCGGTATTTGTCCCACCCGGTGCCGAACACTTTTAAACGGATATTATTATTTAGTAAAAAAGTCAATACGGCTACTCTTTCATCAGTAGGATGCCCAACAAAAACAACATCCAATTTTTTTTCGTATTTACGATCATCCCTGACATCTTCCGGCAGGTAATAAGGTAAAAACAATATTACTTTTCCTGCGCCTGCCTGCAGATACTCCGCGATGTTTGCTTTCCGGTAAACAAGGTTCACATCATACCCGGGAATTGTTAACCGGAAATTTTTCCATAGGTTTTTCAGGTACGGGTTACCCTGTTGATAAAGATCACCAAATGGATCATCATTATTATAAGAAATCAATAAGCTTCCTGTTCTCTCCTTAATTTTCTTGAGTGTGCCTTTTTGTATGTGCGTACCGCTCCAAATAAAAATAATGCCGGCATTTTCATTGACGGCCAGTTGCAGTAGCTTCTGATTAAGCCGGTAACTGTGATAGCCGATGAAATTAAAATATTTTTCCATTTTACCAGTTGTCGACTGATAAAATGGCAGAAACTTGAATCGTATCACTTCATGCCCCGATCTTTCCATCGCCTGTGCAACCCCTTCCTGGTAGAATGAATATAAAAAGTCGCCGGCGAGAATTATTTTCATAAATGCGGGTATAGGGTATGCCACTCTTTTCGCCATCTCTCAGGCACAGTGTCCGCTGCCGGAAAATTTTTACTGGAAATTATATGTGTGGATAAATTGTTTTTTTCTGCAAACCATGCCCCCCACCAGAAAAAAGAACTATTTGCAATGACCAGCTTACGGGACCTGGAAAGAAGCCAGAATGTTTCGAGCTCATCTTTATATCCCTCTTCTTCCGTTATATATTCCACAATACCTGGTAACTCCAGTTTTTCTTTGATGCCGATGCTTTTTGTTGAAAAAATAAAATATTGATTCTCCTTCCCGGTATCCAAAAGCAGATTGATTGCTTTGCGGTAGAAAGAAAGTTCCGTAAAACCACCTACGCCGGATTTATCCTCACCTGGCATTTCTTCAAATAAGCGTATTCCTATACCCACTGCTGTTTCTGCGTGTAGTTTTTCCCCCAGTCTTCGCAAGCTGTCTGTTACCGGCACATTAATTGCAAACTCTTTGATAAGCAGTTCTTCAATAGAGAGGAAGTATCTTTCATCCTGCCAAAAACCGTTTACCAGTACATTGGCGTTTTCAAACGAAGTTTCCATTAATTCCTGCACAAATCCTGGAATTGTCTCTTTCACATATACTCCGTAAAAACGCCTGTTGATTGGCTTGGCGCTTACACTACCTATTTTTTCAAGAAAAAGTTCGTAGAGGTAGCATATATTGACAGATCGTTTTAAACGCGTTTTTTTATGGAGAGAAAATCGATCCAATAAAAACTTTCGCTTATATATTTTATCTCTTACAAAACCGGATTGTGTATCTAATACTAATTGTAAGTTATTTTTTTCAGCCAGCGATCTGCCAAATGCATATTGGAACATCTGGTTGCCAAGCCCACCTCTTAAGATCACTGTAACAGTTCCCATTATCTGGTTAATCGCGCTTTCTTTTTCAGTTTGTTGTTGCTGTAATCTTCCGTAACGTAAAAATTCCGCATCCAAAATTACATCCAAAATTATCCTGGCTGTTTTCTCCGTCAATAGCAACGTTCTTATATAACCTGCCCCTATCATCAATGTAGGAGAAAGACGCTATTGTAAATTTATCTTTGAACAATGATTCCATCAGAAATTGAATAGAGAAGACCCTATGCGCGTTAAACTCAATACGATATGGACCGATAGGTGTTGAAAAATAAAAGACGCCGTTATCCTTTAGCATCTCATACACATTGCTGAACGCCACAACAGGGCCAGCCGGGTTAATCGGGTCGCCATACCGCCCTAAACCAAAGTGTTCGAAAGCGTGCAGGGAAGAAACAGAGTCACAATAATTCTTATAGGCCTCTTCTACTGCCATTATATCCTGTACAACAAAACGGATATTATCGATCTTTGTATCCTGTGGACGAATATCGAGGGTCTCGATCTCTCTGAAACTGGCTACATGTGCAACAAATCCATCCACCCGCGATCCGATATCAACATGTTTAACCGGGTTTGCACGGTGAATATATTGTGCCACTAACAGGTCCTGCTGAAAATAATGTGTATTAAGCTCACCATTATTTACACCTTTGTCTCCCATCTGCATATTGATGCTTACGGGGATTGGGTCCTTTGTTTCAGCGAGTTTTTGTTTTAATTGAAAATAATCCCGGATGAATCCGGGCAGCGACCTGCAGGTATTCAGAAACACAAGCAGGTCTACGCCAAATATTTTTCTTAGTCCGAAATAAAATCTTTTCAAGAATGCCCTCATTCCTATTCGTAGTATTTTAAGTACCAGTCTATAAAATGCTTTACCCCTGCATTAACCGTGGTCTTTGGTGAATAGTTCACATCTTCTGTTAATGCACTGATATCGGCCCAGGTTGCCGGAACATCGCCCAACTGCATGGGCATCAGGTTCAGCGCTGCTTTTTTACCCAGGATTTTTTCAATGTAATGTACATAGTCGATCAGTTTAATCGGTTTACTGTTCCCGATATTATAAATACGGTACGGGGCCGATGATTGCGAGGATACAGGATCGGCGCCATCCCAACCGGGGTTGGCTGTTGGTACCGACTCTAATGTTAACTGAATTCCGGAAACAATATCGTCTACATAGGTAAAATCCCGTACCATTTTACCTTCATTATACACATCAATCGGTTCTCCCTTTAATATTGCTTTTGTGAATTTAAAGAGCGCCATATCAGGCCGCCCCCATGGTCCGTACACGGTAAAAAAACGCAGGCCGGTAGTTGGGAGGTTATAGAGGTAACTGTAACTATGGGCCATCATTTCATTTGCTTTCTTGGTGGCGGCATATAGGGTAATCGGGTGTTCAGTGGGATGATCTTCAGACAACGGCATTTTTGTATTTAATCCATATACACTCGAAGTGCTGGCATACACCAAATGACCCACCCCATGATACCTGCACCCTTCCAGGATATTCATGAAGCCAACCACATTGCTTTCTATATATACATACGGATTGGTAATGGAATAACGTACGCCTGCCTGTGCGGCAAGGTTAACAACGCCATCAAATTTTTCTTTTGCAAAGAGCTCCAGTAACAGTTCTTTATCCTGCAGGTTTAGCTGGATGAACCGGTAGGCGGGATATTTTGATGATTGTACCAATTGATTATAGGCGATATCATTCCGGTTTATCCCGGTTTCTGTTAGCCGCGCATACTTCAATTCAACATCGTAATAATCGTTGATGTTATCCAGTCCAACAACATCGTACCCGCTTTCCAATAATTTCTTGGCGAGATGAAAACCAATAAAACCAGCGGTTCCCGTTATCAATATCTTCATCATCGTTTTTTTGTTTTTAACAATCTATGAGTGTTTATAGCCTTGCATCGGCTTTGTCTTTTGGCAAGATCCCTTTTATATCATACACCACCGAAGCATCTGACAAAAATATATCCAGGTTCAATAGGAAGCAGGTTCAGCAAATAAACCTAGTACAGCAGTTAATTGAGCCGATGTAACCTCCAGGGTCTTATCAACGCTGTTACGCAGTTCGGTTGGTGCGCTCATGTATTATCGAAAAGTGATAACCATTTGCCATACGTCCAGGTACTATTTCCTGGTTCAAAACTATCCAGGTTTGCATACCGCGATTTCCCTTCCATATAGTACCGGTATTTATACCAGAACATATCCAGTTCTTCTACATCTGTAATACTGAAAAACTGTCTGAGGGCCTGGTCCTGTCTTTGATATGTATCAGACAGTTCAAAATCCATTGTTTTATAGAACTGTTGCGTGAAATAAAATTCTCCCCTTGCCGATTTATATAGTTCAGGCACCGGGAACGGCCCGATGGCACGGCGTTCGTCAAAAGGAACATTCCAGTACCTGGCCATATCTCTCGCATGGCCAAACATCATCAGGTCGGTTATATCGTATAACCGTTCAACAAACATGTTACAATTAAAAGCCACCAACCGGTTTTCCAGCCTGCTGTCTTTATACGCCGGCTGCTCTTTGGCGCGGGAGGTAAGAAACTGCAAAAAATCTATGTTCTTATACAGCCGTATATCCGTCCTCGTTTTTAAAATATACACGGCGCCATTTTCCTGCGCCTGTAATATCCCACTTTTTGTAGACGCGATTTGCAGATTAATATTCTGCAAACCTGCAAAATCCGGCTTTTCGTTGTCAATAATATCGATGCTCAGTTCCCTGATCGCCGATAATTCCTCTGGGTACTCGCCTTTCCATGTAGAAAGTATGATCTGGGCGGACGGGTAAATATGCCGGTATAGTTTTAATGTTTCGAATGTGAAATGGTCTTTTACCATCACCTGCCCCTGCATTACAATGGCGTATGAACTGTTCCGTTGCGGGTACACGCTATAATACAATGACAGTAATTTTCCGCTAAATTTTCTTTCCCGCAACATAAAGCTTATATGGTACGGGGATACCCGGTTAAGAAAGCGGATCAGGGAAACGATCAGGGCATTAAACATTCTAAAAAAATCTTTTAATATTTTTCGAGGTAAGCGGTATATAAAAAACGGACGGATCTTTTTTGAAAAGCAGCGTATACGATCTTCCAGTCATAACAACTTAGGTTGATCAAAATTCCGGCTATCGAGTAAACGATCAGGTCTGCCACAAGGTTGCCGAAGTTCAGAAACCTGGAAAACAGGTATAGTATTAAAAACAGCGGAATGTTTTTGATGGCATTTTCCAAAAAAGAATACAGCAATTCATTATAGTTAACCAATTTCTTATCGTTCAGGAACCATACCCAGTAAACACCGAGTGTAAACGTTCGTGCAATAGCGGTGGCGAGCGCCAGGCCGGCAATATTCCAGCCGATATGCAAAAAATAAAAGCTGAGACCGATATTGATAACCGACTCTATTACAGAAGAAACCGCCCACATCCGCAGGTTGCCATAGATCTGTATTACGATACCCGTGCCACGCATGATCGTTTCAAAAAAAACCCAGTACACGAAGATGAGGTTCAGGTAAAATCCACCGAAATTATTTTTACCAACCCAAAGGTCAACGAATTTCTCATTTACAAAAAGGATCATGATACCTGCAAAAAAAGCCAGCCGCACAATAAATGCAAACAGTTTCTGAAACGACCTTTTAAATAAAATTTCATTACCCTGGTCGAACAGTTGTGAGAGCCCGGAAAACATGGAAAGCGGGATCTTGCTGGCAATGGTATTACAGAATAGTACAGGTAGTTTGGAAGTAAAATTATAAACGGGTACCCTCGCCGCATCCAGGTATGAGGCGATGAAAAGATTATCTGTGCTGGTGGCTATGATATTGGCGGTTCTGCCTACCTGAAAATATCCGCCGAAAGTAAATAGCTCTTTCAGCAGTTTTTTGCTGATATGATTTCTTGAAAAGCGTAACGCCGTTTCTTTTTGTGCATATATAAAAAGTATACAGGAACTCACAACTGTTCCTGCCAGCAGGCTGATAGCCAGCCCTACAATACTTTTGAAATATAACATAAATCCAATACTGGATAGAAATTGCACCAGCAGGCTGATCGTCTGGATATTGCGGTTAAGCGCTATCTTCTGTTTTGCTTCCAGTATACCGCTGAAAATGGCAAAAGGGATCGTGATGGTACTGTTTATTAAAGAAACCAGGAAAGCTATAAAGAATACCCTGAACACTTTATCACCTATATGAAACCATTGCTGAAAAAAAGCAGATAAGGCAATTCCTGCGACCAAAAAAAGAACTGAGATAACGGAAAAAAGGAAAAGACTTGTGTTGGCCACCTGGTTTACATGCGTTTCATCCTTTCCGGGTGTATTTAGCGCTTTTATAAAAAACCTGGTAACCGCAAAACCAATTCCGAAGTCGGCCAGACCGATCCATCCGATAATGGAAGAAATTACAAGCCAGTAACCGTAATCTGTTAATGAAATAAACCGTAAGTAAAAAGGGATCAGCGCGAGTGATAGCAACTGAACAATGAGCATTCCACCTAAATCCGCAAAAAAACCCCGGAAAGCATTTTTTTTTCTCGACACGCTTAGTGTTTATTGACTGTTAAGTAACTATCCAGGTCTTCCGGGGTGCCGAGGCCATGCATAGCGGTTTCAGGAATGGTATAGGTTCCAAAGCGGAACCGGTTGGCTATGGCATAGTTATATACAGGGCAGGTATAGAATTCATTGTTAACCCGCTCATTTCTTATGATCATATCGATCGCGGCATCCACGAAAATGGACCCTTTGGAGAAAAGATAGATACCAACCGTTGCAAGATCCGATATGGGTACTTTTTCCTTCACAGCCGTGACCAGTCCCTGGTCATCTGTTTTGGCAAACGACCACTTGGGGCTTTTTTGCGAATCCGTAAAACATAAAATAGATCCGTCAAGCCCCCTTTGAAAACAATCGTTGATAAAATCTTCTATGGAATTATCTACCAGCTGATCTGAGTTGGCGATTAGCAATGGGCTGTCATTATTGATAAACCGGCGCGCAAATAGTACCGTACAGGCAGTACCTTCTGTAACTTCATTAAGTTCAATAAAGGTAACATCATACTTGTTGCGGATACTTTTAACGAGTTCCTTTTCGCGTTCAAGATGCTCACTTTTCGCAATCAGGTAATATTTGGCGCCAGGGTAATACAGGTTTTCAATAACCCGGCTGATCATAGGCTTACCGGCAACATCTATAAATGGCTTTGGTTTACGGTAACCCGCTATTTCAAACCTGTTTCCCCGACCAGCCATTGGAATAACAATATTCATGAAATGAAGTGATTTTTATTAATAAGGGCTTGCAGGTATTGATAAGTGACCGCTCCATAATGATAAGGAAAACGGTCATTTGCGGCGTGTTCCACCATTTCATCCGGCACTTCGTATATATAAAAAGGTAAAAACTCCGTGTGGATCATCTGTATAGCTTCTTTGATACTATGGTGCCGCGAGATAAATTCCTCGCGTGCATCGAGTTTACAGGGAAAATGTATAAAAAGAATATCGATCGCTCCAAAGCGCTCCCTGATCAGTGAAAAAAAATTACGGTAATGCGTTACCAGGCTATTCTCCGGTAGCAACCCTTCCGCAATAAAGTCGTTCGTAAAGTTGCCCAAAAGGTCCGAGTAGTTACAACAGAAAGACCCTGCATTTTTTTTGGAAACAAATAACTGGTCGGTCAGTTCCGAATAGGAATCCATGTAAAGCATTTCCGGCGGCCGTTGAAATAAAAGATCCGAAAACTCTTCCTGCATGATCAGTTCCTTGATATCATCGCGTTCAATGAAAGGTATGATCGCTTTCGCCCTGGCCCTCACACCCGGTATTCCCGTGTTAACTCTATAGAGATAATCAACACGGCCTTTTTGAATATTGTATAACGGCAGCCGTGTGTTTAATAGTTGGTAGGTATCCATTCCCAAACAGGCTACCCGTGCAAGAACCCAGGGTTGGGTTGTACGTCTTTTCATCCTGGCGCCAAAGGCAGCTATATAGATCCCCCAAAGTTTACATGCTTTTACGATCCGGATAAGCCTAGCCTTCATCCACAATAAATTTATCAGCGGCAACGGAGGGTGTTTTAACAACAACGGTTATGACATCCGTAAGCGCCCGGAAATCAGTGGATTCGTTCTTCTCAACCCGGATAATATCACCATCAGAAAATTTTTTGCCCGACATTTCCACTTCCCCATTTAATATTACGGTGAATTCTACCGCCTGTTTATGATAGTGTTGTTTTTCATGATCGCCGGCTTTGTATCGTTTAACCGCCACTTCAAAATCATCCGTCGATAATAGTGTCGGCTCAAATTTTCCGATGAACCACCCACCTGTCATTTCATTCAGTTTCGCAACCGTCATGCGTTCTTTTTTTGTATATACATTTCAAATTCCTTGATCCGCTGAGGCGAATAGAAAGAATGATATTGCTGGTTGGTTATCGGGTATTGCCATACCTGCAAATTCCGGAGCACCAGGTAATTTAATACGGCAGAAGTATAAAACTGCCCGTTGGTATTATCATCTTGCAGGATAGCGGTAAAGGCGCCTTCGATAAACAAGCGGAAAGATTTAAAATAATAAAACCCGGCCATAGCATTTTTACTGATAGGATTTTTTTCTGCAGTCTGGAGAACTTTGTTTTGGTCCAGCAATGCATAGGACCATCTTGGATGCACGGAATTAAAAGTGAGTATTCCCGCGTCGGCTTTTTGTTTGCGGAAGAAAGCCAGGCTTTCCGCCAGACTGCCGTCAATGATCTGATCAGAGTTCACGATCACACATTCTTCTTCGTGGTCAATGTTGTCTACCGCCATCAGCACTGAGCAGATCGCTCCCTTAGTATTGTTCTTAAGCATGATCACCGAGGAATTCGGAACCAGCAGTTTCACAATATTGTCGATATGATACTTCAGGCAATCTTCTTCTTTCAGAATAAAGTAAAAATAGATATTGTCCTGGATCGATGCCAGGTTTTCGAGTACGTGTTCGATCAATGGTTTGTTATTGATCTCGACAAGGTATTTAGGATATAGGTAATCTGCATTCCCTGCCCAGTCTGCCGCGCTGGCGATCGGCATGATGATATTTAGTTTTCCACTCACTTGATCAGGTTTATTTGATTAATGATATTCCAGTAAGTCACGTCGTCAACATCTTTGACTTTCAAAAGATGCCCGCCGCTTGCCAGCGCCGCCTTTATCCCGTTCTCATTATCTTCCAGGATCAGGCATTCTTCTGGCAGCAACTGCAACTGTTCAAATGCTTTGTTATATATATCAGGCGATGGTTTTCCGTTGGGAACGTCCTGGTTGGATAAAAAGAAATCAAGGTATTGTGAAAGACCCGACCGCTGCATCATCACCTCAACGGTGTTCCTGATGGAATTGGAACAGACAACTAACCGGTATCCTTCGTTCTTTAAACGGGAAAGTGCGTATTGATGAGTGAACTTAGGCTTGCAGTTTGCATAAGTGATCTGCATGGTATATTCCTGTTTCAGTTCATTTACAAAACCATGCAACCCATGAGGAAAATTGTTTTCGAGAGAAAGCATTTCCAATTTTTTTTTGGTAGGCAGCCCGTCAAAAGTAACCAGGTGGTCATACCGGCTGATCTCCTTTCCAAAAAAAGAAAGTGCTTTATTCAGCGCTTCAAAATGCCATTCTTTGGCATTGATCAGTACGCCATCCATGTCAAAAATAATTGCTTTAATCACAATTTTGCTGTTTTATATGATACTGTAAAATACGCTTCTGCCTGTTCAGGAAAGTCCGTACAAAGGATCAGGTCATCACTATATATACATGACATTCTTTTGAGCTTTGCCCAGTGTTCGTGGTGATCCCTTCCATGCAGTTCGGCGGATACGATGGCTACTTTTTTATGTTGTTTCAAATGCCCAGCTATCAGGTTTTCATCATACCAGGTGTCTTTGAATGCATCCAGCCAAACACCCTTGCAGGAATCATACAAGGCTGATACCGGTTCCCACTCGCTTTGCCTGCAGAAAACATTCATGCCCTCTGCCAGGTAGCCAACGGTATCAGGAACCGACATATCAAAAACAAAGTAATTGGTAATATCGTTTTGCACAATATACTGCTTCAGTTTTTTTTGCAATCCGTCTGATTTGATATTCAATGCCAGCAGCAGGTTATTTGACTGGTAAAGATCAAAAAAGCCGCCTAGTGTAGGGCTGGTAGCGGATGGCATATCATGGGATATTACGAGATCTTCACCCTGGTCCCTGATATCTGTTTCCGTACCAAAGTTCCGGTCAAAGGAACGTTTAAAAGCTGTTTCCGTGTTTTTTTCAGCCGGATCCATCCAATAACCGCGATGAGAGATAACGATCATTTATAAACTCAGTTTTAAAAATGAAGGCAGGTAACAATATACCATTTTTTGCAAGGCTCCGCCAACCTGGGTCACACAATACTTGTAACAAGCAGGAAATCAAGCTAAATAGATGGTGTAAGATAAAGAATTATATACAGTTCCTGTCAAAAACCGGCGGTGGCGGATTTGCTCAATAACAGCCTTCTTTACGTGTATTCTGCCATCCATTTTCTTTGGCCGGGAATTTTTTTCCAGTTAACATGGATATTGCGAAAATAAAAAATGAACACCTGCAAAGAGGCTGGCAGTATGTCTTAATTCCAAACAGTATTTTTGATATCATTATAAACAGATGTAATACCCTGTTCCAGCGCAATGGAAGCGCTCCAGCCAAAGGAAGTAAGCTTGGAAACATCCATTAATTTACGCGGGGTGCCATCAGGTTTATCCGCATTCAAAACGATCTCGCCACTATAACCAACGATCTGTTTAATAAGCAATGCAAGATCCAGGATACTGATATCTTCCCCCACACCAATATTGACCAGCCCATTTTCATTATACCTGTCCATCAGGAAAAGCGATGCTTCTGCAAGATCGTCTACATGCAAAAACTCTCGTTTTGGCGTGCCGGTTCCCCAGATTACTACCTCTTTATGCCCTTCCCGTTTTGCGGTAATAAATTTTCGTAATATGGCCGGAAGCACATGCGATTTTTCAAGGTCATAATTATCATTGGGGCCATAGAGATTGGTAGGCATGGCCGAGATGAAATTGCAGCCATATTGGGCCCGGTAGGAATCACACAATTCGATCCCGGCTATCTTGGCAATAGCGTATGGCTGGTTGGTATGTTCCAGGTACCCCGATAAAATATATTCTTCTTTTAGCGGCTGGGGAGCCAGTTTGGGATAAATACAGGATGAGCCTAAAAAAAGTAACTTGGTAACCTTAGCAAGATAAGAAGCATGAATAATATTCGCTTCGATCATCAGGTTCTCATAGATAAAATCTGCGCGATACGTATTGTTAGCCTCAATGCCGCCTACTCTTGCGGCTGCCAGGAAAACATATTCCGGTCTTTCTTGTTCGAAAAAATTATTTACTGCCTGTTGGTTACGCAGGTCCAGTTCGGATGATGTTTTGCTGATCAGGTTTGTATATCCTGTTTTTTTCAACCTGCGAACAATAGAACTACCTACCATACCCCGATGACCGGCTATATATATCTTTGATTGTTGGTTCATGTGATAGCTTCTCTCTATTCAAATTCATTCTTAACATCAAAACCGCTGTTCTTCAGGAATTGCTGTTTTTCAAATATGGAAAGATCACTGGCTACCATTTCCTTTACCATCATGGCCAGGTCATATTTAGGTTTCCAACCCAGTTTTTCGTTTGCTTTCGTGGGATCGCCGATCAGCAGGTCCACTTCTGTAGGGCGGTAATAACGGGGATCTACTTTTAAGATCACTTTGCCAACCGGCACGGGGTATTTTCCGGTAGAAGCTGCCACAACAGCCGTTTCTCCTTCTTCTTTTCCTTCAAATTTCAATGAAACCCCTATTTCATTAAACGCCATTCTTACAAAATCACGGATCTGGGTAGTGACGCCTGTTGCGATCACGAAATCTTCCGGCTTTTCCTGCTGCAACATCAGCCACATGGCTTCCACATAGTCTTTGGCATGTCCCCAATCGCGTTTTGCATCAAGGTTACCGAGATAGAGCATATCCTGTAACCCGAGAGCGATCTTTGCTACTGCCCGCGTTATTTTACGCGTTACAAAAGTTTCCCCGCGCAATGGCGACTCGTGGTTAAATAGTATTCCGTTACAGGCGAACATATTATACGCTTCGCGATAGTTGACCGTGATCCAGTAGGCATACAATTTCGCTACTCCATAAGGTGATCTTGGATAAAAGGGAGTGGTTTCGCTCTGCGGCGCTGCCTGCACCAGCCCGTATAATTCTGAAGTTGAGGCCTGGTAAATTTTTGTTTTTTGGGTGAGCCCTAATAATCTTACCGCTTCAAGGATACGTAAAGTGCCTATCCCATCTGCGTTTGCTGTGTATTCGGGTGTTTCGAAGCTAACATGTACATGGCTCATCGCCGCCAGGTTATAGATCTCATCGGGTTGTACCTTCTGGATAATGCCGATCAGGTTAGTGGAATCTGTCAGGTCGCCATAGTGCAGTACCATGTGCCTGTCGGGAATATGCGGATCTTCGTAAAAATGATCAATCCTGCCGGTATTAAATAGGGAACTTCTCCGCTTGATACCATGTACTTCATAACCTTTCTTCAATAACAATTCCGCTAAATAAGCACCATCCTGGCCCGTGATCCCTGTAACCAATGCTTTCTTCATATATGTATATTAGGATACCCTGTAAAGTTGTACAAATTAAAGGTTTTAAATAATCGGTTGTGTGATTTTTGCCTGCCGGTGATGAATTATACAGGACAGAAGCGGATCATGAACTGATCAAACAGGCCGCATAAGCCACCAGGCCCTCCTTCCTTCCCACGAAACCCATGGTCTCGGCAGTAGTGGCTTTTATAGAAATATCCTTGACGGGTATACCCAAAACCTCCGCAATGGTCTGTTGCATCTGCACCACATAAGGCTTAATCTTTGGCGCTTCCAGGCAAAGTGTTGAATCGATATTTACAATAGAATACCCCGCTGCTTTGATCAGCTCCCCTGTTTTCCGGAGTAATATTTTGCTGTCGATATTTTTAAATTCAGCCGAGGTATCTGGGAAATGAACACCGATATCGCCCAGGCAGGCAGCGCCAAGCAATGCATCACAGATAGCATGCAGCAGCACATCCGCATCACTATGCCCAAGTGCCCCTTTATCATGCGGAATGAGCACCCCGCCGATATACAGATCCCTGCCGGTTACCAGCTGGTGGAAATCAATACCATAACCTATGCGGATACCCATGTTTTAAATTTTTGTGTTTGTGTTGTTGGTCATGATACCTTCTGTATTGTTAGTCATAAGACCTTGTTGTGTTGTTGGTCATGATACCTTTGTTGTTGGTAATAAGACCAACAACGGCGGAGACCAACAACGTGACGGAAATTTATTCTCCGCCAAGATTAAAAACGATCCCGAGGCGAAGTGTATTTGATAAAGGATTGCGTGTTACACCGCTGCCGGATGGTACCAGGTAAGAAAAATTGACATTGAACACATCGATATTGAAACCGGCGCCCACTGAAAAGAACTGCCTGTTTCCCCGGTTCTTATTCTCATAAAAATAGCCTGCCCTGAAAAAGAACTGGTCATTATAACTGTATTCGGCGCCAAGCGAGGCCTGCAGATCATTTACCTGGTTGGTACCGTCACTAAAAGATTTCATGAAACTGGTTACCACGCCCGAACTCCGGTAAGAAGCCAGGTTGGCTGAATCCGTTGCATATACGCCGGTTGCCGTAGGCGCTATCGGTACCAGTAATTTATTGATATCGATGCCTCCGGTAACTTTATTGTTATCATCGATCACTTTTGTATACGCAATACCTAACCCAAGATTAGCCGGAATAAAGTCTTTATTGCGGGCATCATTGGTATATCCGATCTTACCCCCCAGGTTGGAAAGCGTTATACCCCAGTTAAGCCCGCCTCCGCTTTTATCCTCACCGTGATAGAACAGGGAAATATCACCCGCTACCGAGGTACCTGCCTTATATACCACACCGGTTCCCACATCCCCGATCACCAGCCGCGAATTGATATACCGCAAGGCAACACCCAAACTCAGTTTTTCATTCAGCAGTCTTGAGTAACCGGCATCAATGGAAAACTCGCTGGGTTTGATATTGTTCAATACATTACCTGAATAATCGGTTAGCTGGATATTTCCCAAACTGAAAAAACGGAGCGATGTGGAGATGGCCTCCTGGTCATTTAATTTATGGTAAGCTGCCAGGCTTGCGAGGTACACATCATTCAGCCCGAGGTCCTTTAACCAGGGTGTATAATTTACGGCAATAGCGGTATTTTTCTTTGCAAAAGGCACTTTGGCCAGGTTCCAGAAGGGTGAGTTGGCATCGGGTGATGTGGCAATGGCGAGATCGCCCATACCACCGGCCCTTGCATCGGGCGAGATCCGCAGGAAGGGTACTGCCGTGGAAACGATATTGATCGGTTCGGTTTGCGCTGAAACCGAAGCACTTACCAAAATAACTGCGGCTGTAACCGCATAGATCTTTTTCGTGATAATACGCATCAAAAACGATTTGATTATAAAATGTATTAATATCAAGAGCATTAAACTACCGGAACCGCTTGCCGGACAAAAAAAATGTTTTGCGAAAAGCCCGTTCCCGCACTACATTTTTGCATGGATCATGCACCTGTAATTTAATGATATCAATAGAAACCTTTTAACGTAGAGATCAAACCATTCAGACAGTTTTAGAAGGATATTAGTTGCTGGGTATTTTCAGTTTTGTTCGTTCCGGCAGCGACTACCACGTGGTAAATATAAACACCTTTTGTGAGTTTTGCGCCTGATTGTGTATCTCCGTTCCAAATTACCTGGCAATTTCTTGTGCCGGGGGTATTTACCAGCTGACGGATCTCTTTTACCATTTTCCCTGTTGCATCGAAAATAGTAATGGTAATATCCAGATCCGTTCCCGGCTGGTTATGCTCAAATGCAAACGTGGTACTACCGCTGAAAGGGTTAGGGAAATTTCGCACGTGCGTAACCGATAGCTGCTCCTGTTTACGTACCACAAAATCAAGTGTTGCTTCAGAAGAATTATCGGCTACATCCCATGCTTTGATCCGGATAGAATGTTTTCCCTCCGCCTGCCCGGGCAATTGAAAAAGTACCTGGCCGCTCTGGTAACTGTCTACAGAAGCGGTATAGAACCCATTGAGTACAAAGATGTTCTTCTCATTATTATCTATGACTGCAGTAATATCATGACCAATACCATTACCGGATGTGCTGATACCCGATGAATCAAACAATTTTACAAGTAACAATGGGTTCTCGCTGGTTAATCCCCCGTTTTGAAATTTTTCATCATTCAGGTAAGGCTGTATCAGGGGGCCTATATTGTCTGTAACCACACCGGCCGTGCCTCCCACAAAAAAAGAAGTATTGATCCCATTCGCATCCGTGATCCCATCACTGGCATACAAACTGATCCTCGCCCTGCCGGGCTGATAATTGATGTCTTTGGGAATGATAAAAGAAAAAGAGAACTGTCCATTGGTTACGGAAGCATTGCCTTTGTATAAAACGTTTGCCTGCTGGTTGAAAGAAGTAACCGGGCTTGTTGGGCCATTTCCCAATGTTTTTATTGCCTGCGCTTTATCAAAAATGATAACCTGTAATATCCCTGTAAAATTATTCACCCGGATGCCTGCCGGATCTGTTACTATACCCGATAAGCTGTATTTTCCTAGCGCCCGCAAGGTATCCGTTCCGCTAACGGGCCTGTTATTAAGCGATGTGATCCCTAACCGCAAAGCAGGAAAGGATAATCGCAGGGCCGGGTCGCCTAGCAGTGTGAATTTGCGGTTGTTGAGCGGATCGCCTGAATTGAGTGTGGTTGTATTTTTGGCCAGTTTTACTGACTCGCCCAGGCTCAGGTATTGCCCGCTAACAGCGGGTGTAAGCGC